>MSHD01000030.1 GCA_001941045.1 Lachnospiraceae bacterium Zagget2
TCAATGTGCGTGTTCAGATCGATATAATACTTACCGCCTACGCACAAATGCTTCTTTGCTGCACAAAGCACCTTATTCTGATCTATCCCGATCAGCTGCACCACCTTCCGGCATGGAAGATGTCTCCCCAGAAGCGTCCCGTCTATATGTGTGATGGAATATGTATTGATTTTCTTCATTTTCTATTTCCCTCTGTCTTTTGATAACAAATCATTCACGTTGCGAGTGCGAGCACATCCTGATCTGCGTGCTGTGCTGCTACTTGCAGCAGTTCGGGATTGTTGAAACAGTTTCCAACGACAACTATCTTGTTCGCCCAATTCCCGAAGTCTTGTCTGTAGTAGTCGTTATTTGGAAGAAATTCAATGTACCATCCATAGCATGCGTCAACGGTTCCTCTGACATCAGCGTAACTCCCAAATCGTACACATCCATAGCAATCTGGATAATCGAAAATTTTAACAATATCTCCTTCAAAGATTTTCACGCCGTTCCGGTCAGTTAGTCCCGTGTACTGGCAGACGGTGGAAGGATCTACCGTTCTCGCCCACTGGCTCCATTTCTTCTCATTCTCCCATACAGTTTCAGAAATAAAACAGCCATGCGGAGCTTCAAAATATCCACCTTCTGTCCATTCACCCGTTGCGGTGCTTTTCCCTTTAAATAATATTTCTCTGCTCATTCTTCTCCGCCTCCGTCCATTTTTGCGCCGCACCCTGGACAAAATGGCGTTACATGCCATGGCCTCTCCTGCCCGAATCCGCATTCCGAACAATGAGCAAGTTTATATTCACCGTAGACCCATGTCCCATATTTCACCTGCTCCACATCCTCGGCAGGTGTCTCTTCGATTTCCATCCCTCCGCTCTCTTCATCCCTTGTGCTTTCAACCAGCATTGGCGCAAAATTGCTTTTTGAAATAATTTTCTCATACACGTGCACCTTTGCTTCGAGTTTGGCAATTCGTTCTCCTTCCTCCGTTACTTGGTTGTTGTACCATTCATGAATTATTCTCTCAACATATGGCTTGTCATCCTCGGAAAGTATTGGGGCTTGCCATGAGCGATCTCCCCTTAGCGACGATATTGGTTCGCGTGTACGTCTTGCGCAGAAAAGGTTGCTTATAAGACTGTCAATGTCAATCGTCATCTTCCTCACTCCTTGTTTTCCTGTCGTTCTAAAAACCGCCTGTAGCATTTCTCGCAGCCTACGCTATCCACGATACTGCACTGAATATAGCCGTCCTGAAAGATGCTCACATTCGCATCCAGGCACTCCTTTACCTGCTGTCCCTTGTACTTCACAAAATGAGGGCAAGTCAACGTTGGATAAGCAAAACCACCCCTGCACCAATATGCCTGATCCGTCTCCCAGTTTGTCCAGTACGTCCTCGGCGGCTCTCCCTGGTGCGCCTTGTCGTATGGATCGACTTCGGCTCTGTGACTATCCCAACATTCACCATATGGGCATCGCTCCGACCACCAAAATAAACAATGCTTACAGATACATGGCGCGCAGCCCATATTCGGCCCTCTTAAAGTCTGTAAATAATCTATGATGCTGATCGGGCCGACCATTTTTCTCTATTCCCCTCACCAAAATAACAGCCTGAATCCTGCTATCGTTAAAACCGTCTCAACCGTGATAAATACGATCGCTTTCAACGCCATTTCGGCATCGCCTATCGCATAAGCCAGTAATCCTAACAGGAGAATGACTACCATGGCGAAGCATACATAACCGCCGGCTTTTCTCAATTTGTTCATTTCCCTCTCTCCTCTATCCTATCTGCTGCACTTTTCATTAGACTGACAAAGTTGTAGTAAGGCATTCCCAGCACCTCATTCCCTATGTGGTATCCCCATGCGGCCTCGGCGAGCACTCGCAGCTCATCTATGATCTCCGCATCCGATGCAACGGCATAATCCCGCATATGAGTCTTTTCGTTCTCCGCACACTCTTCCTGGTACAGAAATTCCCTCCCGCAATACTCGCAAACAAACCGCTTAGTTTCTTGCACCCTCTATTCCTCCTCGTAATAGATTTCCTTATTCGCTCCACGCGCATACCCGTACTCCCTGTTCGCTCCCCTGCTGTCCCGCCATCCTTTCATCATATAAACTGCATCGCATGACGCCAGGAGCAGCATATCGACCTCCATATGTTCCTCATAGGTTAGATCGGCCGGAAGTGCCGCATCGAGCTTTGCCGGATTCACAACGGAATACCCTCGGTCTGCCAGATATGCCTCCGCCTTCGCGAATCGCTCCGCATAATCCTCCGTCCCTGTCATCGGGCCACTGATATAAATACGCCAATTTCTTTCCGCACTCTCCATCTCTCTGCTCCTCTCACATAAAATCGAACAGGCTCATTTGTACCGGCTGCTCCCGTTCCTCTTTCTGCTTTTTCCTCCGAATCCCTTCCAGTTCCTCCAGGCGATCATCATCAAGCAATTTCTCGGCGCGCCGCTTGTCAATCTCTTCCAGATTGCCGAAGCCAAGCTCTATGATCTTCTGCTCCATCTTCTCGATCTTTTTCTGCCTGCGCTCGTCCTTTTTTTCTTTCTTCCGCTCCTTCGCCGCTTTCTCTTGATCGGATGCATGGACGATCTGGATTCCGTTCTGAATATCTTCCAGATCCTGCATCAGGTCACGGGTTTCCCGTTCTTCGGCGCGGATGTTGAATACCTCCATGCGCCAATCGAAGTTATGGACTCTTGCCATGAAGAGCATCTCGGAATATTTTGCTTTACCCTGGACTCCCTGGCGCAAAGATTCCTGGCATTGTCTGGCGAAGATCCGACAGATGCCCATGCTCGCAGGCCTGTCAAAAAAGCGTTCGCCTTTAATCAGCTTCATGAATCGCTCGCCCTCGAAGAGCGTGCCGTCCTTGCTGTAATCCCTCCCTTCAATCCGGACATCATAGAACACATTCCCGCGCTTCTTGTCCAGATTCCTTCCAAGTATCGGGCAATAACCCCTGCATCTGTTAAGTGCGCAGACTTCGGGATCGTAGTGCATAACCCACCTTTCCCGATCGTAGTCGTATTTCATATGGTGTGCGCAGGCGCGCCCCTTTTTCTGCTGGATAAAAGCAACCCTTTCTTCCGCTATCCGCTTATCCCGCTGCTCCCGTAAATCTTCGATACTCCCCTCATACTGGTATTCCTTATGAACCCTATGGACGTTGCACGTTAAATCGTGATGTAAATTCCCAGTCCCGCGTAGGAACTCATGCTTCAACTGGCAATCCTTTTTCCGGTACGGACAATGCACGGTTGCCATATCATTTTCAAATTCCCACTCGATACCCATATATCCCATTCCGGTCATGGCCGTGGAACCCTTGCACTGCAGTCCGCATGGCGTTTCAAAAACCTGATCCCAGATATACTTGCGCTTGTAAACAAAGCCGCCATAAAAATTGTTAAGCCTATCTCTTCCTCCGAACCCGCAGCTTCCCACTTCCACATTTTCAGGGTAATTATCCACCGTATATCCTTCCGCCAGAAGCCGCTTTGTCAGCTCGTTATACTCTTTTTTCATGGCTCAGATCCCCTGACATGGACGCATTCCGAAGAAATTCTCCATCCGGTCACGGAGTTCATCCGTAGGCATGCCGTACTCCTTCGCAATACATTTCTCGCAGACTGGCATCTTATAGGCCAGTGTCTTTGACAGGCGCTTGTCCCAGCTGTTAAGCTGCTGCCCGCAGGCGTAGCAGTATTCGTCCAACCACTTTACTTTCTGCATCGCTGCCTCCATCTATTCCGGCATTTCCGGCATGAGATCGAGGCCTTTCAGCTGGTTCATGATCTTCTCATTTCTGTCATCAATCCGGAAGTTTGCGCGCAGCCTGCATACATTATTCGCCCATAGTACGCCATTTCCTGGATGGAAAAACGGCGCGCCCGGCGCATATTCCCCATCGTCCACCAGTACCTGTGATTCATCTACAAGGGACGTGAAGACGTTGTTGATCAGATACAGCTCCCCGGTGTCCGCGTTTTGCAGAATCCTTTGCGGCGTTCCTCCGTATAGCAGGATCAGATCTGTCACTTCCAGAGTATTGTGCTCCTTGAAGGGTGTAGTATCCACAATGGTATGGAAACCTGTTTCAAACTGATCCTCGTCCTTATTCATCCGGCGGCGCTGTCCCGTCTCCGGCAATTCGCCCGCCAGCGCGATCATGTCGCCCTTAGTCCTTTTCGGGATGAACTTTTCGAGGATGCTCACCTCCCAGTAGTTCCCGGCGACATAGAGCCATTCCTCTTCCCGCGCCATATAAAGATAGGTCTTGTATGCCTGTTTCATGAGTCTGTTCAAGATACCTGGATTTAAAAACATGTAATTCTCTCCCTTCAAATCAGGTGCTCATTGCTCTCGACAGCGATTTTCTGCGCTTCACTCTGCTCCTGCTCCGCGTCCTCCTCATTCTCGATGCTGATTTCCGTCTCCGCCTCGTAGTTCTCTTCGCCATCCTGCTTCATAAAATCCAGGAATGCTTCTGACTGCTTTTTCACAAATTTTTCTTTCCCTGCTGCATGCAGATGAAGCACCTCCCTGTATCCCTGATACTCTGTAACCTTTGAACAATTCACATTTGCCATCTTCTCTTCTCCTCTCATTTCGTTGAAAAATAATGGGCGCCGACCTTCATCAATGGCGTTCCGTATTCGGAATACCGCCCCGCAGTAAAATAATAGATTTCCGGCCAGCTACGCTCCGACAGTTCCATCTGCACCGCCAGAAAGGTTTCCTCGCTCGGCTCCCATACGCGATCTATCCCACCATCCCAGTAAGAAGAAAACTCATACGGGTCCGCGATGACGTCCACAATGTTGTCCGGCCATTCTGGATCGTCGACGCGATTCAATATCACGTCGACAACCATCCTCTTGCCGATCAAACTCTGATTTCCTGCTTCGGCCTCCACGCATAAGGCCAATAGTTCCAGGCTGTCGTAGTACGTTTCCTCTTCCAGCTCCTCTTCTGACATTTCCAGATCGCTTTCTGAAATGTCATTCTCTATCTCCGTGCTCACGAGTACCGCTTTCGGCGTTTCTTCTGCATGCGCCGGTCTGACGGCGTTCACCGCTGCCAGAAGCGTTGTGAAGCATACCGCCAGGCGCGGCACTATGCGTAGCGGTTTATTTCTTCTATGCATCCCTGCTCCTTCCTGGCTTCATGTTTGGGCCATACCACACGATAACTGCTGATGGGAACGGTGCGCTGTCCTTCCTGTTCCCGTCTTCGTCCGTGAAATGCAACCGTCCGCGCAGGAAGCGCACCTCGTCTGCTTTCCCTCCGAATATGTATTCGTGATAATATTGAGTGTCTGTCCTGGCCGGTATCAGCATAACGACCACCGTATCCTGCTTGCGGCTTTCTTCGTATCCTTTCTGCACCCACTCTCCAATCGTTCTTCCATAAGGCGGATTGCAGAAAACCCGATGGCCCCCCCAACTCTGTTTCAGGCCGTCTTCCACTGGCGTGTAATACTGTGCGCACTTTGCACTCTTTTCCGTTGCCGCCGGATCGAGATCAAAGTGAAACTCCCGATCCAGTTCCTTGAAAAATTCCCGCGGCGTGCACCAGTTCATATCCTTACTGCTCAACAATGCCGCATTCATGATCTTCTCTCACCCACGGTCACATAAGCCGTTCTCCTTCTGTTAAGCCGGACATCTATCGGCATCTTGCAGTTCAGGCACTCCTGCGTGTAGGTTTCATCCTGCAGGTTTGTCTTGTAGCGAAACTGCCCGCCGCATTTGCAGCTTGCGAACATCGGTCGCAGTCCTTCCAGCAGTGTCTCATGACCGCACTCGCGGCATTTATAAGCATAGATTTCATGCTTTGCGCAAAACGCTCTGATTTCCCCGCACTCCTCGCACTTCACGACCAGAAAACCCTTATAGGATTCCTGTCGATCTCCCAGGCCGCCTTGCGCCGTCATCTCCCATGGCTCGTATCCGCCGACCGGCGTTTCTCTACTGTTTCCTGTTTTCATATCTTCCTCCAATCTTTTTATTTACAGCGGACTTTCTGATCCGCTCGCTGTCAATTTCACCTGCGATCCGCTTCTCTGCGATTTCCACCCATGGCATCCCTTTGTACTGGCTCCGCTCCTTCTCGCAGATCCCGTTGTCAATGCCGATGAAATCCCGCCCTTCCTCCTTCGCGGCCTCGCAGGTCGATCCACTTCCGCAGGCGTTATCGAGGACAAGGTCCCCTTCATCGGTATAAGTCCGGATGATCCAGCGCAGCAAGGCGACCGGCTTCTGTGTCGGATGCAAATTGCAGCGCTGCTTATCCGTTTTGAATTTCAGAACCGATGTCGGAAAACGTTCTGTACTGTCATAGTCCTTCAATTTCTGGACCGTGCCATAACACAACGAGCGCTCGCAGCTCTGTTTCTGCCTGGCCGTCGCGGTCTTTCTCTTATGCCCGGTTGTCTTCTGCGGATGATAGGCGGGCTGTTTTCGGTAAAATACCATGATGTCCTCGTGCGATCTCAGCGGCATCCGCCCCGCATTGTAAAAGCCTGTCGGCTCTGTTTTCTCCCATATCAGGCTATAGCGGTACATATCCTCCCCGGCCTGCATCATCTTCGCCGTAAACATCCCGCTACCGAACAGAACGATCGCGCCTGTGTCCTTAATGATCCTCCGGTACTGCTCCCATAGCTGATCCGGATTGATTGGACAGTCCCACCGGTTTCTGGCTGTCACGCCATACGGAAGATCGCAGAGTATCAGGTCGATATATTTGTCAGGGATCTGTTTCATACCCTCAATGCTGTCCATGTTGTAAAAATGATTTCTCTCTAACATTCCTGTAATGCCCCCTCTTCGCGCTCCTCTTTCAAGCGAAAAGGCTTTCGATTCAGGAACTCGTCTATGGTAATCTTTCCCTGTACTAATTGTTGGGACTTTATGCACTCTGATATGTAATTCTTGCTCCTGCTGTCCAATAAATGCTGGAGCAGATTCTCGGCAGTCCATTTTTCAAACGGATGTGTGCCATCCTCTTTGCTTTCATACTGCTGCCAGCTCGGCAAAAGCTCCTCTATTGCTTTCAGCTCCCGTTCTTCGATCAGAATCTTCACGTTTACTGCGTACAAATTGCCGATTTTTTCCATGCCGTTACCTCTTGCTTTCTCTCTCCTGCTCCCAGTAATAGCCATCCATAACCAACAGTTTTCTGCTGAAAAGAAGGACTGCTCCAAGCGGCGCGGTGATAAGCGCTGCGGTCCCGTCCCCGTCCAGGCAGAAGAGAACCAGTGCGGAAATGATCAGCATCGCAGTCCCCATAGTCTTCTGTATCAGGAAATATCTGCGGCGCGCCGCTCTGTCCTGCCCCCGCCGCCGTTGTGCATCCCGTCTTCTACGCATGTCCTCCATGATCTCCTCGGTGGCATCCATGTCCCCCTCCATATACGCCGTATCGGTGTTCATCAACTGTGCTGCCATTTCCTCTTCCCTTCTTTCCTATTTCTCGACCGCCGCCAAGCCTCCGCGCCGAACCTTGTATGTATATTCCTGGGCGATTTTTGCGCTATACCCCGGCCTGCCGTTCTGGTCCATCTCGCCGGTATCTCCTTTGCGAAGCTCCTTGTAAATCGTGGCACGGTTGCGACCGGTGATCCGTGCGATCTCGTCAACTGTTTTCCCTTCCGCATACATTTTTTCAATCGCTTTCCGGTCGTCGTATGCCAGCCATTTGTTTGTTACCATAAATTCCCTCCTATGTGTAAATCTCGTAATACAGTGTCATCCGTAAGTCCCGAAATGAGTAATCTGGAAAGCTGTCCGGCTCCAGCGGACTCGCCAGATCGTTCTTCTCCCATTCCTTACTGGCGATGTCCAACTGGGTCCGCAGTTTCCTTACTTCCAGTTTCCGCATGCTGTCATACTCCGGACTGTGGTTGACGAGTATTCCCACGAATCCTGTATATAATTCCCGATCATCGTGAAATATACGCACCCTGTCCGGCCCCGTTATCAGACCAATGATCTGCTCCACTGTCACTGCTTTTCCCTCTTCTCTAATATGTTGTGTGCCGCTCAGCCAGAACCCTGCCGCAATTCATGCAGATCAAGTACCGATCCTCTCCGGAAATTCTGCGCATTCCAATTTCGGAACACATCTCACCTTCTATGGTGTTCCTGTGTCTGCAAAAGATCGCCCTGATTTTTCTCTCCTCCGGAATCGCCACGATCCCTTTCTTCGTTGCCAGATAACCTTTCATCGTCGCCCTCCTTTTCGCGCAAAAAAAATAATGCGTCAGAAGTTCAAATAACTTCTGACGCATCGTCTTCGTTGATACATTATGAAATGCGTTTTGTCGTCTTTTGACTTCTGTCGCATTTATTTTACAAATTCAGCTGATTTTAACTATTGGATACCGCGGCCTCCAGCGCCACCTTCATCATATTGGTGAAAGCGTTCTGACGCTCCTCGGCACTTGTTACCTCATTTGTCACAAAAGAGTCCGAAATTGTCAACAGGCAGGCAGCCTTTCTGCCGAGTACCTTCGCGTTGTGAAACAGCGCAAAACTCTCCATCTCCACGCAGACGCAGCGCATCTCATCGTGATAGAACTCCATCCCGGGCTGTCCCTCCTCCGCGTAAAAAACATCGCCGGAATGAACGCGGCCAAGCGTCAGCGGAATGTCCAGCCTGCGCGCCGCTGCCCGAATCCGCCCGTTCAGATCGGTAGCCGGATACTGCAGCTCCGAATCATCCCCGCTCTGACACTTCGCGTAGGAAGAGAGACTGAACGCGCTGTCCGCCAGCACCAGATCGTAGAGCCTCAGCTTCGCGTCGTAGGCGCCGGCTGAGCCGATACGGATGATATTTTCCACATCGTAAAACTTATAGAGCTCATACGAATAAATTCCGATGGACGGCATTCCCATGCCGCTTGCCATGACGCTGACCGGTTTCCCTGCATAGGTGCCGGTATACGCATAGACGTTTCTCACCTGATTTACCAGCTTTGCGTCCTCCAGAAAATGTTCCGCCACATACTTTGCACGCAGCGGATCCCCCGGCATCAGCACGGTCTTTGCAAACTGGCCTTTTTCTGCCTCATTGTGCGGTGTCCCCATTAAAAACCCCTCCTCTCTGTTATTCTCAGTCTAACAAAACCCTGATATTATGTCAATCTCGTCTTATTTTACAGATAATTTAATTTTTTTCAAAAAATAGCTTGACAAATAATTTAATTTGTTATAATAAACACATAAAAAGAGAGAGGCAAAAATAAAATCAAAAAATAAAAGAAGAAGGGAGGAGATTCCGATCAAGACTTAACGGAGTACCCCATAGCATAAAAGGAAGGATGGTACGGTCCACCGGAAGTACAAGTTTAAAAAACTAAATAAAGAAGAATTTAAATCATAATTACCACTAAGGTAATAAGAAAGAAAGACAAACAGAAGGTGAAGGAACAGACCTTGATAATAAAAAACCACCGTAAAAGGCCGTGAGGGTGCCATAAAATAAAAACTACAGAAAAGAGGTTTACTCCATTGGACAATACAGTTTCATAGGCGGTATGAGGATTGCAGAGCAGATTCTCGTACCGCCTTTTCTTTTGCACTTTTTCACGAAAAATACATTTACAGACAGCACAATTTTATTTATAATAAAGGACAGTTACGAAAATTCACCATTACACGAGAGGAAGCCGCTTATGGCCAGAAAAAATGACAGTAATTTTAAGAAGGCGGTAAACGAACTATTCGGCTCCGCCACACCCGATATGGCCAGGCCCCCTGTCCAGCAGGAGACCTCCGTACCGGAGATACGGGAGGAGGATCTCACATTACAGATGTCGGTGGAGGAGCCCGCGCGTGACGACAGGATCCATGTCTACGATCCGGGCGAAGACGACGATGCTTCAGAAAGTCCCTTCGTTCGCAGGGACAACGCCATCATCCCGGAAGATATGATAATCTCCGGAAATATTGTCACAAAATCCAACATGAAGATTGCCGGCAGTATTGTTGGTGACATCAAGTGCGAAGGTGACATCGAGCTGCAGGGAACCGTCCAGGGAAATGTCAGCGCGGGCAACCTTTCCCTCCAGTCAGGCACGCTGAACGGAGACGTGTCTGCCTCCGAGGTCGTCTATATAGAGGCAAATTCCTGCCTGAAAGGCAATCTCACAGCGCAGAATGTCCGCTCAAACGGGAGAAGTGAGGGGCAGATTCAGGCCTCCGGCATTGTGGAGCTGTGTGAGAATGCCGTTGTGCAGGGAGATATCACCGCCGGAGCTCTGTCGGTGGAGACGGGTGCACGGATCAAGGGCATGGTAAATATCCGTGAGTAAGCGAAAACGTGCACGGTATGCCGGCAGCGTAAGATTTTACAAGCATCTTCTGATCGTATGCATAGTGGCCGCGATCGTGATTCCCACCGGCTTCTGTGTCTTTCTGACCGTCTCCAACCGGGCGTTGCACCGGACGGTCAGGGATCTGGAGGCGCAGGTCACGGAGCTGCAGCAGTCTGCGCAGATTACAACGGCGTCCATATCGGCTTCTGACAGCTCCTCCACCGTATCGGAGAATGCTGCAAAAAGCATGGAAGAGGAAGAGAAGCTCTCCATCTCCACCGACGACTGGAATCTTTTCCTGGTCAATGAGCAGAACTTTCTCCCCTCCGACTTTACGGTAGAACTGGAGACCCTGCCCAATACCGGCAAGAAGCAGGTTGACGCCCGCATTGTGGAGCCTCTCACGGAAATGCTGGACGCCATGGAAGAAGAAGGGCTGCGCCCTGTAGTCTGCTCCGCTTACCGCACGATCGAGTATCAGACGGAGCTCTTTGAAAACTACATAGACAAGCGGCTCGCGGAGGGCTGGACCTACGAGGACGCGTTTTATAAAGCCAGGACGCGGATCGCGATTCCCGGCGCCAGCGAACATCACACGGGTCTGGCAGTGGACATTGTCAGCAAGACTCACCAGCAGCTGGATGACGCCCAGGCGGATACGGAGGAAGCGATATGGCTTGCCGAACACTGCGCGGAATATGGTTTCATTCTTCGCTATCCGGAAGGTAAAGAGGATATCACCGGCATCGAATACGAGTCGTGGCACTTTCGTTATGTAGGCGAGGAAGCCGCCTCCTATATTATGGAAAATGAAATTACACTGGAAGAATATCTGGCACTCGCGGAATGAGCGGACTTAAGGAGAACTACGGATACATGGAAAAATCCTTTGTCCGCTCATAAGATTCCGCCGCCGGATCCTTCATCTGATACACGCGCCGCCAGGCCTTTGTCTCATCGTCCCGTTTCACTTCCGACTGCTGACGGTACAGAAAGCCGACAATCTGATAGCAGTTGATCCAGATCTCCCCGTTTCCTTCTTTTTGTGATTCATCGAAAATGAGCTGCATTCCGAAGTGCAGATGCGTCTCGTCGATATTATTCGTATCTTCTGTCGCGCTGTAGCCGGTATGTCCCATGTAGCCGATCACATCTCCGGCCAGTACCACTGTCCCCTCCTCCAGGTCAGGCTGGTAAGGAAACCCCTGCCGCAGATGGGCGTAGTAATAGTAGCGCAATCCGTCAAAGCTGCGGATTCCGATCCGCCAGCCGCCGTACTGGTTCCAGCCGAGCGCCTCGACATAGCCGGACTCAACCGCGACAATCGGCGTACCGGTCTGGCCCATGAGGTCATGTCCCAGATGCTGCCGCTCATAGCCATAGCTTCGCGACACCCCGAAATCGTCATAGTCTGTGTAGGGAAATCCCTTCGCAATCGGATGGAAGGCTTTCAACCCATACTTCTTCCCCATTGTGACCGTTCCTTTCTCATCCATCTCCTCGATTTCATATTCTCCCACCATTCCTGCAAGCACCGCCGTGTAAGCCTCCTGATAATAGGAAAAATAAGGAAGTTCTGCGGTCAGAGTTTCCAGTTCTTCTCCTGCCGCGATCTGCTCCTCCAGCTCCTGCATAAAGGAGTATACCGTCCGGTCATCGTCGAAGACGCCGCCGGTGTGGGCTGCCGTCCAGGCAAGCAGATCGATCCAGCTGATATGAGCATCCGTTCCGTAGCTGTCCCGGTCATATTCATAAGCCTCCGAAAGCGCAAATTTTGAGACGTCAAAATCCACCCACTTTATAAAATCATCCGTCTCCTCCGCAGCGCTCTCCACACGATTTTCCATGGCGGCCTCCAGTTTTTCCTTCTCCTCCGTCCAGTATGATACGCTGGCAAACACTGATAAAATCAGCAGATTGACAAGCAGAATCCGTCTCAAACCATGCCTCCCCAATGGCCCGTTATTAAGCAGTCTATTCCCGGAAACAGCGCTTCATGCGCACTTTACATCGGCTGATTTTTCAATTGACACCTTGTTAAAACTGTGATAGTCTAAGGCTGTGCGATTTTGCACGTATTATTTTAAGGAGGTACCGAGATGAATAAGGGTACAGTAAAATGGTTCAACAACCAGAAGGGCTACGGCTTCATTTCTGACGAGCAGGGCAACGATGTTTTCGTTCACTACTCAGGACTGAACATGGAAGGCTTCAAGTCTCTGGAAGAGGGCCAGGCGGTTGAGTTCGAAGTAGTCAACGGCGCAAAGGGACCGCAGGCTACGAACGTGACCAAACTCTAATCTGAACATTTCGACAGATTCTTATGTTAAAATAGATATATTTTGAATTGAGAATTATGCAAAAATGAAGGACTGGAAGCGAAAGGGAGAGACGCGAGAGCGCCTCTCCCTTTTTACGTTCTTCTGCCCATAAGAAAAGCGTCCGTGGGTACGAACGCTGTTGTTGTTAGTCGAGGTCCGGCGGCCGCTCTGCGCATCGGCGAACCGCCGTCCCCATTTTAAAGTTTCCTCAAAATCCCTCGCCCGCAGGCCTCGCGGGCGGAGGACTCTGTTCAACTTGTATGGGTACATATTACCAGAGAAATATGTACAAAATATGGGGAATCCGTAAAAATTTTATAAAAAAGTCCCGGAGCAATCGACTTTTTATAAAAGTTCTTTCAGAATCCGGTTCACCATGCCCGGATCTGCCTTGCCCTTCATGGCCTTCATCGTCTGCCCCACGAGGAAACCGAGCGCCTTCTGCTTGCCGCCACGGTAATCGGCCACGGACTGCGGGTTATCCGCGATGACCTGCTCGACCGTGCTGCGCAGCGCACCCTCGTCATTCACCGTCTTCAGGCCGTGCTCCTCCACATAAGCGTCCGGATCAACGTCCTCCAGGAAAATTTTCTCGAAAACTTCCTTTGCGACAGAATTATTGATCGTCCCCGCGTCGACAAGCTCGATCAACTTCGCAAGGTTCTCCGGCGAGAAGTCGAGCTCATCGGCCTCCATCTCGTGTTCCTTCATCAGGCGCATTGTCTCACCCATCAGCCAGTTCGAAACCTTCTTCGGCTTGCCGCAGACCGCAGTCGCGGCCTCGAAGAGATCCGCCATCCGCTTGGCGGAGGTGAGGATCTGTGCGTCGTAATCCGGGATATCAAAGTCTTTCTTATAACGGATCAGCTTCTCCGTGCGCAGCTCCGGCTGGCGCGCTTTGATCTCGGCGAGCCACTCGTCGCTGATGATGACCGGCACAAGATCCGGCTCTGGGAAATAACGGTAGTCCTGCGCATCCTCCTTGGAGCGCATCGCGAAGGAAGCCTCTTTATTATCATCCCATCTGCGCGTCTCCTGAATGACCGGACGCCCCATCTCGATCAGTTCGATCTGGCGCTCCCGCTCCCCGTCGATCGCATGGGCAATCGCCTTGAAGGAGTTCAGATTCTTCATCTCGGTACGGGTACCGAGCTTCTCACTCCCCGCCTCGCGCACCGACAGATTCACGTCCGCGCGCATCGATCCCTCCTGCAGCTTGCAGTCGGACGCGCCAAGGTACTGGATGATCAGGCGCAGCTTGTCAAGGTAAGCGATCACCTCGTCCGCACTGCGCATATCCGGCTCGGACACGATCTCGATCAGCGGCACGCCGGAGCGGTTGAAATCAACCAGGGAGACATCCTCCCACTCGTCGTGAATCAGCTTTCCCGCGTCCTCCTCCATGTGAATCTCATGGATACCGATCTTCTTCGGACCTGCAGGCGTGTCGATCTCGACCCAGCCGTTCCGGCAGATCGGGTAATAGAGCTGAGAAATCTGATAGTTTTGCGGGTTATCCGGGTAAAAATAATTTTTCCGGTCGAACTTACAGTTCTGCGTGATCGTGCAGTTTGTCGCGAGGCCAACCGCCGCCGCGTACTCCACGACCTGCTTATTCAATACCGGCAGCGAACCCGGCATGCCGGTGCAGACCGGGCAGGTGTGGCTGTTCGGCGCGCCGCCGAAGGCCGTGCTGCAGGAGCAGAAGATCTTGGTCTTCGTGGCAAGCTCCACGTGAACCTCCAGGCCGATAACTGTCTCATATTGTCTGCTCATCTTCTCTCCCCTCCTTACTCTGCCGCCGGGCAGTGTGCGTAGCTGCGGCTCTGCTCGAAGGCATAGGCTGCACGGATAATATTTTCTTCCTTAAAGCAGTCTCCAATCAGCTGCAGGCCGACCGGCAGGCCTCTGCTGTCGAGGCCGCAGGGCACCGTGATGCCCGGCAGCCCCGCCAGGTTGACGGAGATCGTGTAAATATCGCCGAGATACATCTTGATCGGATCGCTCAAGGACTCCCCGAGCTTCGGCGCGGTCGTCGGCGCCGCCGGACCGAGAATGACATCGTATTTCGCAAAGGCGCGGTCAAAAGCCTGCTTGATCAGCGCCTTGGTCTTCAGCGCCTTGAGGTAGTAGGCGTCATAGTAGCCGGAGCTCAGGACGAAGGAGCCGAGCATAATACGGCGCTTCACCTCGGGTCCGAAGCCCTCGCTGCGCGATTTCTTGTACATATTATGAAGGCCGTTGTAGTCCTGCGTGCGGTAGCCATATTTCACGCCGTCGAAACGGGCCAGGTTCGAGCTGGCCTCCGCCGAGGCGATGATATAGTAGGCGGGAATCGCGTACTCCACAAGGCTCAGGTCGAATTCTTCGAGAATCGCACCCTTCTCCTCCAGCACCTTCGCAGCCTTCAAAATCGGTTCCTTTACCTCCACGTCGAGGCCTTCCCCGAAATAATCCCGCGGAATGCCGATGCGCAGTCCTTTCACGTCGTCGCGCAGCGCTGCGGTGAAATCATAGCTCTCCCGGCTCACGGACGTACTGTCCTTCGGGTCGTGCGAGGCGATCGCTTCCAGCACGGTCGCACAATCGGTCACGTCCTTGCAGATCGGCCCGATCTGATCGAGCGAGGAGCCGTAGGCGATCAGGCCGTAGCGGGACACCGTACCATAGGTCGGCTTGAGCCCGGTGACGCCGCAGAAGGAGCTCGGCTGGCGAATCGAACCGCCGGTATCGGAGCCAAGCGCAAAGGAGCACTCCTCCGCCGCCACCGCCGCGCAGCTGCCGCCTGAGGAACCGCCCGGTACATGCTCCGGGTTCCAGGGGTTTTTGGTCGGGCCGAAGAACGAAGTCTCGGTCGTACTGCCCATCGCAAACTCATCCATATTGGTCTTTCCAATGACCACGGCGCCGGCCTTTCTGAGGTTCAGTACAGCCTCAGCCGTATAGGTCGGCTTAAAATTATAAAGGATCTTCGAGCTGCAGGTTGTCAGCATACCCTCCGTACACATATTGTCCTTGATTGCGACCGGCACGCCCGCGAGCGGACCCGTCAGCTCTCCGGAGGCAATCTTCTGCTGCACCGCTTCCGCCTCACGCAGCGCCGCTTCCTCGTCCACAGTCACATAACAATTATACTTTTCATCCAGCCGTTTCACCTGTGCAAGCGCATCCTTCGTCGCCTCGACGGCGGATACTTCGCCCGCGGCAATCTTCTTTCCCAGCTCCACGGCGGTCAGACTCATCAAACTCATATCTCACGCCCTCCTACTCTACCGTCTTCGGCACCTTGAACGCGTTTTCGCTGCGCGCGGGCGCATTTGCAAGGGTTTTCTCGTGCTCGTCGCCATTCGTCACCACGTCCTCACGGAACACGTTATGCACCGGAAATACGTGTGACATCGGCTCGACGCCCTCGGTGTCGAGGCCGTTCAGCATGTCAATATAGTCCAGCATGTTTCCCATGTCTTTCTTCGCCTGCTCCTTCTCCTCGTCAGAGAGTTCGAGCTTTGCGAGGATGCCGACGTACTCGATCGTCTCATCCGAAATAATATTTGCCATGAAGGTCTCCTTTCTCAGCTTCTACTCAATTCCCGCCCGGCTCACTCTCCATCTGGTCTTAAGGACTCGCTTTCGCTCAGGAGGAAGACGCAGCGGACACTAAGCTCAGCCTTCGCCTTGCGGCTCGACTTCTCTAAGTGCCGGCGCTTCCTCAATGGTCCTTAAGACCAGATGGAGAGTGAACCAGGCTGCACAGTGGCAGGGGACAGAGATTTTATTCTTTATTTTACAACTTGTGACGTAACACTTATAGCGACCTTTGCAGTTTTCCACGCAGCCAAGTGTTACAACTTACATCGTTTGCAACGTGACACTTGCCTCGGCCTTGTGGGGTGCTGCTGTGGTCTGTATGCGGACCATCAGGGCGGCGTCGGCACTTAGTGAAGCCGAGCCGTCAGGCGAAGGATGAACTTAGTACCGCTACGTCCGCCCTCTGAGCGGGAGCGGGTCCGCAGACGGACCATTGCGGCTCCCCACGGGGTCAACGGGCCAATGCGTTACGGCTCTAACCGTGACAGGTCGCGGGGGTAGAGGGTGGCCTCGCGCACGTTGTCCTCGCCGACCAGCTTCATGGTCAGGCGTTCGAGGCCGATGCCGAGGCCGCCGTGCGGTGGCATGCCATAGCGGAAGGTGTCGAGGTACTGCTCGAGGCCCTCCTGCTCCATCCCGCGGGCCGCGATCTTGTCGACCAGCATCTGGTAGTCGTGGATGCGCTGCCCGCCGGTCGTAACCTCCAGCCCCTGATACAGCAGATCAAAGCTAAGTGTGAAACGGCTGTCCTCCGGATCGTCCATCGCGTAGAAGGGACGCTTCTTCGAGGGATAGTGTGTGACAAACACGAAGTCCGCGTCGTACTCCTCCTTGAAATACTGTCCGATCAGCGACTCTTCCTCCGGCTCGAGGTCGAAGGGGTTACGAATCTTGCGATTATATTTCTCCGCAACGAGTTCCTTCGCCCTGTCAAAGCGCACCGAGGGGATCTCGTCCACCTTCGGCAGGGTGACGCCCAGCATGTTCAGCTCCTTCGCGTAATCCTGCTGAAGCAGGCGCACCATATGCTGCAGAAAGCCGGTCTCCATCGCCATAATGTCCTCGAAGCTGTCGATGTAGCCCATCTCAAAGTCAAGCGAGGTGTACTCGTTCAGGTGGCGCTTCGTATTGTGCTTCTCCGCGCGGAACACCGGCGCGGTCTCGAAGACCCGGTCGAAGACGCCGACCATCATCTGCTTGTAGAGCTGCGGCGACTGCTGCAGCACCGCCGGGCGGTGAAAATACTCCAGTTTGAAGAGGTTCGCGCCGCCCTCGGCGCTCTTCGCACCGATCTTTGGCGTGTGGATCTCCGTGAATCCTTCCCCGTAGAGGAAATCGCGGAAAGCCCGGACGATACCCTCCTGAAGCTTGAACTTCGCGCGCTCGCGCACGTTCCGCAGAGAGACCGAGCGCATGTTCAGCTTCGCCTCGAGCGAAGTGTTCAGCTTCCACTTGGCGATCGGCAGCGGCAGCGGCGCGCTCGGCTCTGACAGAATCCGGATGCCCTTCAGACGCAGCTCGACGCCGCCCGGCGCGCGCTCTTCCTTCTCAAGGATGCCTTCGACCTCCACCGTTGCGGCCTCGCGGACATCCTTCAGGTCAAAACCTGACTTTCCTTCCTCGTAGACACACTGCAGCAGCCCGTCCCGCTTCCGCAGCACAATGAATGCGATTTCACCCATATGGCGAATCGTGTGAACCGCGCCGTTTACTTTTACACGCTGCCCCAGCAGTTCGCCGCTCAGAAGCTCCGGAAGCTCGCATGTATCCGGCTTTTTTACTCCGCTTACAAAATCCATATTTCTTACCTCCTGCACTTTTCCGGGACAAAGAAAGTCCCGGAATATAAAATATTCCGGGACGGGATCATTTTGTTTCCCGCGGTACCACCCGCATTGAGACCTGCCATGAAAAAGCGCCTGTCTCCTCTCAACTGCATGTAACGCCTGCCCGCGTGCTGACCTACTCTTCCTTCGACCAGCCGACTCCCAGGTGTTCCCTTTATCCGCTCTTCCAGAGGACGCTCTCAGTCGGTGACGTCCTGTTCCTGTCGGCCTCTGCGTGACAAGAGTCCTGTTCTCCGCCTTTTTTATTTGCAAACTATCCTAGCACAGCTTTTTCAGAATTGCAAGAAGAAATTTTAGCCCGCACAGGCAGGCATCGGCACCACGGCAGGCTGCAGAAGTGAGAGCAGTACCCGCCCGCAGGCCTCCGTGATATAATCGCAATCCCTTTCCACATTGCTCGGCGTCTCCATATATACCTGATGAAGCTTTCGGATATCCTCCAGAATCTCATCTGCGGGACGAAGCATACTGCCGCACACAGGAAGGATTCCGCCTTCCCGGACGTACGCGCGCAACCTGATTTTCAGTCGCTTCTCATAAAGACAGTGTGCTCTCAGATTTCCGGGGTAATTGGGGTTGTGCGGGTAGGTAAAATAATCTGCAATATAGTGAAGTACCTGTCCGAGGTCGACGGCGTAGCGCATCGAATCCTCTGACCAGTACCCCTCCCCAAAGGAAAGCGCGCGCAGTTTTCCCGCCACAAGGTCAAATGTCGTCTCATATTCATGCCGTTTCGTCACGAAGGACGGCTTCAGATCCGGCAGAATGCTGCCAAGATAAAATGCTTTCCATCTGCGTCTGAGAACCTCATTCCCCATGCCGTCCAGCAAATATCCCGCCAGCGCCAGATGTGATTTCTTTCTCATATGCTATACTCTCCTGCCATCAGAATGCCGAAGAAAGTATATCATAATTTTTCACGTACCGCACCTATATTCTGCTATTTCCAGAAGTTCCCTTCCATATTTTCCAGAAAAGCGGCTGCTGTTCAGCACCGCTCCAGTACAACCGCGTGCGCGATGCCCGGAATGCTCTGCCCTTCGTTGAAACTGACTTTTGAGAGCAGCGCACCGGTCGGAACGAACAGCACACGTTTCCACTCGCCGCGCTCGATCTTCGGCAGGACATAGGCAGCCAGCACCGTCGCCGCACAGCCGCAGCCTGAACCGCCGGCGTGCGTATCCTGTTTTGCCGCGTCAAAAATCAGGATACCGCAGTCATCGTGCCGGTCTCCCAGTTCAATGCCCTGATCGGACAGCAGGTCCTTCAGAATTGTCTGACCGATGCTGCCCAGATCGCCGGTAAGAATACAGTCATAGTCCGAAACCTCCCGTCCGGTATCCTTCAGATGCTGAAAAATCGTGTCCGCCGCCGCGGGCGCCATCGCCGCTCCCATGTGCATCGAATCTTTCACGCCGTAGTCCACGATTTTTCCAGTTGTGACTCCACTGATCTGTACGCGAGCCTGCGAGGCCGCCGCGGAATCTCCCGCCGCCAGCACAAAGCCGCCCGCACCGGTGACCGTCCATGTCGTAGAGAGCGGCCGCTGCCCCGCATATTCCAGGGGAAAACGAAATTCGCGCTCCGCGCTCGCAAAATGGCTCGATGTCAGCGCCATTGCGCAGTCCGCAAAGCCGCCGCCCACCGCCATCGCCGCGAGGGAAAGACTCTCCCCGCAGGTGGAGCAGGCTCCGTAAAGTCCGAACAACGGAATCTGCAGTTCCATAATCCCATAGGAGGTCGCGATCCCCTGCGCGAGCAGGTCGCCCGCAAACAGATAGCGCAGCTGTTCCTCGTTCATACCGGATTTTTCCATCGCTTTCCGCGCCGTGCGAAGCTGCAGCTCGCTCTCCGCCTCCTCCCAGGTGTCTTTCCCGAATTTTGGATCCGTCTCGATGCAGTCAAAGAGGTGCCCGAGCGGTCCCTCGCCCTCCTTTTCCCCGACAATCGAAGCCGTTCCGAGGAAACGGGGCGGCTTATCAAACAGGATGCTTGCTCTTCCTGAACTCTGTGCCATGACAATCATCTCCTTCTTATATAATCCTGGAGATAGTTTTCGTTTTAAACTGTAAATTATTCTGAAATTTCTTCTTTCTCCGCATAAAATTTTTCACGGCGGATATGCTATTTTCATTATAAGTAAAAGGAGCGCGCCATGAAACCAAACGAAGAGCAAAAACAGGAATATCAAGAATATGTGAAGCAGGTGACGCCGACGCACAGCCTCCCAAAGGAGATGCTGAAGGCTTTCCTGCTCGGCGGCCTGATCTGCACGCTTGGGCAGCTGATCGTAAACACCGGCATAAGCATGGGACTTGACAAAGACACAGCGAAAACCTGGTGCTCCATCCTGCTGGTTTTCTTAAGCGTCCTGCTGACCGGTCTTAACATCTACCCGTCAATCGCCAAATGGGGCGGCGCAGGAGCACTCGTACCGATCACCGGCTTCGCCAACGGTGTGGCTTCATCGGCCATCGAATACAAGAAGGAAGGGCAGGTCTTCGGTATCGGAAGCAAGATCTTCTCGATCGCGGGTCCGGTTATCCTCTACGGCATCTTTACAAGCTGGGTGCTCGGACTGATCTACTGGGCACTGAAGACCTTCGGCGTTATATGAACGGTCGTTTGCCCTGTACAGGAAAACATGGTAGAATGAGGCCATTAAAGGAGATTCCGCCATGCTCTTACAGATTCAGGACGGGACGCTCAGCGTTGGTGGACAAACGCTGCTCGCCCACTTTGATTTTGAAATAAAAGGAAATGAAAAGATTGCCATCGTGGGGCCAAATGGCTGCGGGAAAACGAGCTTTCTGCGACTGCTCTCCGGTGAGCTCGATCTTGACCGCGACGACCACTGCCGGACGCCGGGGCTTCGCACGTCGCGTGCGCTCACCGTGGAAATGCTGCGGCAAAACGCCTTTTCTGATACCAGCCTTACTGTGGAGCAGCTTCTCACAGATGCCTGCCCCTGCAAGGGCCACTGGGACCTGGAGCGCTTCAGCTGGGAAACAGAATATGACCGCATTTTCACCGGCTTCGGTTTCGACAAATCCGACAGAGAGAAGCGTCTTTCAGAGTTCTCAGGCGGCGAGCAGACCAAAATTGCACTGATCCGCCTCCTGCTGCTGCAGCCGGATATTCTGCTGCTCGACGAGCCGACGAACCACCTCGATATGGAATCCGTCGAATGGCTCGAGGAGTATCTGCAAAGCTACCCAAAGGCCTTTGTCGTCGTCTCGCACGACCGCTTCTTTCTCGATCGGACCGCCACGGTGATCTACGACTTCCGGGAGCAGAGGATGTTCCGTTACGCGGGAAACTACAGCTCCTTCCGCGATCAGCGGACAAAGGAGCTCGCGCTGCGAAGAAAAGAATACGAGCGTCAGCAGGCGGAGATTCGCCGGGAGGAAGAGCTGATCGAACGCTTCCGCCACAAGCCGAACAAAGCCTCCTTCATCCGCTCCCGGAAAAAGCTGCTGGAACGAATGCCGCGGATGGAAAAACCCGCAGAGGACCGCGTACATAACTTCACCGAAACGATTGACCCGCAGATGAGGAGCGCGAAATGGGTACTGGAAGCCGAAAAGCTGAAAATCGGCTACGAGCATGCGCTGCTCGAGATTAACCTGCGTATCCGCCGCGGGCAGAAGATCGGCGTCATCGGACCGAACGGAGCCGGAAAGTCCACCTTCCTGAAAACTGCTGCCGGACTGTTACCGCCGATAGCCGGGGGGCTCTTACTCGGACAGAATGTACTGATCGGCTACTTTGACCAGCAAAGCGCTGCACTCCGGTCCGATCTCAGCGTGATCGAACATTTTCAACAATGTTTTCCGTCCATGACAGACAAGGACGCCCGCTCCGCTCTCGGCGCGTTTCTCTTTTCCGGACGGGAGACGGCGAAGAAAGTGTCTGTCCTCTCCGGCGGCGAGAAATCGCGCCTCGTGCTGGCCGAGCTCTTTACAGGACGTCCAAATTTTTTCATTCTCGACGAGCCGACCAATCATATGGATATTCCGGCGCGCGAAATACTTGAATCCGCTTTTCGCGCTTACACCGGGACGCTGCTCTTCGTCTCGCATGACCGCTATTTTATCCGGGAAGTTGCACAGTCGCTGCTGATCTTCGAGAATCAGGACGTCTACTACTATCCTTTCGACTATGAACACTATCTCGCTCATTGCAGGAAGGAAAGCGGGGCAGAATTATCCGCTGCGTTGCGCGCCGAGGATCAGGCGCTGCTCAGCGGTCTTAAGAGTGTGCCGAAAAAAGAACGGCACGAATCGCATCCGCTCACGACCGAACAGGCCTACGAAGACTGGCAGCTGCGGCTTGCAGAAGCACCGCTCGGGGAAATCCGCGCACAGCTCGCAGAGCTGTGGGAAGGCAAAGATCTTCTTCAGGAATGGACAGACCCTGCCTGCGCCAGGGAATGGAATGCGAGAGAAGCCGACTTAAACAGCATTTACACAGAACGCTGCCTTGCATGGTATGAAAAATGGGCTGAGTTTCACCCAAATCCATAGCGGGCATGCAGGAACGCCCCCACTGTCCGTCCGAGCGCCATGGCGAGAATGATCCACGACATTCCCCTTTTTAGCCGTATCCTTCTGCTGAAGACCGGTATCACCTCCACGATCTCCGTCAGAGCCATTGCCCACGCGCCGGTGAATACGCCGGAGAAAAGACCGAATACCGCCGCCCCGGCGGAGCCCACCGGAATCCGGAACTGACAGATGCTGAACAGATTCCCGAGAATTCCACCCAGAGCCGCCGCATCCTCATACCAGAATACATATTTTGCCGTATGCGTCTTTCCGGCAAAGCGTGAAATCACCCCGAGCGCGATCAGGAAGGCAAACATACCGCCTGCCACGGCAAAGCCCGCAGAAAGGCCCAGTATCCCGAGGAAAATCCGCGTGCTAATCGACATCGATACTCGTCTCCTTCCGGTTGCAGCCCTCGACGAGCGTCGTATTCACATCATCCTCATAAGTACGCATCTGCACTTCAATCGGCGTCGGATCCTTCGTGATCCGTTTTCCCCCGAAATGATTATAGAAAATAAGGACGCCGGCGGCAATGCCGATGGAATAGGTCAGCTCCAGTACCGTAAAACCGTCTGAAGGCTGCCCGGTGAGCAGCTCATAGGTGCGCGTAAAGACCTCTGCCACGCCGACGTCGTTATTGAAGGTCATGATCGAAAAGGCAGAGCCGAAGAAAATCAACAGGCATATCAGCATGGCCTTAAGCCAGCTCCATCTGTCCTTCGCATAGTCCGGCGATTCATACTCGATGATAAAATCGGACTCGCCCAGATTCTGTATCTCCAGATTTGGGTAAACCATGTGAATCAGTTCAATGACCTTCATCACTGAAAAAATATAGCGGTCCGTCTTCTGCGCCTGTATTTTCAGAAGCTTCAAACTCTTCAGCCGCGCCTTCACAGCGCTGTCCGTACACTCCAGCTTTGCCACGTCGCCCAGCCGCACCTCCGCGTGGTCCACCTGCACGTTTCGTTCGATCTTCATATAGAGAATATCGCTCATGGATTCCGCCCTCCGCTCTTTTCAGTATGCGCAGTGGGCACTGTTTTTATGCGGATTCTCCGGTGAGCTGCTCCCGCATGCGCCGCAGGATCTTCTTCTCCATCCGGCTCACCTGTACCTGTGACACGCCAAGAACCGCGGCTACCTCTGTCTGTGTCCGATCCTGCAGATAACGCATGATAATGAGTTTTCGTTCCCGCTCAGGCAGATCCAGCAGCAGCTGTTCCAGCACAACCCGGTTCAGAAGCTGTTCTTTTTCTCCATCCTGAGGCTGACTCTCGATGCGGTCAAGCAGGCAGAGTTCGCTCCCATCTCTCTGCGGCGCAGTCCGGTAGATCGATTCCACCTCCATCCGAAACTCCATTGCCTGCACGGCCTCCTCCGCTGTAAGCCCGGTCAGTGCGGCGATCTCCTGAATGGTCGGATCGCGTCCTTTTTTCTGCCGGAAATCCTCCGTTTCCCGCCGGATCTTCCAGCTGTTTTCCTTCAGCGAGCGGCTCACCTTGACGATTCCGTCATCGCGCAGAAACCGCCGGATCTCCCCCGCAATCATCGGCACCGCATAGGTCGAGAACTTCACCTCAAAGGAGGTGTCAAATTTATCTATGGCCTTGATCAACCCCATTGCGCCGATCTGAAAGAGATCCTCACTGTCTGTGCCACGACCCGCAAAGCGCCGGACGACACTCCATACAAGGCCCGTATTCTCTTCAACCAGTCGTTCTCTGGCGGTTTTATCCCCGTGGTGTGATCTCTCAATCAGTACCATCGTGTCTTCCATCCGCTCATGAACCCTCCTGATGCTGCTCTCCCCGCCCCACACGTTTTTTCATGTGAATGGTTGTACCAAGCCCCGGTGCGGATTCCACACGGATCTCATCCATGAACGCCTCCATGAACATGAATCCCAGGCCGGAACGCTCCAGATCAGGACGCGTTGTATACAGCGGCTCCATCGCCCGCTTCACATCGGGGATGCCGACGCCCTCGTCGTTCACCTGAATCTCCACAAGGTCCTCCTGAAGGCGTGCGCGGACCACAATGGTATGTACCTCTGACGGATATCCATGGATGATCGCGTTCGTGACCGCCTCCGACACAGCGGTGCGGATATCCGCCACTTCCTCCAGCGTCGGATTGAGCTGCGTCACAAAAGCCGCAACCGCAACCCGCGCAAAGGCCTCGTTTTCAGAGATGCTGTCAAATGCCAGCGTCATTTCATTTTTCATCATACTCCTCCTTCTCCAGCCGGATATGCTGTTCAATACCGGACAACGCCAGTATCCGCCTGATCTGTTCATTCATATGGCTCACGAACATCCGCCCTTCCAGCGCCCGCATCATCCTGGCGCGCCCTAAGAGCAGTCCGATTCCGGCGCTGTCCATAAAAGCTGTCCCGGAGAAATCAAACTCCAGCTCCCAGATTGCCTCCGTCCGCAGCGCAGCATCCACACGACGCCGCACCTCCTCTGTGTAATGATGATCCAGCTCCCGCGGCAAATGCACGATAAGCCGTCCTCCCCTTTTCTCCAGAATTCCCATATGCGCTCCTTTCATGATACAGAAAAAGGACGCCGTGCTCTTCGCACAGCGTCCCTTACCTCAGGGTATTTTTCTTTTGTATCTGCCGCTTTACAGGCTCTCGAGGAAAGCCTGTGAATCTGTCGCTTTCTGTGTATTCGGGAACTCGGTGACTACTTTGCGGTAGTATATCTTCGCGTTCTCCGTGTCGCCGGATTTATGATAGGATCTGGCAAGGAAATACAGTGCATCCCCCTGCGTCGCATCGAGCTCGTAACACTTTTTCAGATCCTCGATCGCCGTTTCATAATCGCCGCTCTGGTAAGCCGCGTAACCGCTCGCATAGAGTGTGGATACCGCCTCCGCGGCAAAATCCGCATACAGCACATCGTACAGGATCTGTCCGTCACTGTCAAGGGTGTCACGATCAACCTGTTCAATCAGCTCCAGCAGCGTCTCCGTATCCTCCGATGCATAGGCAGAGTAGGCGGCAAGCAGCGTCTCATAGCTCTCCAGCTTCTCCTGCGCCTCCTCCGATGCCTGGGCTGATGCCTCCGCCTCTTCCCGGAGCGAATTCAGCTCTGTCTCCATACTTTCGAGCGTAGCGGTCTTCGCGTCCAGCTGATCGCTGTACTCCGCGATGGCCTGATTCAGCTCGCTGCTCTGATTGCCCTCGATCGCCGGACGGATCAAAAATCCCATGACCGCCGCTCCGATCACAATTCCAATCAGCACATTCAGCACGGAATGAAGACCCGAATTGTCCTTGACGCCCACCGGCTGAATAATCGTCTCATTCCCGCTGACATAAGAGATCGAATCCCGCTGCTTCTCCTCCCTTGAAGAAGGCTTTTCCTCCCGCGCGTCCAGCTCCTGCAGATAGCGAAGCGCCCGGGTATTCGTACGGTCGACCTCGAGCACACGCTTTACCTCCGTCCGCGCTCTCGAAAAATTCTCCGCCTGAATGTAGAGAAGCGCAAGCAAAAGGTGTGCGTCCAGCAGGTGATAATTCACCGACAACACCTTCTTGAGCTGGATGATCGCGAGATCGTAGCTCCCCTGCTGACAGTAAAGCAGAGACTGATTGTATTTTCGGATCGTCGTGCCTATCCGCTCCAGCTCGGAGGGACTGTCCTCCACCGACTTGATGTAATCATCCGCCGCATTTTTGCTTTTCTGATAGCTCCGGCTGATGATCCACTGGGTCAGCGCATCCACCACATCGCCCGTCTCAAAATAAATGAGCCCCAGAAGATTCCTCGCGTCCGTATTTTTCTTATTTATCTTCAGACTCTGGCGCAGCGAGACTGCCGCCCCCGTCAGATCGCGGACCCGCGCTTTCTCCAGGCCCTCGTTGTAATATCTGTTCGACATCTGCAGCATCTGGCGGTAGAGCTTTACATCCGCGCCACAATTTCCGCAGTAGTCCGTGTTCTTCAGAACCGCTCCGCAGTTAAAACACCTCATGGCTTCGCCTTTCCGGTCAATGCTCCTTGATCTCCTTGAGCATCTCATCGATCAGATCTGTCACATCCGACAGATTGTTCTTATATACGTTGTCCTCCACCTCGTCGATCTCCATACTCGGGTGAAATTTCTTTAACTCTTCCTCAAAATCAAGCATAATGATGACTCCTTATCAAACGCTTCAGGCTCCCGACCAGATAAAGGGATCCCACGCAAAACAGAATCCCGTCCCCTCTGCCACCGAGCGCCCGTTCAAACGCTTCCTCCACAGGCGGATATTCCAGCACCGGCCGATCCGTATACCTTCGGAACAGATCGCCAAGTTCATGTGCAGAAACCTTCCGATCAGACTCGACCTCCGTCACGATCACGCTCTGGAAATCGATACCTTCACAGATCTCGCGGATCATCCCCTCATAATCCTTTTCCTTCACACAGGAAAAGAGAAGGGAGACCTTCGTGTCCGCACCGAGCCTCCTCGCTGTCTTCACAAACTCCTCTACCCCGGAGTCATTGTGCGCTCCGTCGAGGATCACACCCGGCAGCACAGTCTCCATACGACCCTGCCAGCGCATCCGCTTCATGCCGAGCCGAATATCCTCTTCCGTCAGCGAAAGATCCATGACCTTTGCCGCCGTCACCGCCTCGCAGGCGTTCATGACCTGATACTCGGCAACTGTGTCGATGGAAATATCCATAGAATCATAATACCCAGTATGGATTGAAAAATCAATCGTTTTCTGGCTGTTCCCGAAAATTTTATACATATCCGGGCGGACAGCGTAGGCTCGCGCGTGCATTTCGGCCGCTTTCGCGCGAATTACCTCCGAGACGTCCGCGCGCGTGGCGTCGTAGACGACCGGACAGCCTTCCTTAATGATGCCGGCCTTTTCGCCCGCGATCGCGGCATATGTGTCGCCCAGATACTCCGTGTGCTCAAGACTGATCGAAGTGATCACGCTGACCAGCGGCTTTTCAATCGCGTTCGTCGCGTCGAAACGCCCGCCAAGACCGGTCTCCAGCACCAGGTATTCCACATCCGCCTTATCGAAAATCCGGATGCCCATCAGAAACAGCAGTTCAAAATAGGTCGGGTGCGCGAAGCTCTCCGGCCGCTCCTTAAGGAGCCCGCGCACCATGGTCATCACCGCCTCAAAGGCTTCGAGAAATTCTTCATCCGAGACATACTCCTCGTCGATGCAGAAGCGCTCATTGATCCTCTCCAGATGCGGCGAGGTGAAGAGCCCCACATGCTTTCCGGCCACGCGCAGAATGGATGAGAGATACGCGCAGACCGAACCCTTTCCATTTGAGCCCGCGACGTGGATCAGCTTCATCCGGCGTTCCGGATGCCCCATGCGCTCCAGCACCATCCGCGTGTTGTCCAGTGTGTTCTTTTTGGTGAATCTGGGCGTATCATTGATATACGCCTCTGCTTCTTCATAAGTCATGCTCAGGCTCCCAGCTGCTTCAGGCGTTCTTTCACCTGCTCCATCATCTGCGTATATTTCGCGAGCTTTGCGCGCTCCTCCTGAATCTTGGCCTCCGGCGCACGGCTCAGGAACTTCTCATTGCTCAGCATTCCATTCACACGGGCGAGCTCGCCGGTGAGGCGCTTCTCTTCCTTCTTCAGGCGTTCCTTTTCCTTCTCCACATCCACGAGCTCCTCGAGCGGCATGTAGATCGCCGCCTCCGGAATCAGTGCGGACACCGCATCCGAGGGGATGCCTGTCTTGTCTGCCTGCACGATGACCTCGGAAGCGGAACCGAGCGCCGCGAAGAATACCCGGCTGTGCTCGAAGATACCGCGCACCGTCTCATCCCCGGACACGACGTAGACTGTCGCCTTCCTGCTGTAGGGAACGTCCATGCTCGTGCGCACCGCACGGATACCGCGAACCGCCTCCTTGATCGTCTCGACCGCCTTCTCCTCCTCCGGGAAGTTCCACGCATCCTGATAAACCGGCCAGTCGGAGATCATGATCGACTCCTCATCCGACAGGTTGCAGAAGATCTCCTCCGTGATGAAGGGCATGAAGGGATGCAGAAGCTTCAGTGCCTGGATGAGGACGTTTTTCAACGTCCAGAGCGCCGCGGTCTTTGATCCGCTGCCCTCCTCCTTCAGACGGGGCTTCACCATCTCGATGTACCAGTCGCAGAATTCCTCCCAGATGAAATCGTAGACCTTCTGCACCGCGATGCCGAGCTCGAAGCTGTCCATATTCGCCGTGACCTCGCGCGCCAGGCTGTTCACCTTCGAGAGAATCCACTTATCCGCCTGGGTGAGCTCCTCCGCGGCTACCTCTCCGATCTCTCCATCCGGCAGGTTCATCATGATAAATCTGGACGCGTTCCAGACCTTGTTCGCAAAGTTGCGGCTCGACTCGACGCGCTCCATATAGAAGCGCATGTCATTGCCCGGCGCATTGCCGGTCACGAGCGTCAGGCGCAGGGCGTCCGCACCGTACTTATCGATGATCTCGAGCGGATCGATGCCGTTCCCGAGGGACTTGCTCATCTTGCGTCCCTGCGAGTCGCGCACGAGCCCGTGGATCAGCACGTGATGGAAGGGGCACTTTCCGGTCTGCTCATAGCCCGAGAACACCATGCGGATAACCCAGAAGAAAATAATATCATATCCCGTCACGAGCACGTCGGTCGGGTAGAAATAGTCGAGGTCTTCATTTTCCTTCGGCCAGCCAAGCGTCGAGAAGGGCCAGAGCGCCGAAGAAAACCAGGTGTCCAGCGTGTCCGGGTCCTGCGTCAGATGCGTGCAGCCGCACTTTCCGCATTTCTCCGGCATGGACCGCGCCACCGTAATTTCACCGCACTCGTCGCAGTAATAGGCGGGAATGCGATGTCCCCACCAGAGCTGGCGGGAAATACACCAGTCGCGGATATTCTCGAGCCAGTGCAGGTAGATCTTGTCAAAGCGCTCCGGCACGAAGGTCAGGTCGCCGTTTTTCACGGCCTCAATCGCCGGCTTTGCCATTTCCTCCATCTTCACGAACCACTGCTGCTTGATCATCGGCTCGACCGTCGTGTGGCAGCGATCATGCGTGCCGACGTTGTGCACATGCTCCTCGACCTTCACAAGCAGCCCCTGTGCCTCGAGATCCGCCACCATGGCCTTCCGCGCCTCGTAGCGATCCATGCCGTCATACTTGCTGCCCGGGCAGTGGATCGTCGCGTCGTCGTTCATCATATTGATCTCCGGAAGGTTATGTCGCTTACCGACCTCAAAATCATTCGGGTCATGCGCGGGCGTGATCTTCACGCAGCCGGTCCCGAATTCCTTATCTACATACGGGTCCGCGATCACCGGAATCTCGCGGTCCGTCAACGGAAGCTTCAGCATTTTTCCTACAAGCTGCGTATAGCGCGCGTCGTCCGGATTCACCGCCACCGCCGTATCGCCGAGCATCGTCTCGGGACGGGTCGTCGCGATCTCGACAAATCCGCTGCCGTCCGCGATCGGGTAATTGATATGCCAGAAATGACCGGCCTGCTCCTCGTGCTCGACCTCCGCATCGGAGATCGAAGTCTGGCACACCGGGCACCAGTTGATGATGCGGGATCCTCTGTAAATGTAGCCTTTCTCATAGAGACGCATGAACACCTCGAGCACCGCCTCCGAGCAGCCCTCGTCCATCGTGAAGCGCTCGCGGTCCCAGTCGCAGGAGGAACCGATCTTCTTGAGCTGTTCGGTGATCGTGCGGCCGTACTCCTCGCGCCACTCCCAGGTTCTCTTCAGGAAGCCCTCGCGGCCGAGCTCGTTCTTGTCGATGCCCTCCTCACGCAGCTGATTCGTGACCTTCACCTCGGTCGAGATACTCGCGTGATCCGTGCCGGGCTGCCACAACACATTGTAGCCCTGCATTCTCTTATAGCGGATCAGGATATCCTGCAGCGTGTTGTCCAGCGCATGTCCCATATGCAGCTTGCCCGTGATATTGGGCGGCGGCATGACGATGGTAAACGGCTTCTTGCTGCGGTCCGGCTCCGCGTGAAAATATTTTCTTCCCATCCATTTCGCATAGGTACGATCCTCGATCAGCGACGGATCATAAGTCTTGGCTAATTCTTTCCTCATAAACTGCTCCTTTGTTTTTCTTCCGTGGTGGTAATATAAAAGTCGATTGCTACGCTCTACGAACTCCCGCAATCGCCGCCTGCATTCGCAATCCGCGCTATCGCGCTACTTGCTCATGCAAGCTAGCCCGTCCGATGTCTATGTGTCCTTGCATGCAAGCATGCAGTCCACATAGCCGCCGTCCGGGACTTTTATAGCAAAAGCGCCCTCCGCACAGTACACTGTGCAAAGGGCGACTTAATCGCGGTACCACCTTTGTTCATATGCGCCGGGGCGCATACCTCTTACTCCTTAACGCGGAACCCTCGGGAACGCTTACACTCTCTTCAGCGCTCCGGCTCCGAAGCGACCTTCGCCGCGCCCGTCCCGAAACCATCTCTCAGCCACGGATGATTCTCTCTGACGGCGGTACGCGCCTACTCCTCTTCTTCACAGCCTTTTTCTTCACCATCACAGTTTAGATGGAAAAGAAGGCTTTGTCAAGGGGTGCTGTTGTTAATTTTCAGTAACAGGGCTTCACTTCCACACAGGGGCCGGAAGCATAGTAGGCATCCCTGCCCTCGCCGTAGCCATAGTTAATATAGTGATTCAGAAGAGCGACAGGGTCTTCCCCGATCACCGCAGCGACATCCGCATAGGTATTATAATAATGAATCGGGTCAAAGGTATCCAGATCACTCCCGGCATAGTCCAGATTGGTCGCCGGGAAAGTCATCAGAAATACGTCTGCCAGCTCCTCGGCCGTCTCCGGATTGCCGGCTGCCGCTCTCCACTCTGCCTGTCTGTTCGGGTAGCGTCCCTCCTCAAGGCCGATCGTCATATAGTGCTCGTAGAGCGCCTGATTGTCATTGCCGCAGGCATACTGTGCGTCCGGATACATGGCATAATAGTAAGATGGATCGAACGCGGACCGCGCCTCCGTGGGAATCGCCGTGAACAGCGCGCAGAGAAATACCGCGCCCAGAGTACACAGAAGTGTCTTTGCAAATTTCAATTACGTCACCTCCAATATCTTATGTACATACGTTTCTGCTTCTGTTTATAAGATAACATTCATGGGAAAAGATTGCAACCTTTTATGGTGATTCCCGCTCTTCGTCCTGTCTGCGCGGCTTCTCCAGGACCAGGATCAATCTGCAAGATAGGTAGCAATTCCCCCGGCGATCGCCTCCGCCAGCAACGACTGGTAACTTTCATCCCGCAGGAGTTCGAGCTCCGCGGCGTTGGACATGTAACCCAGCTCCACCAACACCGCGGTCATCTTTGTCTCGCGCAGAACCTTATAATTCTCGGTACGCGTGTCGTGTACTGTAATCCGCTCTCTTGCCTCCGCGGCGTCCGCGATGCTCTGCGCAAGCAATGCGCCTTCCTCACTGCTCGCGAGGCTATAGCACTCCATGCCCTGAATCGAGGCGTCATTTTCCAGATAATTACAATGGATGCTGACAAAGAGATCAGCTTCGAGTTCATTCGCGTACGCGGCCCGCTCCGACAACTCAACCTCCGTGTCGTCGCTACGGGTCAGATAAACGCGCGCACCTGCTTTCGTCAGCTCCTCCTCCAGAAGCTCCGTCACTTTCAGATTCAGATCTTTTTCATCGGTGCCGTCGGCGCTGGTGCCGGGATCGCTTCCGCCGTGACCGGCATCGAGAACAATCAGCGGCGCACCATCCAGATAGCCCGCATCGACATAATCACCGCCATTCCCCGTGGCGAGCGCCTCTGAAGTCGCTTCTTCCCCATCTTGGAATGCAGCTCTTACCAGTTTCGCACCCCTGAGCAGCAGGCTCAACAGCAGCACGGCCACTACAAACAGCGATACGCGAGTCGCCCAAGTCTGTATTTTTCTTCTGATCCGTCTTCTCCTGCGCTCCCGGCGGGAGAGTCTTCTCCTTCGTTCTGTCATCATCGCCTCTTCCGTCTACCTGACGCCCGCAAAAGTCCACGTCCAGCCCTGATCCGCAGACTCAAAGAGGACTCCCTCGCTCTCGATCTGATCCGTCGTGACCAGCACCGTCAGCACACCGTCTTCTTCCTCCGGCATACAGAGATAATCATAATCCTGCGCAGCGAATCGATACTCGGCAGTGGTCTCCATAAGCTCCTCCGCCGCGTCCATGTCGAGCACAATCTGCGTAAAGCTCTCGCCACCGTCCCAGGTGACATAGAGCCGCGAATAAGAGCCCGACGCGCTGCCAAGCCCCGCAATGCCCCAGTTTTCATCATAGAAGATCAGCCCTTCCGCCACTCCGGCTGCTCCCAAGAAGGGATCTCCGTTCACCTCCGTCCAGCTCGCGCCGCCGTCGTCCGTACCCTGCAGCGCGTAGGCCCTGCTGCCTGCCGCCGCGTCCACGACGACCAGCCGCCAGCCCCTGCTCTCATTCAGGAAATAGTACATCGTGCCGTCCGCGGAATCCACATACCAGCTCTCCGCGTCGATCGCCTCTGCTGTCTGCTCCTCCTCCCGCTCGGCGTTCAGCTCACTCTGGCTCACATACTCCGGTTCCAGAATAAAATGCAGAGAAGGAATGTCCTCTGAAATATCCAGCGTAAGCGCGTAGCCGCAGAGCTCCCCGCCCGCATCCAGCTGTTCAATCACGTAGCTTTCCAACACAATTCCATTTTCAGAGACCTCATAGAGCCCCGCTTTTGATACGAAGCTTTGATAGCCGCTGTAAGAAATCTCACAGACCCCGTCGCTGATCAGCGCACTCCACTGATCCAGCTGTCGTTCCCAGTCGACCTGACCTAAGATCGTGAGCATGGGCTCCAGCAGATTTTCCTCCTCGTATTCAGCGCTGACATTTCCGTCCAGCCAGACCGTCATTTTACTGCTTTTCTCAGCGTTATAGCTGATGAGATATGTTTTCTTTTCTCCTTCGTCGTTCTCTCCATACAGAAAGGCTTCAATGGTCCGGATCTTGCCCTCCGCATCGTAAGCAATCTCGAAGGTATTTGTCACATACAGGGTCTCCGGCAGGTCAAAGGCTGCGTCCAGATCCTCCAGAATGCCCTCCGCACCGCTCTCGTAGAAATTGTCATGCGTGAGCGCGACCTCGCGCTTCCTGCGCCACTCGTCCAGCTTCCAGGACAGCGCCCCGTTATACGGCGTCGCCGCGTAAACGAACTTCGCGCCGAAAAATAGCGTTGCACCTGCGAAGATCACCAGTTCCAGGAGAAAAACAATACGCTTTCCTCGCCCGGATTCCCGCTCCGGCTTGCTGCGCCGGGAGAGCAGCCACAGAATCAGGCACAGCAAAAACGCGGCGGCGCTCAGGGCAAGTCCCGGAAGGCGCCTCCGCACGCCGCCGTACTGGCAAAGCTGCCAGAGCTGATAAAGCCCGCTTATATAAAAAATCAGCATACATTTCCCGCTAAAACGGTAAATTGTCTTCATCTTATCACCTTCAGAATTTCTGTATCCTATTTTCTCTTCAGCAGGAGGAAAACACCGACCGCCAGCGCAATCACGCCAACCACCGCTGCCGGGAGCATCCACCCCGGCGACACCCGGCCCACAATGAAAATGGAAGTCGGTCCGTCCGCGCCGCCGATTATGGAGACCGATTTTCTCCCCATAAGCTTTGCGACCGCTGCCGCGATGAGAAGCACAGCGCCAATCACGATCATGACTTTTGAAACTGTCTTTTTCATCTGCTTTCTCCTTCACCAAAATCCCTGCGTTCAAAGGATACGCTGTCGATCTGTAACTGCATTCCCTTCTGTCTGGAAATGTCTAGCTCCAACTCATAAGTTCCGGCGACCTCTCCGCCCTCCCAGTTCCGTCGGTACTGGAACACCATGGTTCCGCTGCCTTCGTCCAACGCGATGATATGAAACTCCGTCGTCCCGCCGCTGCCGAGCTGCTCCCCGCTGTCTGATTCACTATACGTGTCGTAATCGCTCGCGAAAATGTCCGATTCCTCCACAATAACCCAGGTGTAACCGGTCGTCGCATTGGAAGGCAGGTCACGAGAATCCCTTTCTTTTTCACAGCACGAACACCTCCTCAAAATAAGCATCGTCATCCATATGCACATTATACTTAGCTCGCGATTCGCTGTAAATATGGTCAATTCTTAAAAATTCTTAACAGCGTTACGATTCACTCCCTCCTCAGCGTCTCGTAATTGTACTTGTCCGCCTCCGACACCTGCTCCGTGCGCAGCTCGCCGTCCTGGGAGCTGAGCAGCAGCACGCTCTCCTCAAGATACGCGCTCATATCATCCGCCCACGCGCGGAAAATGTCGTCGTCATACAGATACTCGCTGCCAAAGCGGAAGGAGGAACCCGCGAGCTGGAGAATCTGCCCGTCTTCGCCCAGCCGGAACACCTGATAGCTGTAGGCCCCATAGACGTCCCTGTCCTCAATATAAAGCGTCATGATGAAGTCCATCCCGTCCATGCTCCCCAGATAAATATTGTTCCAGCCGGCCCGGGAGGTATGCGCGGTCTCCGCGTAGAGCACTTCCCCGTCCGCATTTTTGAACAGCACGATCCCGCTGTCCCCGTCGCCGCTGTCTCCGGTATAAATCTCGATCCTCTCGCTTCCGTCGCCCTCCCCGATATCCGCGGTCAACTCATCCACCTGCGTATACCAGGTTTCCAGGAGATCGACGCCCTCACTCTCCGCCACCTCCAGCAGATACGGATACAGCGTATCCTCCGTAAAAGCCTGATATTCCACCCCGTAAGCACTCAGGTCGGCGCTGTCAGTGTCCGACGCGCCATAGCCAAAGTTCACCACCGTCCCCGCGCCGTAGATCTCGAAGGACGCCCAGAATTCCTCCTCGGAAATCATCTCCGCGCCGTCCGTAATCTTATAATAGACGCCGTCGTCCTCGCTATAGTCCACTTTGTACTGCGTCTCTGTCACCAGCGCCCGCTCCGCCGTGTCGATCACATAGATCTCAAAGCTGGAATTCGATGCCGTATAAAAGCATTTTTCTCCATAGCAGACCGGATAAGCGGTGCCCATGCTCTCGATCCGTCCCAGGTCCCGGACCTCCCCATCGATGTAATAATAGACCTCGCAGCCGATCGACGCGTTCACGCCGTCGAGATCATAGCTGGCGTCGGTCACGAGCAGCACGTCGTTCGCCATGCCGATATCCACCAATGCGAACTGCTCGTCATCTCCCAGATTCGCGACCGTTTCGCCGTACATCTCCTCGTTCGTCCCGCCGGATTTTTCACCACCGGGCGGATTTGCAGCCAGGAAGACGAACGCAAGAACACAGATCACTGCCGCGGCCGCCACGATAACGGGCTTTGCCTTCCGATAGCTGAGCACATTTTTGATGCGGCTCTTCGTGCTGCTCTCCCCGAAGGCGACCGGAATGCTGCGCAGCGCGCGCTCCCCTGTCGCCAGCGCGAGCAGCGACGCGGAATATTCCTTCTTCACCCCTCCGCCCAGCTTTCTGAGGACGGCCTCGTCGCAGGACATCTCCATATCCTTGCCGCTCAGCGCGAAGGCAAGCCAGACAAGCGGATTGAACCAGTGCAGGCACAGCGCCGCGCAGGCCAGAAAACGGAAAATGGGATCGCCCCTGCGGATATGTATCTGTTCGTGCAGCAGCGTATAGCGCTCCTCCTCCGCTCCAAGGCCCAGCGGCAGATAGATGCGCGGGCGCAGGAGTCCGTAGACAAAGGGCGTGCCTCCGTCCGACAGGCGATAAATATTCTCCCTCAGATGCTCCGCACCCCGCAGGCGTCCCCGGAAACGCAGCAGCGACAGAAGATGCCAGAGCAACAGAGCGCATAAACCCAGCAGCCAGACGCAGGCGGCCACAAAGAGAACGATCTGCGCAGAATCCGCCGAATCTCCCGCTGCTGCGGGAAGCGATACGCTGACCTCGCTGTTCAGCCTGACGACCGACACCTGCATCTGCGCGCCCATCTGAGCTGTGCGCGCGAGATCATAGGAAATATATTCCATGGTTCCACCGTCCGCCGTGCTCTCCGGCACAGCGTTCAGCAGTGAAAACGCCGATGAAAAGGAGAATGGACACAGCAGGCGGAACAGCACCACCGCCCACAGAATATAAGAAAAAATCCGCGGCGCTCCCCTCCAGAAAAATCGTATCACACAGACCGCGAAGATGATCACGCTGGCGGTCAGGCTCATATTCAGGACGCCGATAAACAGTCTTTCAATCATTTTCTCCCTCCTCATACGCGTCGATCAGTTTACGAAGCTCCTCCACCTCGCTCCCGCTCAGCTTCTTCCTGCGGGAAAAGGCCGTCAGAAACAGCGGCAGCGAGCCGTCAAAGTGCTCTTCCAGGAACTGCTCCCCCTGCGCCGCCTGAAAATCCTCCTTTGCCGTGCGCACCACGACCGTCCCGTTCTCATTCGCGAACAGATCGCGCAGGCACAGCCTCTTCAGCATCGTGTAGGTCGTCGTCCGCTTCCAGCCGAACTCCGCCTCGCAGCGCTTCGCGAGCTCGCCCGACGCGATCGGCGCGAGCTCCCAGATCAGATCCGCGAACTTCTCCTCCATCTCTCCTAGCTTGTATTTCTCCATGGCTGTCCTCCTCTGTCTAATGTCTTTAGACAATTTGAGTCTAACATCATTAGACAGATATGTCAACAGGAAAATAAAAACAGGATCCGCAATCCGTGATTGAATCCGCGGAAACCGACTGTTATAATGGATACAGTGATTTTAAAAGGCAGGAGTTGCCAATGACGAACGGTGTAAACATCAAAAAACTAGAGTCTGATCTCTGGGAATCGGCGGATTTACTGCGCTCCGGCTCGAAGCTGACATCCAATTAATACTGCATGTCGGTGCTCGGCCTCATTTTCCTGCGCTACGCATACAGTCGCTTCAAGAAGGTCGAGGCAGAAATTCAGAAGAACGCCCTGTCCGCGGAGGCCGTGTGCTACCGGTAGAGGCCAGCGACTTTGCGGAGAAGAGCGCCCTTTATCTCCCTAGAGAGGCACAGTATTCTTATCTCGTCAATCTTCCGGCCAATATATCCGCACAAAATCTGACAAGCGCTGCCGGGCAGAAAATGAACAGCCTCGGCGAGGTGGTCAACAATGCCATGGATCTGGTAGAAGCCCAGAGCGAGCAGCTCTCCGGCGTTCTGCCGAAGGACTATACGATGTTTTCCGATGAACTGACAGCGGATATTCTTATGACGAATGCCAGCGCAGCGGCTGGTTTTATTGGCGGAGCATCATTGAGTGGTAATGCTTTGTGGCACGATGAAGAAGGACGGTCTTTGAAGCAGATTGAAGGATAGGTTAGCTGGTTATTGTTGTACTTATTGGCAGAATTATAAATTGGCTAAACACTGTTTAGCCAATTTGGAGGAGGCTTTATGGCAGATATGAATGAAAAATTTTTGAAAGAGATATCTGACCTGTTGGAGAATGCGAGAAAGCAGGCAAAGACGGCAGTAAATATCTCAATGGTGTACACCTACTTCGAAATCGGTCGAAGATCAAATTGGCGAAACACCGTTTAGCCAATTCAAAAATCTGCCTGCTGTCAGTACGGGAAGAAAGTTCTATCTGAGCTGGTCGCACTATCTGAAGCTCATGCGCATTTCAAACGTGGATGAGCGGCATTTTTATGAAATCGAGGCAGCAAAGAATGAATGGAGCCTCGCGGAACTGAATCGCCAGTTTGACAGTGCTCTGTATGAGCGTCTGGCATTGAGCCGCGACAAGGATGAAGTTGCCAGGCTCGCCACAGAAGGTCAGGTAATTGAGAAACCGTCAGATGCAGTCAAAGATCCTTATGTTCTGGAATTTCTCGGCCTTCCGGAGCTTCCAGAGTATTCTGAGTCAGAATTGGAAACAAGGATTATCGACCATTTGCAGCAGTTTCTTCTGGAACTGGGAACCGGCTTTGCTTTCATCGGTCGGCAGGTACGATTCACATTCAATGAGGAGCACTTCCGAGTCGATCTCGTCTTCTTCAACCGGATTTTGCGCTGTTTTGTGCTTTTCGATTTGAAGATTGGTCAGTTGAAGCACCAGGACATTGGCCAGATGCAGATGTATGTCAACTATTATGACCGCATGGTAAAACTGCCAGAGGAGAATCCGACCATAGGTATAGTTCTCTGTAAAGACAAAAATAATGCCGTTGTGGAGATGACTCTCCCGGAAAATAATAAACAGATTTTTGCAAGTAAATACGAAACCGTACTTCCGAGCAAGGAGGACTTGAAAAAACTGTTGAATGATCAGCTGGATACCTTTTAATTATCTGCCGGACAAGAACTGCTGCGGAGGAAACTGCAAGAGTGGCTTGATAAAGCTGACGAGAAGTGTTACAGGACGAAACACAAGGCAGAACAACAGAAAAACCATTGAAAAAACCAAGGAGAAAACTAAGGAGAAGGGAAGGATTTTCAAGCGACGAAGAGCTCTCCCTGTATGATCTCCTTTTCCAGGACAACCTGTCCGCGGCCGAGATCAAGAAGCTCAAAGCGGTGGCTGTCGAACTGCTGGCAAAAATCAAGGAAAAGATCGCCGGGCTCGATCACTGGACGGACAAGCAGGAAACCAAAGCCGAGGTGGACAACCTGATTCGCGATTTCCTGTGGGAGGAGCTGCCGGAGAGCTATGTTGAAGTCCGTATTTCCGAATATCGCAGACGGATTTACGAGTATGTATATATACAATACAAGGAAGTGGCGTAAAACCATACTTTCAGCCCACCAGCGATTCAAACACTGCCAGAGCCATCACCAGAGCCACCATGATCAGGATATCGTATAATACAATCCCGACCAGCCGAACCGTCCAATGTCTGCTGCGGGTCAGGGGCAGGCGGGCCTGAACGCCCAGGTAATCCGCCGAGAAAAAGACGATGGCCAGCGCGATCAGCAACACCGTGACACGATTCATGGCCAGCGTGAGCGGCGTCGCGTTCTCCACCTCGATGCACAGACTGATCAGAATGATAAAGATATAGCCAAAAAATGCGAGAAACATATGCGCAACAGAGCCGCTGCGGAACCCGGGCGGCAGATAATACCGCCATGTCCGCGTATGACGGTTCGCAGTCCCGGTGGTTCCAATCCTGATGCGTTCCAGCGCCTGTATCAGCTCATCTATACTGGCATAACGGTTTGCCGGGTCGAGCTCGGTGCACTTTCGGATAATGGGCGAGAGCCGACCCACCGCTGCCTTCCCGGTGGGCAGCTTTCCGGTCAGCAGCACATTCAGCAGCACGCCGATGGCGTAAAGGTCACTCTGGACGCCGGAGGGAGCGAAGCCGTACTGCTCCGGCGCGGCGAAGCCCGCCGTCCCCAGCAGCATAGTGTCCCGGGACTGCTCCGGCTTCTCATATTTCGCGGCATTGAGATCCAGCAGCTTGACTATGCCGTCCGGTGAAATGATGACATTGGACGGCTTGATATCGCGATGGATGATAACCGGATCCCGATGATGCAGACCTGCGACGATTCGGCAGAGCTGAAGTACGTATTCGAGAGCGCGCTCCTCCTGCAGAGAGCCGTCCCGCTCGATCAACTCCTGCAGCGTGTCTCCCTGCATGTACTCTTCGATGATTGTCAGGCCGTCTTCCTCTTCCACGAGGAGTTCGATACGCGGAATTCCGGGAATCGGCTTCGCCTGCAGCGACCGGTAAACATCCAGATGATAGACGCGAAGCTGCTTTCGGACATAGAATTTCTTCGTCTGCGTATGCTGAACCAGCCAGACGGAATGACCGGCGGCGATCTCCGCCACCGTTTTATAGTAGGACAGCGCCAGCTCGTCCGAAAGATTCACGCAAACACCCCCTCATCGTTGTATCGGAAACAGACTTATTATAGCACTCTGGTAAGAAAGAAAAAAGAGGAAAGCCAATGAAACAAAAAACTACCGACGCCCTGGATCACGTACTGGAACATCTGGGGCCGGAAGAAATCGATCAGTATTTTGAGACTTACGCGGACGACCTGTTTGCAGAAGACCATGCTTTTTCTGTCTATATGCGCGCGCTCATCCGGCAGAAAAACCTGACCCAGCGGGAGGTTTTTGAGCGGGCCGAACTCTCCGACCGCTACGGCTACCGCCTTCTGACACAGGAAAAAAACACAAAACAGAGGGATTACATTCTCCGGCTCTGCTTTGCGGCCAGACTTAGCCTGAAGGAGACGCAGCGGGCGCTGAAGCTCTACGGGATGTCAGAATTATACGCAAAGATTCCCCGGGACGCCGTCCTGATGATCGCGCTGAACCGGGAAATCTACGAGATCGACAAGGTGAACGAACTGCTGCTCTCCCACGAGCTGCCCCCGCTGCGGAGCACCGCCTGTCTCGAATGAGCCATTTTTCCACCGTTTTGGGGGATTGTCTTTCCGGATACCGGATGCTCCACTTTTCTCGAATATCAGCCCGGCAGGGCCAGGGGAGGAAAAGATTGTGGCAAAAGAGAAACCGGAAACCAAACAGTGCAAACATTGTAAAACAGAGATTCCCTACGACGCAAAAGTGTGTCCGAATTGCAGGAAGCGCGTCAAAGGCGGCCCGCTGAAATGGATCGTGATCGTGGTCGTCGTCCTGCTTCTTCTGGCAATCATAGGCTCATCCGACGGCGGGGACAAGGACTCTGCTGAAAAGGTGGGAACGGTCGCCGATACTGCTTCCGATGCCACTGCTGAGACAGGTGCGACAGAGGAAAGCAGCAAAACAAACAGTGCGGAAGCGGAGGCTGCAGAAGCAGATGTACAGACCGAGTACCATGTGGGAGACATCCTGATGGACGGCGATATGAAGATTGTCTACATGTCCAGCGGTGTGTACCAGGAGGAAAATGATTTTTTGCAGCCGGACGAGGGATATCAGTATATCTATCTCCAGTTTGCCTTTGAAAATCAGTCCGAAACAACGGACGATTCTATCAGTTTTTACAACTTTGAAGGCTATGCCGACGGCTACAGCGTCGATATGTATTATGGTGCTGACGACAGCCTGTCCGCGACGCTCTCTGCGGGACGCTCCGTCTCCGGCTATATCTATTTCACCGTGCCGGAAGACGCGCAGGTCATTGAGGTGGAATATACGACCAACTACTTCACCGCGGACAAGATCACCTTCCTGTACGAGGGTGAGCAGGATTCCGGCTATGTGCTCGAGGGAAGCGCAGCGGCATCGGAGGACGCCTTCTCCGTCGGGGATGTCATCGAAGCTGGCAGCCTTACTATCAGCTATCTCTCCTGTGAGACCGATACCAGCTACAGCGATTTTTATCAGCCGCAAAGCGGATATCATTATATCACCTGCAGTTTTGAGTTTGAAAACACTGGAGACAGCGACGAATATGTCAGCATCTATGAGTTTGACTGCTATGCCGACGGGCTGAACTGCGAGCAGAGCTATTTCCGCGACGACAGCCTGAGTGCAACGATTTCCTCCGGGCACAAGGCGCAGGGGACTGTCACCTTCGAGGTGCCGGACGATGCCGCGGTCGTCGAGGTTGAGTACCTGACGAATTCCTGGACGTCGAACCGGATCGTGTTCCGCTGCGGAGAATAAATCTGTATATGACAACACCAACGGCAGCCGCAGGGATTTAACTTGCACGGCTGCCGTTTCTTATTTCATCCTGCTATGGGACATGAGCTGTCCTTTCGAGCAAATCCTCCATTTCACAGCACAGTGCCTTTGCAAGCATGGCCAGGTACTCCGCCTGCGCCTTGTTGATGTTTTTCTGCCGCTGTTCGTACTGCTGGATCGTGCGCAGCGGAACGCCGGACAACTCAGCCAGCTCGCGCTGGCTTAAGTCTGCGGATTGACGGAGGCGCTTCAGATTTGTCTCCGGGTTTGCCTTTCCGTACAGCTCATTCATCTTATCACAGAACTGCCGGATATCCATTTCATGGTAGGGAGAGTACAGACTCAATATCTCCTGGATAGGAACTGCGCAGACAATCCTGGCAAAACTGAGCGCCGTCTCCCACTGATAGTAAGCCAGCGCCCAGCCCGTCCAATACTCCGCGCTACGGTCCAGGGTATAATCAGGCTTGATTCGCTCATAAGGCACTTTGGCGCAGTCCAGTACTTCGTAAGCCAGCTCCACGCCGGACATGCCGACGAGCAAATGAAAATCTCCATTTTCAAACCGCCTGGAAACGCCCGACTCGATAAACAGTTCAAAAAATGAAGAGAGCTCATAGTGCAAATCATATACCGCGAAATCCAGCATTCGTCCCAGAGCAATGCGGGCCTTGTCCAGATAAACCTTATCGTAGGCGCAGATCATCCGCTCTCATCTCCTCGTCCATGATTTGGGTGATATACAGATCACCTCGCTGCCGTCGTCCGCGTTCAACACTGAAATATTCCCTGCGCGCTGTTTTGTCCCGCAGCGTCTTCTTTGCATACCACTCGGAACTGTCTGCCACTTCACTGCAAAGAAACTGAATGCGTTCAAAAGCCTGACGGCTTTTCAGTACAAACTGCTGTCCTAATTTCCCCAGATGCATGGCATTATTCAACTGCCGGTAAGAAATCGTACCGTTGATAAAGTCCTGCGCGAAGGAAAAATAACTGTCGTCCGCCCGGTAGCCAATGATCGCATCATAGCTCTCATATGCTATAGAAAATTTTTCCAGAATATACTCTCTGGCTTCCAGAGCCAGACCGGATGGCACATCAAATTCCCGGTTTTCCAGCAGTACCGCCAGCCAGTGGAGAATACAGTATTCCTCAGCGTTCAGATCCAGGATACGCAGCCCATCACAGTCTAACTCGTAGCAGTTGGCGTAACCATTTCTGTCTTTTCCTACGCCCCACTCCTTCGCCATTTCAAGGCTGTCCGTACAGTAAAAACCCAGTCCATAGTCATTATAGACTTTTCCGTACCCAAACTGCGGCTGCCGGATGATATGGGAGGAACCATGGTAAAGTGTTTTTGTCATGTAACGTTACCTCCTCTTTTGCGGTTATTATACTCCCAAAGGAGTACAATAACAAGAGGCAATTTTTTTGTCCGGGATCAAAAAGAGTCTATACCCTGCTTCGACAATGTCTTGCAGATGTCGCATGGTAGCGTCTCACAGCTTCATCGTCAGCCCGATGCGTTTCTTCGCCGCGTCCACGTTCAGCACCTTCACCTCCACCACGTCGCCGACCTTCACGACTTCGAGCGGGTGTTTGATATAGCGGTCGGACATCTGGGAGATGTGCACGAGGCCGTCCTGATGGACGCCGATGTCCACGAACGCGCCGAAATCAATGATATTGCGCACGGTGCCTTTGAGCGTCATGCCAGGTTTCAGATCCTCGATGCCGAGCACGTCGCTGCGCAGCACCGGACGCGGCATCTCGTCGCGCGGGTCGCGGGCGGGCTTTTCGAGCTCCTGCAGGATGTCCTGCAAGGTCAGCTCGCCGATTTCCAGCTCCTGCGCTGTTTTCTCCGGCTGCGTGACCTTAGCGGAGATTCCGCGCAGGCCGCCCTTCGCGATGTCATCGGGAGAATAGCCGAGACTTTTCAGAAGCTTCGTCGCCGCCGCATAGCTCTCCGGGTGAACGCTCGTGGAGTCGAGCGGATTCTTCCCGCCTGTGATGCGCAGGAAACCGGCGCACTGCTCGTAGGCCTTCGGTCCGAGCTTCAGCACCTTGAGGAGCTGCCTGCGATCCGCAAAGCGGCCGTTCTCCTCCCGGTAGGCCACGATATTTTTCGCCAGCGTCTTCGTGACGCCGGAGACATACTCGAGCAGCGGCGTGGAGGCCGTATTGAGATCCACGCCGACCCGGTTCACCACATCCTCGACGACACTGCCGAGCGCCTCGCCGAGCCGCTTCTGGTTCATGTCGTGCTGGTACTGGCCGACGCCGATGGACTTCGGGTCAATTTTCACCATCTCCGCGAGCGGGTCCTGCAACCGTCTGGCGATCGAGGCCGCGCTGCGCTGCCCGACGTCCAGGTCCGGGAATTCCTCCGAGGCCAGCTTGCTCGCGGAATAGATGGACGCGCCGGATTCGCTGACGATCACGTACTGTACTTTCTGCGGAATCTCCTTAAACAATTCCACCAGTATCTGCTCCGACTCGCGCGAGGCCGTACCGTTGCCGAGCGAAACGAGCGTAATATTGTATTTCTCGATCAACTTTTTCACCGTGGCCTTCGTCTCCCGCACCTGATGCTTCGGCGCGGTCGGATAGACGACGAGCGCGTCGAGCACCTTTCCGGTCGGGTCCACGACCGCCAGCTTGCAGCCGTTGCGATAGCCCGGATCCCAGCCGAGCACCGTCTGCCCCGCGATCGGCGGCTGCATGAGCAGCTGCTCAAGATTCTTTCCGAATACCTTGATCGCACCCTCCTCGGCCTGTTCGGTCAGGAGGTTCCGGATCTCGCGCTCGATGGCGGGCGCGATGAGGCGCGCGTAGCTGTCTGCGATGCAGTCCCGAAGCGCCGGCGACGTCCGCGGATTGTCCCGCGTGATCACCTTCTTTTCCAGATAGCGCAGAATCTTTTCCGTCGGCGCCTCGATCTTCACCGTCAGCACCTTTTCCTTCTCCCCGCGATTGATCGCGAGCGTCCGGTTCCCCGCCATTTTACTTAAGGGCTGCGTAAAATGATAATAAGTCTCATAAACCGACTCCTGCGTCTCATCCTTCGCCTCGGAGCTGATCGAACCCTCCCGCAGCGTCAACTCGCGGATATACGTCCGATAATCCGCCTCGTCGGAAATCGTCTCCGCGATGATATCCCGCGCCCCGGCAAGTGCCTCCTCCACGCTGCCGACGCCCTTCTCCTCCGAAAGATACGCAAGCGCTTCCTCCTCGAGCGGCCGCTTTGTCATCTGCAGCAGGATGAGATTCGCGAGACCCTCCAGCCCCTTCTCCTTCGCCATCGTCGCGCGCGTCCGGCGCTTCGGACGATAGGGGCGATAAAGATCATCGACCGCGACCTGCGTCTGTGCGGCCTCGATCTGCGTGCGCAGCTCGTCGGTCAGCTTGCCCTGCTCCTCGATACTCGCGAGCACCTGCGCCTTCTTCTCCTCCAGATTGCGAAGGTAGGCCAGCCGCTCGTCGAGCTGCCGCAGCTGCTCATCATTCAGCGCGCCAGTCGCCTCTTTGCGGTAACGCGAGATGAAGGGAATCGTGTTTCCCTCATCGATCAGCTTCACGGCGACCTCGACCTGCCATTTCTTCACCGCCAGCTCTTCTGTCAGTCTCTTAATAATGTCCATGGATTTCCTCTCTATTTCCTTCAGTTTCTCAGACAGCCGATCGGCACCACCAGAACTCCATCCGGGCGACGATAGGCATAGTCCCCCGTTCCCGTCAGAACCATAAGGAAAGAAGGGGCCTTCATTTTATCTGTGTCGATTTTTGACTGCAGAACCTTCAGATTCCCTGCGCCCTCCTCGATCAGCCGATCCCCGCCAAGCTTGACCTCTATCAGGCCATAGCTGCCATTCCTCAGATGGATCACGGCGTCGCACTCCAGACCCTCTTTGTCACGGTAATGATACACCATGCCATTCAGGGCATTCGCAAACACGCGCAAATCCCTGACACACAGCGTCTCAAACAGAAAACCAAAGGTTTTAAGATCCGCGAGCAGATCATCCGGGCCAATTCCCAGTGCGGCAACCGCAATAGACGGATCAATGTAATACCTTGTATCCGAAGAACGAATCGCTGTCCTGGAGCGCAGGTTCGGATTCCAGGCAGGCATGTCCTCCACAACAAAGATCTTTCTGAGCGCATTCAGATAAGACGCGACCGTCTCCTGTGCCAGCGAGGCCTCACCATTCACGGCAACATCCTGTGCAATCACCGTGTTAGGCACCTGACTGCCCTGATTGCGGGCGTAAGAACGCATCAGCCGCTTCACCCGTTCCGGATTCTTGCGGACGTCATCCACCCGATTGATATCTGAGTGAACTACCGCATCATAATAATCCATCGCCTGATCCAGTGCGATTTCATCCCGCATTCCGATCGCCTGTGGCCAGCCGCCCCTGCAGACAAGAAAAGCCAGACGATCAATTGTGACATGCGATTCTCCGTCGACTTCCTGTTTCCCTTCAAAAAGGGCTCTCAAACTGACCTCACCCGTGGAATCGCCCGACTCAAAAAGACTCATCGGGCGCATGGTAAGCCATGTAAACCGCCCCGTGCCCGAATGCGTAATCTGGGTCGTATCCGGCGGCACCGCAGGACCGGTAAGAATAAACTGCCCGACTTCGCCGCGATGATCGACCTCAAAGCGGATGGCGTCCCACAGCTTCGGCGCAAGCTGCCATTCATCAATCAGACGCGGAACCTCTCCTTTCAGCAGACGACCGGGGCTTAGTTCCGACATCGTCACATTCTGCGCTTTCTTTTCCGGATCGTCCATATAAAGGATGCTTTCCGCAATTTGCTCCGCCGTGGTGGTTTTCCCACACCATTTCGGACCTTCTATCAGAACCGCGCCCTTTCCTTCCAGCTTTCGCTTCAAAATGTCGTCTGCGATTCGTTTTCTATACTGCTTCAAAGGCGGCCTCCCTCCCTTTTGCATTCTTATATTCCTTATTATAGCCATCTGGAAACAGAAATACAACAGAAACCGGACAATTGGCGAAATATTTTTCCGATGATTGGCGGAATTTTAATCCGACGATTGGCGAATTTTCAGGCTGCACCCGGATATTATATAAGAAAAAGGGAGTCCGCTCAATTATCCCTAATACTGTGGAATACTTGAGATATCAATGTTCTTATTGTTCTCAAGCGTCAAATAAGGACAACGGGCAACAACTTTTAAAAACGCTGCAGGCTTATTGTATATGCGGCGGAAATATAAGCGCTGCCGCCAAAATGCTTTTTATTCATCGTCATACAATGCTTTATCGCATGGAATGTATTTCTAAAATTGCTCATATTGATTTCGATTCTTTAAAGCCAGCTGATTATATTCAGATAAATATCTCATGTCTGCTCTTATTACATCTACAAATTCCCGTCTCTGCTATTCAATGCCCTGAGTGAGAAATCGAGAATTCTGGTTTTTCTCTCACGAAGCATGACAAGGTAAAATTCTCGCTGCAGATTGCTGAGAAATGGTGTTTCCTCCAAAAGCACCTCAATCCGCGACATATCTATCCGGGAGACAATACGTTTCAACGCAAGGTTGCAGCCTTCACTCTGCAGAGAAGAAATAAAATCAAAATAACGGAGCTTTTTATTATTTACTGTGATCGCGGAGGTCTGTATCTCAAACACCCGAAAATCCCGTTCTTCCTGCGAAGAAAGCACTTTTTCCATGATTGCTTCGTCCGCCTGCGGATAGAGACAACTGCCGCAGTCATACACCGGGGCAAGCCGCACCTCGTCCGTCACGGTATTGTACAAGAATCCCCAGTTTCCGTTATGCCGATCCCAGTTTCCAATCAGGGCATCCACGATAAACATGTCCCAAAAACGAGTAGAAAGTTCCGAGGGGTCCACAGCACTCTGCTCCTCAAAGGTTTGCAGAATGTCAGAAAGCTCCGTGCCATAACCATTCCGTTCAGAATCTATAATCTGATTTTTCAGAGACGCAAAATCCTGCAGCACTACGCCCGGTTCCGTGAAATCCCCGCAGGCTACAACGATCTTTTCTGTATTCTTCACCCGAAACGTGCCCAGCAGGGTCTCCTGCACCGGCACTCCAATCATTTCATAAATCCTGCAGCCCAGATACTCAGAAAAACAACTGTTGCTGTAGCTCATGTTCTGATTCCGAGTCGGGACAGGGGGAAATTTCAGCATATACTGTCTTCCCTTATATATTACTGAAATCTTACTTCCATTGGCGCCCGCGTATGCCTTATTTCGCCGTGGCAGACCGGTAAAATCAATCGGTGTCATCGTCTCACACTCTTTCTATCCGCAGATACTTCTCACGAAGATACCACGCCTGCTCAGAACTGATCATCTGATTTACCTCAGCACTGTTGATATCGCTCTGCAGTTCGCAATAATCACAGTCCCACCTCAGGTATTCCTCTCCACGGTCAAGCCTTTCCCACGTCCGTTTCATGACGCAAACAGACTCCTGCAAAAATTCAGGCAGACCGCACTCCAGATACTCTTTATTCTCCGGCAAACCGGTGTTGCCGTCATATAACGCTGTAACTCCCATCATTTCCTCCGTTTCTCTTTTCATTGTATCTGCATACGGAGTCAAAATCAAGCACAGCCCACGGGATTATCTAAAACAATTCAGGTCATCAGGAAATTCTTTTCATCATCGGCTGCAGGACCACGACCTGCGCCTCCTGCTCGTCCGTCGTCTCGATCTCACTCCCCGGAGCCTCCTTCGCGCTGTCCATAAGCTCTGTGAACGCATCGACCGTTCCGATCACATCGTAGCCATACTGGTCCCGCCCGCTCCGGTAGTGCATCGGAATCACAATCCGGGGATGCAGACTTTTCACGAGCTCCGCGGCCTGTCTGGCGTCAATCGTGTAGAAACCGCCGACCGGCACCAGCACCGCGTCCAGATTTTGCAGTTTCTTCGTCTGCTCCGGCGTGAGCTCACAGCCAAGATCGCCCAGATGCGCGATCCGGTTCTCTCCGTCGTCGATGATGAAAATCTGATTGTCTCCCCGCTTCGCGCCCTTCACCTCGTCGTGCCAGGTATGAATCGTCTCGATAGAAAACGGCGTCTTCGTCCTACCGCTTAAGGTCACGCCGCCGCGGAAATTGTGATCCGCGTGTTCGTGGCTGCACAACACCAGATCCGCACGCTCCCTCACAGACCTAAGCCCCGGGACGCTGCCGTCTTCGTAGGGATCGACGATGAGCGTATAATCGTCCTTTTCGATCTTAAAGCAGGAATGTCCTATCCAGGTAATCTTCATTGTGGGTCCTCCTTTATTTCTTTTTTACAATCAAGTCGTAGCTTTCCGCCACCATCCGCTTTACCTCATCATCCGGGATACTCCCGTCCAGGATGATCGTATTCCAATGTTCCTTATTCTGGTGATAACCCGGCAGGACGGACGCATACGCACTCCGCCAGAAGTCCCGCCACTCCGGATCCACCTTCACATTGACGCAGATATTTCCGTTCCGCTCATACGTCCACGCAAAAGCCCGCTTATTCTTCTTATACCGAAGCAGGATCCAGTTGTCGTCATGAAACGGTGTGTCCATATACACATCCGGCAGCGTCATTCCATAATCCAGAATTTCTTTTCGTTCCTTCATCACATCCCCCACCCAATAAGCTGGAATCTGGCGCTTAATCACTCTTTTCCTGCTGCAAAAGTGATATCGCGAGACACTCCAAGCAATTCTGTCAGATGGGGAATGGAGTTAATATCCGGGCAGGATAAATCCCGCTCCCATTTTGAAACGGCCTTATCCGTCACGCCCATCTTTTCTGCAAGTTCCAACTGGGTCATTCCATTTTCTTTTCTTAAGGATGCTATCATCATACCAAGAGTCTGCTTTTTCATTTCACCCCGGCCCCTTTCCTTTGATGCCTGCATCGTATCATTTCTCCCTTCGTATACTCAACCGACCGGAGGTTTATCTCAAGTCGACCGCTGGTTTAGCGCCGGCAGGCTCCCGCTGTTCACCTGTAAGTTTCCCTGGTTCCTTTACAGAATTCTCTCCGGGCAAAAGTTCAGGAAATCTCCGGAAACCAGATGATACATGATCCCATGATAGTTTCCGCGAATGCTGTCCCCAAAGCGGCTTTCCCCGTGGCAATGGGAATACACCACATGTTCCACATGATATTGTTCCGCAATCCGTGTAAAGACACTGTCTGTCTCGATGATGCTGGTCGGCGGATAGTGCAGAAACAGAATAAATTTCCGATATCCCGCCGCCAAAGCCGCATCAAAAGAGGTCTGTAGTCTTATCATTTCCCGCTCGTTCAGCTTTTTCGCGCGCTCTTCCTGCGCTTCATCCCAGCCGGTAATTCTGCCTTTTCGATCCAGATAAAAAGGCCCTTCAAACGCGTACCCTTTGGTTCCTACCAGCGCATAATCTTCATATGCATAATAATTGTTCTGCAGGAACGCGAGTCTCCCCTGATATTCCCGATTCAATCGCACAGTCTTCTTCACGTTCCAGAACATATCGTGGTTGCCCCGGAGCAGAATCTTCCGCCCCGGAAGCGCCTCGATAAATGCGAGATCCTCCCTGCATTCTTCCAGGTTTCTCCCCCAGGAATGATCTCCGGTGATTACGATCGTATCCTCCGGACAAACCAGCTTATTACAGTTCTTCTGGATTTTCTCTTCATGCCCTCTCCAGACTCTCCCGAACATATCCATCGGTTTATTAGCCTGGAAGGAAAGATGAAAATCACCGATCGCGTATAGTGCCATAAACACTCCTTATCTCCACGAGAGAAATCTTAAAAAATATATTCGATAGGTCTCTATCGTTCGATCAGTATATCTCCCTCGACACATCATGCCCAGATGCATAAATATTCATTGCAACAAATCGAAAAACTGGAAGTTGTCAGCAACATGACAACAGATCAAAAAATTCAATTTATATACAGTTCATGATTACACTGATCATCATTTCTTTTTCATCTGGATTAGATTCTGCAACCATAATTGTCAACGCAACCAGTGTATGATCATCGATTGTTTTTCCCCATTTACAAACAATGCCTCATTTTTATTTAAGAAATACTGCCGCTGCGATCCGTTTATTTCCATCAGCGAAGCTATGGTTTTTCGTAATAAAATACAATAAGTTAGCTGCTTTCTCCTCCAATGTGGGATACAGGTCATTTCCGCCGAAACTTTGATAAATCGCACCAATGCTTCCTTTAAAAGAATCATCCTTCTCTTTTCCAAACAAGGTACTTTCGCTCCCGAATTTCATATGATCAATAAGCACTCGACACTCTTCATAAGTCAAAACATAGGTCGCCTGATTTCCATTTGGACGCGACATATTCTGATGATCATACGCGTCTAAAAGATCTAGCGCCTGACTATATTTCTCTACTACAGACAATACCTGCTTTGTATCAAGGTTATTCTCCGCACGCTTCATCACCCGAATCACCTCGTTTAACTGATTCATACGGTTATGATTCACTGCGTATCCCTTAATTATGTATTCCTTCAGAACCGAGTTCGCCCAACGTCTGAATTCAACTCCTCGTTTTGATTTGACACGGTAGCCAACGGATATAATCACATCTAAACTATAGTGCTCAATCTGACGCAAAACTTCACGTTCTCCCTCTTTTTGAACTGTCGCAATTTTTGCGACAGTTGCGGATTCCCTGTCCAGTTCTTCTTTTAAAGCATTTGAAATATGCTTACCAATCGTTTTAATATCTCTGTCAAATAATTCTGACATTTGATTTCTATTAAGCCATACCGTATCATTTTCCAAAATTACAGGTAATTGTATCTTGTGATCTGTACTTTCAAATAACACAAGTTTTTGCTCCATTTCGGTTCATCCCTTCTGTTTTAAGTATTCATTGGTTAACTGTATTTAACATTTATATATACCATAAACTCCAATTTGTCTATTCCTTTTTCTACTGTTTAACATCTTCGGCTGCATCAACAGACAGGATTTCCTTTCGCTTTCCAATCAGATAGACGATGCCGACCGTATCCGCCAGGAACCAGCCAATCGGAATGGCCCACCAGATTCCCGCGACCCCAATCGCGGAAACCGGCGACAAAAGATAAGCAAGCGCAACACGGGTCCCCAGCGAAATAATCGTCAGAACAAAAGACATGGCAGGCTTTCCAATCGCCCGATAGAAACCATAAAGCAAAAACAGGCAGCCGATACCACAGTAGAAAGCGCCTTCAATGTGCAGATACCGCACGCCTTCCTCGACAATCACCGTCTCTGATGCGGATACAAAGATCTGCATCAGTTTCTCTGCCTGGAACCACAGAACGAAAGAGGCAGCGGCACAGTAAGTGATGGAAGTCAGTGCGGCACATTGGATGCCCTTAACGACACGCTCCTTTTTACCCGCTCCCATATTCTGGGCGATAAACGTTGAAAACGCATTGCCATACTCCTGTGCTGGCATATAGGCAAACGAATCAATCTTGACAGCCGCGGCAAATGCCGCCATGATCGTTGTCCCGAAACTGTTCACCAGCCCCTGCACCGTCAGGAGGACGGCGGCGGCCGCAATCAGCAAAAAGGCCGTTCCCACCGACTCTTTTAGCTTTTGCTCATCCTTCTGACCAAAACACAGCGAGAACACAACCCCGCTTCCCATACACAGCCCCAGAAGAATGGACGTCAGAAAAACCATCAGCGTATATGCGCTTCCTACACCTGCCAGTGCATCGGAGCCAATACAGTTTCCGACCACCCAGGTATCTACCACATTATACATCTGCTGCAGCAGGTTTCCGAGCAGCATCGGCAGCGCGAAAATACTGATCGTCCTGAATACAGGGCCTTTGTCATATCCCTTTGTCTCATGTATAATTCAGTAAAACCTCCTGAAGCTCATCAACCGACCGGACAATCCGGAACGGTTTTTCCGAAAGCAGCTCCCGCATCGTCCCGTAGCCATAGGATACGGCTATACAGGGAATCCCATTTTTCCTGGCTCCGATAATGTCATGCTCTTTATCGCCAACCATAACGATGTTTTCCCGCTTTTCGCCTGATTTCAGTCTCGTCAGGGCCTCCGCAATCACATCCGCTTTCCCGGTCCTTTTTTCATCCATCGTAGCGCCGACGACTTCGTCAAAATAATCCCGGATGTGAAAATGCTCCAGTATTTTCAGCACATAAAATTCCGGTTTGGAAGAGGCTACCACCAACGTGTTGCCCTTCTCTTTTAAAATTTTCAGCATCTCTTCGATCCCGGGGTAGGGCCTGTTCTCAAAGATACCGATCGTCGCGTACCGTTCTCTGTAATACACGACCGCTTCTTCTGCTTCCGTCCTGCTCATCCCGGAATATTCCATAAACTGTTCAATCAGAGGCGGCCCGATAAACACGCGGAGCTTTGCGGCATCAGCTTCCTGTTTCCCCATTTTCTCCAGGGCATACTGAACCGATTTTGTGATTCCTTCCCCCGACTCCGTCAAAGTCCCATCCAGATCAAATAAAATACATTTTCTCATATCTGCCTCTCCACATTCATTACTGCCAGTTTCGTTTCAGAACCTCGCTTTTCAGCAGAAGGGTGCTCCGTGACGTCTCCTTGACAGGGTGAAGTTTTCCACGCCTGATCAGGTCATTGATGTTCTGTCTGGAGCAGCCCAGTATTTCTGCCGCCTCCGCGGTATTGATAATCCGCTGCGCCGCAAAAGCGCGAAAATCTTCCATCACGAGCGGGACGCGCTCTCCGTATTGATATAAAAGATAGTCCGGAATATCCATATTCTCATCCCAGGCGACTCCATGTCCGCCGATCTCCATCCGCACGCTGTCAAACAGCTCCTCATTTCTCAGCAGAACAGAAAAACGATCGCGTTCCCTGAACCAGCCGCTTAAGTCACATCTGCGCACCAGTCCGTCCCGAAAGAAAACAAGTAGTGTGCTATGCCCCAGAGAAATAACATCCTCGACCCGTTTCTCAAAGCGTCCCTGTATCTGCGGCGGCAACTCCTGCTCCTTTATCGGGAGGAGATAACAGTCGTCCTGCGCGCATCTTCCCAGGGACAGCAGAAGCAGTTCATATTCATCATACTCTTTCAGGCCGTTTTCTTTCAGCACCTGCCCGATATTCTGGCGATCCGGCGGAACAATTCTCTGCTGCACCCACATTCTGCTCCAGTACGAGTTGACCGTTTTCTCTCCCTTTTTCACAAAGGAAGACAGCAGCAGCGGCGTCTCCCACTCGTCTGCTTCATCGGGAAGTTCGATGTAAAAACGCTTTTCCGCCTCATAGTAGAGAAGCCATGCCAGATCCTTCTGAAGCTCCGCGCTCTCATCCTTGATTGCAAATATTTTCATATACGCACCACCGTTTCCAGATCATATCCCATATTTTATCCCGAAGATTCTGCGAAATCACATCGTCCAGCCCCTGCATAAGAAGCGCTCTGTGTTCGGGCAAGAGTCGCCGCAGCTTCGGGAACTGCCCCGGCGGTATGAATGTCAGATTTTCCTGTGTTGATCTGGAACCGATCCAGGTGTTGGTGAGCCGATCTTCCATCACGTCATGCCCCGCGACGCTCTCCTCTGTAAGGCAGCTGAACAGTAAAGACAAGCCGTGGTCAAACAGCGGAGCCAGACGCAACGTCCGTTTCCGGCCATCACGCAGCAGTTCCATATTCGCGCCATGACGATCCCTGTTCAGAATAAGATAATCCACCACAAACATGGTATAAATATAGTCTGCCCACCCGTTGCGGATACAGAAATCCAGTGGTGTTTCCCCTTTTTGATGCTCGCTTTCGTAATATACGTCCAGCGCAATCTTGCTCTCGCCCCGCTGCTTGAAATCGCGGGAAGCGCAGAGAAATACTTCCTGCCGCCGCTCGCCAACCAGAATATCCGCATGAATCAGCTGATAATGCAGATGCTCTACACCCAGTACCGTGAGCAGCCGGTCAACAATCAGTTCATTTACACATTCATGACCGATCACGCCACGCATACTATCGTAATTAGAAAGCTTATAATAAATCTTTTCTCCTCCTAATTCCGAGTATGCTTTCAGGAACGATCCGGCTGTCCCTGAAGAATTTCGGCTTCTCGTCCAGGATAAATATGTGAGATCCTGCTTTTCCAATACAATATCTCCGCCCATAAAGACCTCCTGAAAAAAGTATAGCCAACTACTTGTCATATGTCAAGTAGTTGGCTATGATTTTCATCCGAACTTCCGCCTCGGTCTCGTGTTTTAATCGGAGGCCAGAATCATCTCCTTCAATTCTCTGCAGGCCTTCAGAATTTCCCCGATCATCTCCGGACTGATTCCGTCAAGGTGGAGCCCGCAGCTGCAGACCACGGTGCAGTTTTTCTGAGTGGCAACCGCCTCCGCGATCTCACGGGCGACCACTTCCTCCTTATGTCCCAGGCAGTTCAGCACGGAAGTCGTCGCGCTAATGCCTTTTCCTGTCAGGCTGGGGCGCGCCGCGGAAAGACAGACGGAGCCGACATGTCCACCCGCCTCATCCCACAGACAGACCGTGTAATCCCTGCCCATCTCGATCACTTCGCAGTGCAGCGTGGTCCCGCACACGGATTTCTCATAATACCTCCTCATCCCCATCTTCTGAAATCCTCCGTTTCAATTCCAAAGGGCTGCAGCAGTCTTCCCACAATCTGTCGTTCCATCTCCGCGAGGCTCCCTGGATTGTGATAATAGGTGAGCACCGGCGGCATGAGAAAGACGCCCGGAATCCGCGAAAGCTTCAGCATGTTTTCCAGATGAATCGAGCTTAAGGGCGTCTCCCGCACCGCAAGAACGAGCTTTCGCTGCTCCTTGATCGTCACATCCGCCGCGCGCAGCAGCAGATTATCGCTGTAACCATTCGCAATGCCGCTGACCGTTTTCATGGCGCAGGGCAGGATGATCATGCCGTCTGTCGGAAAACTGCCGCTCGCGACCGCTGCGCCGATATCGCTGTTGTCATAGCTCACGTCCGCGAGCGCGCGGATATCGTCCGCGGCAAGGTCACTCTCGTACTTTGCGGTCAGCTCTGCTCCCCGGGTGAAAATGACATGCGTCTCCACCTCCGGATTTTTCTTCAGTTCTTTCAAAAGGCATACGGCCAACGGAAAGCCGCTGGCTCCTCTGATGCCCACAATCAGACGTTTCATATTTTCATCTCGTCAGCCCACTTCTCCATGTCGATGTCCATGAACTTCGCACGTTCGAAGCGTTCTTTCTGGTCATAGGGTACCGTGCAGTCGAAGATCGCCTTGCAGGCCACGCCCACCGCGCGGATATCCGGTGTGTACTCGGGATTGTTCGACGGGTCGAGCGGATGGCACTGCACGCCCGGTATCATGATAATATCCTTGTCCGCCTGGAAGCGCGTCGTCATCGCCCACAGCACATCCTTGATGTCAAAGGGATCGACGTCTTCATCTACCAGAAATACATGTTTGAGCTCTGCGAAGGCGCTGAAAGCCAGCAAACCCGCCTGTCTCTGCCGCCCTTCATCGGAAGGCATTGTCTTTTTGAACTGCATGACCGCAATGTATTTCCCACCACCTGAGGAGGCGCAGTACACATTCTTAAGTCTGCCGGGCATGGCCTTCTCCACCATGGCGAGGATGCTGGCCTCGGTCGGTATACCCGCCATGGAGACGTGCTCCTCGGACGGTCCGATGCAGGTCTGCATGATCGGGTTCCGCCGCGTTGTGACCGCCTTGACCTTGATGATCGGCAGCGCCGGATTGGCCGGTCCGCAGTATCCGGGGAACTCAGGCATCGCCTTGCCGGTGCCGGACTGAATATCCTCCTGAATCCTTCTTCCCGGCAGCACTTCTCCTTCGATCACATACTCCGCGTTCGCGATCGCGCGCTCATTGATCGTCAGGCATTTCACCAGCTCCACCGGTTTCTTCCGGATCGCGCCCGCAGCCTGCAGCTCGTCATAACCGAGCGGCGTCGTGGGCGGCTCAAAGCAGGCCGCAATCTCGATCGCCGGATCCACTCCGATCGAAATCGAGATGGGAAGCGGTTCATTCCGCGCTTCCGCCAGCTCGTAGAAATGTCCGATATGGCGCGCACCCGGCTGGAAGAAAATTGAAATCTCATCCTTGCTCTGCAGGCACATGCGGTGAATCGTCACATCCGAGGTCCCGGTCTCCGGGCTCGTCGCGTAGCACATGCCGAGCGTGATATAGGGGCCGGCGTCCTCCTCCGTGTTCGTCGGGGCCGGAACCAGCTTCCTCACATCAAAGTCGGGATCCGTCGCCAGATGCACGATTTCCTGGCACTTTGCCTGCTCATTCGGGATCACAACCGGCGGCAGCGGGTTGGATACGCTGTCCTTCAGCAGAAATCCCAGCTTCTGCGGATCACAGTCCAGCAGCGCTCCCACGCGCTTTCTGCTTGCCAGCACACCGATCGCGACGCGCGCGTCCGGGTGTCCTTTCACATTGTTAAATACCATCGCCGGGCCTTCCTTTGTGGGGCGCATCACCGTCCCGCCTGCTCCCACATGGCGATAAACGCCGGAGAGCTCCGCCATTGGCTCGACCTCCACATCCGTTTCCAGCAGCTGCCCCGGCATCGTTTTTAAAAATTCCAGGGCTGAACGCAGGCTGTCTACCTGATTTCCCATAGCTTTCCTCCTTTTATTTTACAGCTTCTGTAAGCTCTCCCCGCAGAAGAACCTTCTTTCCGCAGAGTTCCAGACGGACGTCCTCCGTTCCTGTGAGATTCTTCACTCTTACCTTTTCATGATCCGCCGACACCTCCAGTTTCTGGCCCCGCCAGAGAATCGTATATACCAGGCGGCTCCATTCCTTCGGAAGGAAGGGGGCGATGCGAAGCTCTCCGCCGAGCATACGCAGTCCGCCGAAGCCATAGACCACACCCTGCCAGATTCCGCCGAACGAGGCGGTATGAATACCCGCATTCGAGCTGCCCATGACCGGTCCCAGATCGATCTGCGCGGATTTCTCAAAGAGATCATAGGCCATCTCCCCTTCCCGCATATCCGCGGCCAGCACCGCATGCGTGCAGAGGGAAAGCGACGAATCATGCAGCGTCCTTGCCGCGTAATATTCCCAGGTCGCAGCCTTGACCTCGTGTGGGAACAGCTCCTCCAGCAGGAAAAACAGCACCAGCACATCCGCCTGCTTGCTGACCTGTATCTGATTGATCTGGGTCAGATTATAGTCGCGGAAGATTCCGTTCACGAAATCCTGCGACCTGTACTTGGACAGATCGATATCCTTCAGTGTCAGATAGGTGGAGTCCTGAGGCAGAATTCCCTGTTCATTCGGCACCGGCAGAAATACCCTGTCCACCTTTTCCGTCCACTGCTGATAATATGTCTCGAGATCCAGCTTCTCACACAGCCGCGCAAAGAGTTCCGGTTTCTGCTCCTTCAGAAGCTCATAGTATTCCATCGCCTTGCGGATGTTCCACACCGCAAGATAATTTGTGAAGGCGTTGTCGGTCTTGTGCTCCTTGTACTCGTCGGGTCCCACCACATCGCAGATATGATAGAGACCGTCGTCCGTGACTGTCTCCGAGAATTCGGTCACCCCGGTCTTGGGGTTGATGCTCTCGTGAATCTGGCGGCACTTATCCTCCAGTCTCGACATCCAGAAACGCGCCGTATCAAAGATCAGCTCATAGCCGTAGCGCTCCATATAATCCTCGTCCCCGGTGATCGCGTAATACTGCCACACGCCGAAGGCCACATCCGCCGTGATGTGCTGCTCGATAAATCCCGACCATACCTTGATGGGAAGTCCCGTGACGATATCCACATCCTGATATTCCGGCGTCACCTCGCCATCGTCCAGCCATGCGGATTCCCAGGGAAACATCGCTCCCTGATAGCCATTGTGCTCTGCCTTCCGGTGCTCGCCCGGCAGCGACAGATAGCGGTACTCCTCCAGCTTGCGGGCCGTCTCCGGCTGCGTGAAGATATAGTAGGGAAGCAGGAAAATCTCGGTGTCCCAGAAGCAATGCCCCCGGTAACCCTCGCCGGAAAGTCCCTTCGCGCCGATATTCAGCCGGTTGTCGTGCGCCGGCACCATCAGCCGCAGATGGTACTGCGCAAAACGGATCGCAAACTGATCGAAATCATTCCCCTCGATCGTGATGGGAATTCTGTCCCAGACCTCCTGCTTCCAGGCAGCCCCGGTTTCTGATGCGAGCGCGTCATATCCCAGCTCCAGCAGACCCTTCAGATCCGCGAGGGATCTCGTCTGCAGTTCAGAAACAGTCGCGCCTTCCGCGTCAAAATCCCGCGTTGTGAAGACGTTACAGTACTTTTCGATCGTCAGCGTTTCTCCCTGCTCCGCCTCCAGCTCGTATCCGCCGTACACCTTCCGCAGCTCCATATACACCTGCGTCGGGACGTCCAGTTCCTCGCCATTCTTCGCGAAACGGTGCACCGTATTCAGCACAAAGCTGATGCCTGACTCCGTCGTCTTCGGCACAAACTGCATGTATCTGTTTTCATAAAAGCGTTTGTCGCCGTCCGTGAAATGCTGTGCACCGGTGTTGGTGACGCGCCCGTCGATACCGGAGCGGACTTTGATTTCCATTTTCCCGGAGAGCGGCGTGATCTCCACGCGGCTCGCGAAATCATGAAGCCTCTCAAGAGATACGACTCTGCGAAAATGCAGCCTCACCTGGTCGCCCTCCGGCGAGGTCCACACGACCTTCCTTGTAAGCTCCGCTTTGCGGATGTCAAGCTCTCTTTCGTATTCCTCGATTTTCCCCTTCTCCAGGTTAAAGCGCACGCCGTTCAGCCACAGCTCGATCGCCGTCATGTCCGGGGCATTCGGGAGCTCAGTCACCGCGGTCGGGTCAGATTTGTTGAAGGTTCCGCCCACCAGCAGATCCCGCGTTTCATGCAGGTACTTCTCCTCCGTCGCGCTGCGCAGCCCGAGATAGCCGTTTCCCAGCGACATCACCGCCTCGCACTTCCCAAGCTGTTCTTCGTCAAAACAGTCCTCCCGGAGAATCCAGTCGTTTATCTTACTGTAATCCATTCCCATGGTTTTTCTCCCCGTATTAACGCGCGCAGATCGATTCGATCCAGTCACAGAGCTCGCCCGGATAGTCCGCCTCACAGTGCGGCTTATCCCACACGAGCGCATAGTCCACATCCTTCCCCGCATTCGCAAGCTCCAGAGCCAGCGTCATGCTGACAGAGAAGGAGGTGTCGGCGTCGCCTGCGCCCACGCGGATCCGATAATGCTCCGCACAGTCGCTCTTCTCTTCCGTGCCGATATAGTTCAGCGGATTGATCAGGTATTTCTGCCTGGTAAGCGCGCTGTCTTCCGCCACCTGCGCGTATTTCTCATAATAACGCGCATACTCTTCCGGAAATGCTTCCTTTAGGGAGGCAATCGCGTCGGCGATCTGCCCGGAAAAATGAGTGACCGGCATCGCCGCATCTCCAAATACCTTATTTTCCCCGCTGCTGCAGTTCAGCACGTCAAACGCCGTACAGGGCTTCATCCTGCGCCTGTGCGCGAGTACATAGCTGTCGAGATCGGAGACCGCGGCGGTACTTCCGTCCCACTTCAGCCAGCCGCTCTTATCTTTTCCCTGCGCCATCACGGTCGGCGGCACAAAGGGCGGCGGGGTCGGCACTCCCTTCGGCGGTCTGGAAACCATGTCTCCGAGCGTCGGAGGCTCTGCGGGCGCGTCCCCTGCCATGCCCGCGGGCGGCTTTCGGAGCGCCACGCCCGGTCCGGCATGACCCTGCATCAGATCGGACTCATCGTCCTTGTTGTCTCCGCCCATCGGCGCTGCGATCTCGTAAGTGTAATTTCCCTTCAGATAATCATCCGCCGTATAGCTTTCCGCAAGTTCTCCTCTGTCCAGCTTTCCAAGGAACTTCGTCGCGGACTGATTCAGAAGATTCATCAGATACGCGTATCCGCTGCCGCTTCTGCCATCCGCGCCAAGCATGATCGCCGCGCCTGTCTTCGGATCTTTCAGGCCAAGACCATTAAAATACGCGATATAGGCCTCCTTCAGCTTTCCGGAGAGCGCCTCCTCAAACGGAGTCATCGTCCCGGCCGGTCCCGCAGGCGAGGCCTCGTTCTCCTTATCCGCCGAGAACATCCACTCATACGCGAGATCCGCGTGTTCCAGATCGATGATCGGACAGTAAATCTGTGAAGCATATACGTCGTCGCGCTCTTCCATGAAAGCGCCCGCTTCTTTTAAAGCTTCTTCATAATTCGCGCTGTTTCCTGTCACGCCGACCAGCGTGGACATCGCCCCGCCGGCACTCCAGCCAACAGAGATGATCCGATCCATATCGCCCGGAATCAGCGCGCTGTTATGACGCAGGAAGCGCAACGCCATCTTCAGATCGATCAGATTCGCCGGCGCCTTGCCGCAGCGCCGCCCTTTTGCATCCTTCGACTCATGCCCCCGGTTCCCGCTTGTCACATACACAAATCCTCTCTCGAGATACTGCGGACCGAAGCAGCGCGGTCCGCCGAGCCACATATGCGGCATCTGCATATAGCCCGCAGAATTGTTATTGAAAATGACGGGCGCTGTCTTCGCCGTGTAGCCGTTCATGCTGCCCTGCGGATCGATCACACCGCCCTCCTTCATATAGGGCTCAGGAACAAAAATACTCATCCGCTGAAATTTCGGGCATTCTGCTTTTGGCGTATACAGAATATCTTCCAGGCACCAGCAGTTGTAGGTTTCATCAAAAAACCACTGATCCTGCACTTCAGACAGTTCCATGGTCTGATTAATCACCGGAATATCATTTCCCATTATTTTCTCTCACCTCCTGTTTTATAATAGCACAATCTTCTTTAATTCTTCAATGGACTGCATGGGCCAGGTGGCCGTCTCTGCCGCCTCTCCGATCCCGGCGCTGTCCATCCCTCCGCGCGTCGCGGCTGTCACGCCGGCCTTCGCATCCTCCACGACCAGACACTTTTCCGGGGAAAGTCCCAGCATTTCAGCCGCTTTCAGGAACACCTCCGGATCCGGCTTGGAATGCGTGATATTCGTCCCGTCGCTGACCGCGTCAAAACAGTTTTCCAGCCCCAGCCTTTCCAGTATCAGTTTTGTATTTTTACTGGACGAGCCGATCGCGATCCGGATTCCGGCCTTCTTCAGCGTTCTCAGCACATCCTGCACATCCGCCGGAAGATCTTTCTCCGACATCTGAAAGAGCAGTTCCCGGTACATCCGGTTTTTTTTCTCACACAGTCTTTCCTTTTCCTCCGGAGAATAGCTCCGCTCTGCCTTTTCCAGGATAATCTCCAGGCTCGCCATCCGGCTCACGCCCCTTAAGCGGTCGTTTGATTTTCCCGTCAAAATAAATGCCTTCTTCATCCGCGATGGCTTTCCACGCAAGATAATGATACTTGTCTGTAAAACAGATCACACCGTCCAGGTCAAAAATCACCGCCTGATATCGCACTCTTTTCACCTCCTACAGGCGCGCGTCCGGCAGGCCGCAGAACGCGTCGACAGGGGACACTCCCTTAAATTCACTTTTTCCGAGCAGCTTTTCGATCACCGCTTCAATCATTGCGCGATGACAGCTGTACGCATTGATATAAGTCTTCACCCGCGGCACGTCCTGCAGATGATAAGGATTGGAGAAGGAAACAAAGACAGCACTTTCTTCCCACACATGACGCGGCACGTCGAGTGCGTGCTTTTTCGCCCAGTTCAGCCGGATCGTAGTCTGATTGGAGGCATGCTCGCAATTTGCCAGATACAGCGTCAGCCGTTTCCTGTCAAGCGCACCGGTCCCGTGCATCTCTTCCTTTTCGATATCAAAGCGCTCCGTCTGAAAGCCTTCCCTTTGCAGGATTTCCTCCGCGATCGCGGTCATACTGCCATCCACCGTATGGTCATTTCCGAGCGTCACCAGCCGGATAAGAGGATATTCCTCGGGGCTGATCGGAAGCAGTTCTTCTATATTTTTTACAAGTGTCACGCATTTATCCGCGCATTCTGCCTGCCACAGCTTCGCCTCTGGCATCGGCTCCGTCTTCGGCCTGTTTCCTGCGACTTTTGCCTTCAGAGCCAGAATGCGGCTGACCTCTTCGTCAAGACGCGACTCCGTCAAAGCCCCACTTTCCAGGCCGTCCAGCATATACTGGTAATCCTCGTAAAAATCTGTGCTGAATACCAGCATATCACAACCCGCCGCGATAGCGGTCGGTATCGCATGCCGCCGCGGCATCGCCTGCGTAAATCCGCTCATGATCGTCGCATCCGTCGTGATCAGGCCGTTAAAGCCAAAACGCTCACGCAGCACGCCCGTGAGCAGCTCCCGGCAGAGCGATCCCGGCAGACAGTCCTCAAAGCGCAGCTTTGGATTGATCTCCATCGCCACATTTGGCTGTACGATATGTCCCACCATGACGCTCATCAGGCCGTCCTCGATCAGCTGCTGATAGATTGCTCCATAGCTGGCAAACCAGTCCTTTGCCGACAGACTGTTGTAGGTCGGATGCAGGTGCTGATCCCGGAAATCCACGCCATCCCCCGGAAAATGCTTCGCGCAGGCCGCCATTTCGTTTTTCTGCAAAGTTTTTACATAAACGGAGCAGAGCCGTTTGACGCGCTCTACATCTGAGCCGCAGGTACGGACATTGGTGATCGGATTCCGGTAATTCATGTCGATATCGCATACCGGGGAAAAGGCCCAGTTGACCCCCGTCATCTGCCCCTCCCGGGCGCAGACGGTGGCGAACTTCTCCATCATTCCGTCCTCATCCGTCGCCGCCACAGTCATCGGCCAGCCAAAGAAGGTACCGTCGCTGATTGCTCCGCTTCCGCCCTCCTCCAGGTTCGCCGCCCGCAGAAGGGGAATCCTGGCAGCGGCGTCCAGCACAGCGTACCAGTCCCTGATATCCGCCGCGGGCGCGGGGCGATAGAGGACGCCGCCCACATTGTACTCGGTGACGATCCGCTCCAGCTCCTTCAGTTCAAAATCACCGCCCATCACACAGAAAAGCTGCCCCACCTTCTGCCGGACGGACAGGGAATCCCGCGTCTCATTGACCCAGCGCAGCTCCTCCTCCGTCAGATAAAACGGCTTCTTCCTTAAATCCATAAGCTCTCCTTTTAGGGGATTGCCCCGGCGCCTTTGGGCGTGCCGGGGCATCCTTTAGAGGTATTTGCTGATAAAGTTCCAGATAATATCCAGATTTTTATCCTCACCGTACTGTTTGTCTTCATGATCAGCTGTCGGCAGCGTTGTGAACTCCACGCGCTCCTCCCCGATTTTTGCCTTCACGGCTTCCACCAGCTTCACGGACTGCTGATATGGTACCAGCCGGTCCACACAACCATGCTGCACCAGCAGCGGCGCCATCCCATCATTGATATAGGTGATCGGATTCGCCTTCGCCAGATATTCCTTATCCAGCGTCGGGAGCGGACCGCCCATATAGCTGCTCTCCGCGGATTCCGGCTGGTCGTGGTCGACGAAGCTGACGCCGTTCTCGCGCGCCATATCGTCCATCACCGCGAAGTCCACCGGGCCGAACTGATCCACCGCCACATTGACATGACAGTCTTCCGTAAAGCTTTTCCCCTCTTCCCCAGGGAACGCCCCGTTCGGGATGTTCATACCCAGTATCGCGCTTAAGTTTCCCCCGGCGGAACCACCGATTGTAGCCATGCGCTCCGGGTCAAGGCGATACTTCTGCGCATTCCTTTTCAGGAAGCGCACCGCCTCCCGGCAGTCCAACACCGCTGCGGGAAAGATTGCTTCCCCGCTCAGCCGGTACTCGATGGAGCCCACCGCGATCCCTTTTGCAAGGAATTTCAGATAGGTATCCATATGATCGTCGCGCTTGTCTCCCAGGCCAAAGCCGCCGCCGTGGATATGAAGTAGTACCGGGAATGGTCCTTTGCCATCCTCCGGATAATAGAGGTCCAACCGCTGATTCGGCGATTCCTCCGCGTACTGCACATCCAGCAGCTTATCCTTCACCCAGCTGATATCCGCCATCTTCACCTGCATATCCGCAGGCGGTCCGTCAAAGCGGAGCGAGCCGTCCAGCGCGTCATAATCCAGTGTTTCCTTTTTTTCTTCCATTTTCTGTCATCTCTCCTTTTACGCTTCCATCGGCGGTCTCTTGTCTCCGATCTGCGCGCGGATCTGCGGCATATATTTCTCCACGTCCATAAGCAGGATGCCGATGATCAGCAGGACCGCGAGGATCACGCCCAGCCAGCCAAAGCCGAAGCGCACGATATTGACCACGGCCTCAGACTGCACCGCCGCAGTCGCCTCATAGCCCGCGAAGGCCAGCAGGAAAGCCGGAAGTGCCTGACCAAGTCCCATACCGATCTTGGAGCCGATAGACTGGGAGGAAGCCATGAATCCCTCTGAGCGGATACCGGTCTTCCATTCTCCATAGTCAGCGGCGTCCGCGCAGAACGCGTAGAGGCCGGCGAACATCGGGCTGATGCCGAGCGAACGAATCACGGTGCCCGCGAGCAGCATAGTGACATTGGCGCCCGCCATACCTGTCACAGCAAAGCCAATCGCCAGGATGATGCCACAGCCGGTCAGGAAAATCCGCTTGGAAAATTTATTGGATATGTAGGGCATGAACAGCAGCATGATCAGTCCGGGCGCCTGGCCGAAAGCCATGAGCTGCACCAGCACTGCCGGATTGTTCAGTACGATGTTGCAGTAGTAAATCTGGAACGCGACTGCGTTCGCGTTGATCAGCAGGATAATGACGCCGAGCACCAGCGCAATCCAGAAATAACGGTTTGTGAGGACCGCTTTCAGCTGCGTCATCATCGGAACGTCACTCTTCGGCGCGGGCGCTCCCGGGCCATCCATCTCGACGACCTCATCCACACCGACCGTCTCCTTGCAGAACAGTCCCGGAATCATGATCAGCACGCAGGCGATCACGCCGAGAATCAGTCCGGTATTCGCCCAGCCGATCTGCAGGTACATGGCCGCGACCGCCGTGCTGACCACCAGACCAACAATGCCGTTCATCAAGGATGAGAAGGTGGACGTCGTGTTGCGGTCTTTCGGGTCGCGCGTCATACGTGCGAGCAGCGCGGTATGCGCGACGCCGACGATCGTGTAGACAATGCAGTTGACAAAAATATAGGTGACGTAAGCATATACAATCTTCGTGCCGTCAGCCCAGTTCGGATTGACGCGGAAGGTCAGCGTCATGCCGAGCAGCATCAGCGGGCCTGCGGCGATCAACCAGGGTCTCGCCTTGCCCAGTTTACTTTTGGTTCTGTCCACCAGGCCGCCCATGACAAAGTCTGTGATACCGTCAAACACACGGCAGATCACCATCATGCTGGCCACAGCCGCCGCCGCGATCAGCGCGGTATCCGTGTAGTAACTCAAAAGGAAGCTGGCAAACACGGTACTGACAACATTGCCGCCTCCCGCGCCGCAGCCGTATGCCAGCTTTCGGCTTACCGGGATCTTTTTACTTTCGTTCATTATGAAATCTCCTTTTCCTTTCGGGTGGCGGGCCCTGCCATCCCATATCGCACAGTCACGTTTTATAAAACAGTTTTTGTGATATTTTCATTTTAATTCGACTTTTCTTGACAAACAATTCCAATAAAATGTATACTGATTCCAGATTGGAATCATATTTTTTTATGCAAACTGTCGAATTGGAAGGGAGATAGACTTGAATCTGGAATATTTTCGCGAATTTGTCGTACTGGCTGACACTGCCAATTATTACGAGGCCGCGGACCGGCTTTATATGGGAGAGTCCACCCTCTCAAAGCATATTAAGTCAATGGAGAAGGAACTCGGGGTCAGCCTGTTCGACCGCTCTACCCGCAAAATCGCCCTGACAAACTTCGGCAAGCTTCTTTTGCCCTACGCCAAGACCATCATGCAGGCGCAGTTCGATTACACCGCGGAGCTGGAAAATGAAGTAGAATCCCTGCGGGGCCGCGTCACGGTCGGCACCATCTCCTCCACCGCAAAATATGGCATCACCGGTATCGTCTCCCGCTTTAAAAAGCTGCATCCGGACAGCACGGTCCGCATGTTCGAGGGTGATCCTGACGATCTGGTGACACAGCTCAACAGCCGCAAGTGCGACGTGATCTTCGCGCATCTGCCGGAGAGCGCTTCCGCGTCCATCGCCTTTGAGAGCATTCATTACTGCGACGATTCGCTGGTCTGCATCCTGCCGCTCGATCACCCGCTCGCAGGCGAAAAGGTACTGCATCTCAATCAGCTTAAAGACGAAAACTTCGTCGTGCTGGCCGAGAATAGTACCATCCATAATCTCATTATAGACAGTTGTCACAGGGTTGGATTCTCGCCGAAGATGGCGTTTATCTGCCACAGAGTGGACAGCGTCCTGGATCTGGTGACGAAAGGAATGGGCGTCGCCCTCCTGACGGAATATCTGACTTTCCGCCCGGAAGACGGCAATTTCCCGGAGAATGCCCCCTTTGCCGTCGCCCACGTATTACCCGAGGTAAACGTGTCCGTCAATCTCTGCTACCGCAAAGGGGACAGGCTCTCGCCCATGGCGAGACAGTTCGTAGAACTGGTGAAAGACATGATAAAGGAATAGCACTGCCTATTTCAGATACGCTCTGAAAAAGTCCTCCATCTTGTCAAACGGAATAACGTCCATCCGGTCGTAGAGGTCCGTGTGAACCGCTCCCGGAATGATCATCAGCTCCTTGTTGTCGCCGGTCAGCTTCGCAAAAGCGTCCCTGCTGAAGTAGCAGGAGTGCGCCTTTTCGCCGTGAATGACGAGGACGGCGTTACGTATCTCCTGGCTGTACTGCAGGATCGGCATGTTGAGGAAGGACTCACAGCCCGTCACGTTCCAGCCGCCGTTGGAGTTCAGGCTGCGGGGATGATAGCCGCGCTCTGTTTTATAATAATCATAATAGTCCTTCACGAAGAACGGCGCGTCCTCCGGCAGCGGGTCGACCACACCGCCGCCCAGCGCGTAGCTGCCGTTTTTGTAGTCCTCGATGCGCTGCGCGCAGAGCGCCTTGCGCTTCTCATAACGGGCTTCCTCGCTGTCCTCACTGTCAAAGTAACCCTTCGCGTTCACGCGGGTCATGTCGTACATGGTGGAGGCCACGGTCGCCTTGATACGGGTGTCCAGCGCCGCCGCATTGAGCGCCATGCCGCCCCAGCCGCAGATGCCGATGATGCCGATCCGTTCCGGGTCCACCTCGGTCTGCACGGACAGGAAATCCACCGCCGCCATGAAATCCTCCGTATTGATATCCGGGGATGCCATGTAGCGGGGCTGTCCGCCGCTCTCGCCGGTGTAGGAAGGGTCGAAGGCGATCGTCAGGAAGCCCCGCTCCGCCATCGTCTGTGCGTACAGGCCGGAGGACTGCTCCTTCACCGCGCCGAAGGAACCGCATACCGCGATGGCCGGGAGCCTGCCGGATGCATCCTTCGGCTCGTAGAGATCAGCCGCCAGCGTGATGCCGTAGCGGTTGTAAAACGTCACTTTTCTGTGGTTTACCTTGTCACTTTTCGGAAATACTTTATCCCATTCCATTGTCAGGTTCAGTTTTTCTTCCATAATAAATACCTCACTTTCGATTTTTATTTCAAAATGCCATACTGGCTGTCCGGAGCCGCGTCCTCCGCCCATTTTTTCAGTTCCGCGGCGCTCTGCCTGCCGTTCAGGAGTTTGCCGACTACGATTTCCGTATCCGATGATACGGATGCTTTCAGGGCATCCGCGGTGCGCCCGAATCCGCTGCCGCCGGAAGTGGCAAAGAGGATGATCTTCTTTCCAGAAAAATCATAGCTTTCCAGGAAGGTGTTGACAATCGTGGGCGCGACGCCCCACCAGATCGGAAATCCCAGAAAGATCGTATCATATTCCGCAATACCGGCACTCTGATCTGCAAGCGCGGGTCGGCTGGAAAGATCGTTCATCTCCACCGAGCTGCGCGACTTTTTGTTCGTCCAGTCCAGATCCGCATTGGTATAAGGCACCTGCGGCCGGATCTCATATATGTCCGCGTCCGCTGCCTGCGCCAGTGCCTTTGCCGCAGCTGCGGTCACACCGCTGGCTGAAAAATATGCCACTAACTTTTTATCTGCCACAATATGGTCCTCCTTTTCTACTATCTTGATTCTATCTTATACCCCATACAAAGCAATGGCAAATACTTAATTTCTATTTCTGGTTATTCCAAAAAACAATATCTTACTTTGCGAATGTCATGAACCATTCCACGGTCTGCGGATCATAATGGGAGAAGAACAGGCTCTGCGCAGTATCCAACGCTTCCAGCTTCGCCATATCCCCCGCACTCAGCTCAAAGTCAAACACATCGAAATTCTCGACCATGCGTTCCTTATGCGTAGACTTCGGGATCACCACCACGCCGCTTTGGAGCAGAAAGCGGAGAGCTGTCTGCGCCGGAGTCTTTCCATATCCGGAGGCGACCTCCTTCAGAACCGGATTATGGAAATAATCGTTCTTTCCCTCCGCGAAGGGACCCCAAGATTCGATCTGCGTCCCGTATTTCTGCATCACGGCCTTGGCAGTTTTCTGCTGCTGGAAAAGATGCGTTTCTACCTGATTGACCGCCGGCGCGATCTCGCAGAAATTGGCGATGTCAATAAAACGATCCGGATAAAAATTGGAAACGCCGATGGCACGCACCTTGCCCTCCCTACAGGCCTCCTCCATCGCCCGGTACGTTCCGTAATAATCGCCGAAAGGCTGATGGATCAGAAGCAGGTCGATATAGTCGCTGCGCAGCTTTTTCAGAGAATCCGCGATGGAAGCCTTCGCTTTTTCATAGCCTGCGTTGCTGATCCATACCTTCGTGGTGATAAACAGTTCCTCACGTGGAAGTCCGCATTTCTGAATGGCAGCGCCCACGCCTTCTTCGTTATAGTAAGCCTGCGCCGTATCGATAGAGCGGTAGCCTACGGAAATGGCATCCAGCACACAGCGCTCCGTCTCCTCCGGCGGCGTCTGGTAGACCCCGTATCCAAGCTGCGGCATTTTTACCCCATTATTCAATGTCACATAATTCATATTCTTTTCTCCTTTCCGTTCGTCGGATTTCTTTACAATTTGGAATTTACAGCGAAATCAAAAGAATGTACAATAGCAATATCGGAATCTACTATTCTTATGATGAATAGTAAAAATGAAAGGAGACAGACCATGCTGAATCTCTGCGAACTGGAACAGCTCTGTGCATTCGCCAGATACGGGACTTTATCAAAGGCGGCGGAAGAGATGCATATCTCCCAGCCTACGCTGACCCGCAGCATGCAACATCTGGAGGAAGAATTTGGCGTCGCGTTGTTTGTACATGGAAAAAACCGCCTTTCGCTCAATGAAACGGGCGAAAAAGCGGTCGAATATGCCACTGCTCTTCTGGCGAACGCGGAAAACGCTGTGCTGCAGGTTCGCCGGTTTGACCAGAGCCTGCGCACGATCCTTGTGGAATCCTGCGCCCCCGCTCCGCTCTGGAGCCTGCTGCCGGCGCTTTCGGAGCAGTTTCCTGAAAAAACGATCTCCTCGCGGCTCGAGGATATCCGCCTGATTTTATGCCATGTAAAGGACAAAAGCTGCGAGATCGGCATCCTGCCTGGTCCTGCGGAGGATGAGGCGGTCGAAAGCCTTCCCTTCGTCCGCGAGGAGCTCTCCGTCTGCCTGCCCCCGGACCACGCGCTGGCGAGCCAGTCTTCCATCACTCTGGAAATGCTGAACGGCTATAATTGCCTGCTGAAATCAGACATTGGCTTCTGGAGCGAGCTCTGCCGCAAAAGGATGCCGGCGTCCCGATTTCTGGTGCAGACCGATGAATTTGAGTTCCGGGAGCTGGCCTCGAGCTCCACGCTGCCTTATTTCGTCACGAACCTTGCGCTGGAGGCGGATTTTGTGAAGGGACGGGTTGTCATCCCTGTTTCAGACATGGAGGCCAACGTCACGTTTCACCTAATTTTCCGAAAAGAGAACCGGAACTATCAGAAAATTATGCGCCGTCGGTTTCCCTGATCTTTTTAATCACCACCGCCGGCACCCCGGCCACCACCGTATCCGGCGGGACATCCTTTGTCACCACCGCGCCCGCAGCTACAACGGCGCGATCGCCTACCGTGACGCCCGGAAGAATCGTGGCATGCGAGCCGATCCACACTTTGTTGCCGATATGGATGCCCCTGGGAATATTGCAGCTGCGGTTTGCCGGATCCAGGTCGTGATTGATGGTGGCCATGACAACGTAGGAACCGATTAAAACGTCGTTCCCGATATAGATGCCGCCCTGATCCTGAAAATGGCAACACATGTTGATAAAGACGCGTTTTCCGATAAACAGATTTTTTCCGCACTCGGTATAGAGCGGCGGAAACAGGCAGAATGAATCGTCGATTTCACTTCCCGTCAGCTGCCCCATCAGTCTGCGGATTTCATCCGGCTCGTGGTAGCCCTGGTTCAAAACAGACGTTACTTTAAACGCATCCCGCGACATCTGTATCATGATCCGATGCCCTTCGGAACCGCCCTGCACGGGGATGCCGCTGCGCAGCTCCTGCAGTAATTCATTTTGTTCCATACTTTTCCGTTCTCCTGCTTGTTATTTCAGATTTCTCCCCAGTGTTTCTGCCTCCTGCAATTTTTTCCTGTTGACTCCACCGGCCACTGTGATGACTCCCATGTCCTGCAGTCCGAGGTAATCCAGGAAATCGCCCTCGTAGGAAAAGGCAGCGCCTTTGTACATATCTGCGTCGCTGGAACATAAGATCATCGCGACCTTTTTCAGCTTTGCCGGTCTAACCGGATACGCCGCTGAATAGAAGCGGTCAATCGTGCATTTCAGTTGTCCCGAAATACCGTGATAGTAAATGGGCGACGCAATCACCAGCATCTCCGCTTCCTTCAGGAGACCGTAAACCTCCTGCATGTCGTCTTTCTGGATGCATGCTCCACGCCCTTTTGTGTGGCAGTATTCGCAGGCAAGACAGCCGTGGATGTTTTTCTTGCAGACATTTACTATATCTACATGGTGGCCGCTCTGTTCCGCCCTCTTTGCGAAAGCGTCGATCATCTGTTTTGTATTTCCATTTGGACGCGGGCTTCCGTTGAGAACCAAAATTTTCATCCTATTTTATACCTCCGTTAAAAGTTTAATACCAGTCATGCTTTTCATTCCGGTCCAGCGCGTTTATCTGCTCCATCTCCTCATCCGTCAGCTCAAAGCCAAACAGATCGAGATTCTCCCGGATATGCTCCGGATCGCTGGAGCCGGGAATGACCACAACGCCTTTCTGCAAATTCCACCGCAGGATTACCTGGGCAGAAGAAACGCCGTGAGCCTCAGCGATGGCGGAAATGGTTTCATCCCCAAGCAGCTCCGCTGTATGCCCGCGTCCGCCGAGTGGATACCAGCCCTGCACGACAATCCCAAGGGACTGAATGTAGGGAATCACGTCATTTTCCTGATAATAGGGATGGATTTCGTTCTGCACCAGCGCCGGGGTGATGTTCACCTGCGGAAGAAACTCCTCCAGTTCTTCCACATACCAGTTGGACAGGCCAATCGAATGCACCTTGCCGTCTGCGACCGCCTGCTCCAGCGCCAGATAGGCCTCCACATCGCCGTCTCCCGGATGATGCAGGAGAATCATGTCGATATAGTCCAGCCCCATCTTCTCCAGAGCTTCGTCAATGGCCTCCGCCGCATGGTCAAACTGATTGGGATAGAGCTTGGTAATCACGAAAATTTCTTCCCGCGGCACATCCGAGTCCCGGACGGCCTGCCCGACCGCCGCCTCATTGCCGTACATATAAGCGGTATCGATCAGCCGTCCACCGGCTTCCAGCAGCGCCGCAATGGAGACTGCACATTCCTCATCCGTCAGGCTGTAGGTCCCAAGTCCCATGATCGGCATTTCATAGCCGCTGTTCAGCAACACGGTCTTCGTCTCAAAATCAAATTCGCCCACACTGCGCACCTCACTTTCCGATAATTCCAGACTGTCTACCCATTCGATCACGTCATTTTCCGTGGCATCCCCGGAGAAGCGCCGCCCCTCCATCCAGGTGACGGTATCGGCGCAAAGGCTGTGGAGATTTTCAGCGCTGGAGCCGATGCCGCTGCTGTGGGAGGTGCAGAAGGGAATGATCGTCACATCCGAGAAATCATAGCTCTCCAGAAAGGTGCTGATGATCCGCGGTGCCTCCCCGTGCCAGATGGGATAGCCGAGGAAGATCACGTCGTACTGCCCGATGTTCTCCACGCTGCCGGAGATCGCGGGCCTTGCAGAGTCATCCGCCTGCTCCTGGTCGGCGCGCCCGCCGGTATAATACGCCAGATCTTCCTCCGTATAAGGATCCTCCGCTACGATTTCGTAACTGTCCGCACCGGTCTCGTCGATGATCCACCGGGCGATCTGCTCCGTCGTGCCGGTGCAGGAGAAATACGCAACCAGAATATTGTCGCCGGAAGAGACGCTGCCGGAATCTTCCCCACTGCTCTCCTCTTCCACTGCACCCGTTTCTTCTGCTTCGCTCTCTGCTTCTGATTGACTTTCCACGGCCGAAATAGCGTCGCTTCCAGAATCCGATGATGACTCCGCATTTCCGGAACCACACGCCGCCAGTCCTGTGATCATACAAATCAAAAGAACAAATGTGATAAATCGCTTCATACTACCCCTCCTTTTTGTTCAGCCTGTTTACGAGATAGTCCAGACAGTCCAGCTTTTTCTGCTCCGCATGAATGCAGTTCAGCAAATCCCTGCGACTGCTTTGCAGCAGAAACAACAATTCTCTTTCCCGTCCTTCTTTCTTAAGCAGGACACAGCGGGAAATCGTCTCCTCCCCAAAGCCAATGTCCCTGAGATTTTCATAAAAGCACTGTGCCTCATTGTTCGCTTCCGGCATGTCTGCCACCTCCCTCGAGGTCTATCTTATATGGTGACAGAAAGAATGGCAAATATTTAGTTTCTATTTCTGGTTATTCTCGAAAGGAATATCTATTTGTAACCACCCTTGTCCAGGAAAATCAGGGAGTATATTAGGGCTCTTTCGCCTGGCAAATAAACTGTTTTACCTTGCGAAACGGGATTATTTTGATATAATACTTAAGGAAAGTATCAGATTCAGAGCAGACGAAAAAAAGCAATTCTGAGAAAACTCTGAACTGCTCTGAATGTGATTCTTTCCTATTGTACCGGGGAGCGGACGTGTAGCCAAAATATATGGGGATTGAATATTTGTCCCTTCCGCATTTTGCAGCTCTGGACAGTAAAGCGATGTAGTTACACGTTGTATTTTGCCGATGTGCAAACTGTTTACTGGCGTGCCAACCAGACCCTCTGCTGAGAGTCCGAAAAAAGTATGAAGTTCCCCTGTTTAATTAAGCATGGCAAATGTACGTCCGGCATGGCGCATGGAGCAACAGCCACAGCAGGGACAGGTTCGAATGTCATAGCCCCACACCAGATTCAGAACCTCACCCATGTTTTTGCCGGTGAGGAGGGAAGAAAATCTCAGGTGTCCCTGTATTCTGACAATGACCTTCAGGTTTTCCTTCTTGCAGCGGTTGTTCAGGAAGCCGTAATAACGGATCTTCTGGAAACCATGGGGCAGCACATGCATCATCAGCCGACGGATAAATTCTTTATTTTTCGATGGTAACTGTTGTTGTTTCGCCGCTCTTGTAGTCCCTGGCAGAAAAAGACACATGGGTCGGGGTAACTGCCTGAATGCGTGAGTTGGTGATGGCGATACGGTGGGTGTAACGCCCCAGGTATTCAATGGCATTGCCAAAGCCGTTGAAGGTTTCCTTGATGTAAGGACACCAGTCTTTGTGATACAGAGAATCGCGGAATTCACTCCAGGTATAGGAATTGCGCAGCTTTTCACAGGATTTTAAAAACAGAAGTTCCTGCGAAACAGCCATCTCCTGGAGATAAGCGAGGAACTTCCCGCGGAATTTTCTGCCGAGCACTTTGACAGGGATAAAAAACGCATTCTTGGATTTCCGAAGTTTCAGGTCCTTTGTCAGCCCACCGCCTGTGACAATGCAGTGGATATGCGGGTGGTAATTCAGGTCCTGCCCCCACGTGTGCAGGACCTGGATAATGCCGGGGGTAGCCCCAAGGTATTTCTGGTCGGTGGCGAGCTCCAGAAGCGTTTCAGCAGCACAGCGGTGCAAAAGGGAATAGAGGCGTTTCTGGTTGGCATAAATCAAAGGGTTCAGCTCTGCAGGGACGGTAAAGACCACATGGAAGTAAGGAGTGTCAATGATTTCTGACTTTCTGGCGTCGACCCATACTTCCTTGAGGATGGCCTGGCAGTTCGGGCAGTTGCGGTTCCGGCAGGAATTATTGTGGAATTCCTGGTGGCCGCATTCCCCACAGATGCTGATGTTGCAGCCGAGAGCGCCGGATTTACACTGCATGATAGAATGGGCAGCCTTTTGCTGTACACCGGAGGGGTGGAAGGACTGGCAGAAATCATGCCAGCCATAGGAAAATATCTGTTGGATTCTGCCCTGCATCAGGAACTCCTCCCCATGGCGGGATGGTCGAAGGGGCTGACAGCCTTGCCGATGCCATTTCCGGCAAGATGGACATAGATCGTGGTGGAATTCAAAGATTTGTGTCCAAGGAGAGCTTTAATGGTGAGAAGATCCGTCCCATCCTCGTAGAGGTGTGTGCCAAAGGCGTGGCGGAGGGAATGGCAGGTAATACGCTCCGGCCAGCCGAGGGAACGCTCCACGGCATGGATGTGCCAGGAGAGGTAGAACGTGTCAATGGGACGGGATGGGTCCCGCTGCTTCGGGAAAAGCCAGCCCATGGGTTTTCCAAAAGCGAACCAGTACTGTGTGAGGATGTCAAGTGCATTGGCGGAAAGGATGGCATAACGGTCAGAGCGGTTTTTGCCATGGCAGATATGGATGCGCATGTTTTTACGCTCGATATCCACATAGCGGAGATGGCAGAGCTCGCCAATGCGCAGGCCGGAAGAATACATGAGTGCAGTCATGGCTTTCAGCTTCAGGTTCGGCATGGCTTCGATCAGGACAGCCACTTCCTGTCGGGATGGGACAAAAGGAAGATACTCATCAAACCTGCGCATGGGGAGTTGGGTATCATCCCAGGGTCTGTGCAGGACATACAGGGTGAAGAAACGCAGTTGGGAGATGACACAGTTAATGGTGCGGTCGGAGAGATTCCTGGAGCGCTGGAGCCAGCGGACAAAGTCACGCAGTTCCGCCCAGGAGACATCCTCCGGGGATTTACAGAGGACAGAAGAAAGATAGTCAAGATAAGCACGGATATAAGTGCAATAGCTTATCAGGGTGTGGCCGGTGAGGCCACGCAGGGAAACCATCTCCCGAAAAACAGTTAAATAATCGTCCATAATAAGAGCTCCTTTGTAATGCTTGCTTTGGGGGAACAGAAAAATAACGCGGGGCAATACAAAGGTGGTGGACGGATAAAAAAATCAGATATGAGGTTGTTGAGTTTTGAAATCCATGGTAACATAAGCATAGGCAGTTGTTTTGTGTGTTTATCGTTGCATTAGGGGTAATTCAACAATAAAACATATACAAAAAAACTGCCACTTTTATTTTAAGAAAGAGCAGAAAAATTTATATCCAAGGCTAGCCGTCGCGTTAGCGACTTGGTACAATAAAATCAATCCCGCAAATTAAAAGGAGGGCGTTTTATGGACGACAGTGTAAAAGATTTGGCAAATGAAAGAAATTTATTAGATTATATTGTGGTTTGCGTCAGTGAATTTGCCAGTCGATATGGTATGCATATGAAGGATGCTTATATGTATCTGCGGCAATATAAAGGAATTGATTTTCTCCATGAATTCTATGATGTGGAGCATACATTATCTTTTGACGATACAATAGATGATTTGAGTATTATATGCAGAAAAAATGGAGGAACGGTATTTTGAAACTTTATCATGGCTCCAATATGGAAATAGAATACGTCGATTTATCAAAATGTATGCCCTATAAAGATTTTGGACGTGGCTTTTACACGACAATTCTTGAGGAACAAGCATGGAGAATGGCGGAAAGAAGAGCAAGGATTGCTGGCGGAATGCCAACCGTTACGATTTTTGAGGTACCAGAAGATCTGTTAGAAAAAAGCGATATAAACTGCCGCGCATTTGCTGAAAGACCAAGCGTTGAATGGGCGGTATTTATCAACAATAACCGGAATCGGAAATTTGTGGATATCTCAAGCCCGGAGTGTAATACCGACAATAAATATGATGTTGTCTCGGGACCAGTTGCAAATGATACTGTAGGACTGCTGATCAGACAATTTTCCAGAGGAACCATAGACGCTGAATATTTAAAGCGGGAATTTGATTTTGGAAAACTGACGAATCAATACACCTTTCATACTGAGAAAGCACTACGGTATCTGAAAAAGGTGGGTGTTAAATATGACAGATAAACAGCAGGAGATGATTGAATACACTACTCAGGATATTATAGCGTTTATTATGGAAGATGAAAGCAGATCAATGGATGGAGCAATGGATCTTTTTTATAGTTCCAAAACTTTTGAACGACTCACAGATGTTGAGACAGGGCTTTATCTACAGGGCTCGGCTTATGTTTATGAAATGTTCAAAATGGAACAAAATAAGCGGTCAAGATAAAGGTAGCAATGCGAAAAGCGGAGGCAACACCATGGAACTGAGAGTTTTACGCTATTTTATAGAGGTCGCCAGGGAGGGCAGCATCACGGGCGCGGCCAGGACGCTGCACATCTCCCAGCCGACCCTGTCCAAACAGCTCAAGGAGCTGGAGGCTGAGCTCGGCTGCAAGCTCTTCGTCCGCGGCAACTACAATGTACATCTGACAGAAGAAGGGATTTTGCTGCGTAAGCGCGCGGAAGATATTCTGGACATGACAGACAAGACCATCGGAGAATTTCAGTCTCTGAACGATGTAACAGGTGGCGATGTGCGGATTGGCTGTGCGGAATCCTGGCTGATCCACCATCTGGCAGGCGTTATCAAGGATTTTCGCCTGCAGTATCCGGGGCTGCGCTTCCACATCACCAGCGGAGACACCCGCGTGGTGGTGAACGATCTGGAGCAGGGACTCTCCGATTTCGCAGTCATCGTGGAACCACCCGATCTTTCGAAATATAATTATCTTTCCCTGCCGGGCGGCGACACCTGGGGGCTTTTAATGCGCGCGGACACCCCCCTGGCGCAGAAAACAGAGATCTATCTCGAAGATATCCGGGACCTTCCGCTCATCATTTCACCCCAGTCGATCCGTACAGACCTTCCCAGATGGTGCGGCGAGGCTGTCGATCAGCTGAACATCATCGGTACCATCAACCTTTTCTACAATGGCTCCGTATTTGTGAAGGAGGGACTTGGATGCCTGCTGGTCTTTGACCGTCTGGCAGACGTCAGTCCCGAAAACGGCCTGTGTTTCCGCCCTCTTTCTCCCAAACTGGAGACGAAGATGTACATCATCTGGAAGAAATACCAGGTCTTTACGCCGATCGCGGAACGGCTGGTGGAACTGCTGAAAGAACGATTTTCGTCTTGATTATGATAGCGTATCGCAAATTCTGGGAAAACCTCCATTAGCAGCCTTTGCTTCGATGGTTTGCTTCTCTTTTTTTGTTTTACCGCAAGCAAACAAAATTATCAACCAAAGAAGCAAAATTTTTATCAAACAATCAAAGTATTTTCCATTTTGTTATCACAATCCAATACCCGCCGCCTCCGCCAGCGCCTCCCTGTCCAGGATACAGACCTTCCGGTAGCCGCAGCGCAGCAGGCCGTCGCGCTCAAATTCCTTCAGGACCTGGCTGACCGTCGGACGCGCCAGCCCCAGGCACAGAGCAATCTCCTCATGTGAATAGGGCAGGCAATGCTCTTCGATCTCCTTGTCCGGATTATCCGCCTCGGTCTCCGTCAGCAGAAACGAAGCAATCCGCTGGTAACGGTCCAGAAAGCGAAAGGAATGAAGGGAATAGGACAGGTGATTCATCGTTTCCGAACAGTGCTGCAGCACCTTAAGCAGAATATCCGGATTCCGACACAGGCAGGGAATCAGCTGTTCTATCGTGCAGCAGAGCAGCAGCACATCCGTGACCGCCGTGACCGTGGTGGGCCGCGGACTTTTGCTCAGGAAGGAGGATTCGCCGAAAAGCCGCCCCTTCTCCACAATCTCAAGCGTCAGCTCCTCTCCCTCCCGGGTGCTGAGCATCACGCGCACTCTTCCATCGCGGATAATGCACAGCGTATTCGCCGCATCTCCTTCCAGATAGATACTTTCCTCCCTCGCATAACGGCGCAGGTATCCTGCCTGCGAGAGCCGCTCCATTTCCTCGTCTGAAAATTTAATTTCCATTCCGCCACCTCAAAATGTCATCTATATTACATTCAGGATAACATAAGCCGGAATATAATACCAGTATAATGCAAAGGAGGGATTCACATGAAAATCATTGCTTATGAAGTCCGGGATGATGAGAGGGAACATTTTGACCGTTATGCCGGAGAATTTGGCGCAGATCTGATCCTCACGGATCAGGTTCCGACGATGGAGAACGCCTCCATGGCTGCCGGCTGCGAGGGCGTGACCATCCTCGGGCAGGGAAATATCGACGCGGCTCTTCTGGACGAATACAAGAAGCTCGGCGTCCGCTGCCTCACGACCCGCACGATCGGTTATGACCATATCGACATAGCGCATGCCCGGGCGATCGGCCTGCCCGTCTGCAACGCGTTTTATGAGCCGAACGGTGTGGCGGAATACGCGGTTATGCTGATGCTTCTGTGCATCCGGCACTACAAAGCTGCCCTCTGGCGTGCACAGGTCAACGATTATTCTCTTCCGGGGCTCTATGGGAGGGAAATGCGAAATCTGACGGTTGGAATTCTGGGAACCGGCCGCATCGGGACGCAGCTGGCAAAGATTCTTTCCGGCTTCGGATGCCGGATTCTGGGCTACGACCAGTACCAGGGTGAGGCATCCCGCTGGCTCAGCTATACAGATCTCGACACGCTTTACCGGGAAAGCGACATCATCTCCGTACACCTGAACCTGAACGAACAGACTTACCATATGATCGACAGCGACGCGATTGCCAGAATGAAAGACGGCGTGATCCTGATCAACTGCGCGCGCGGCGCGCTGATGGACACCGAAGCGCTGATTGCGGGAATCGAGCAGGAAAAAATCGGCAGTCTGGGGCTCGACTGCTTCGAGAGCGAGGAAGGCATCTATCACCTGAACCGCCGCGACGAGATCATCAGCAACCGTTCCATGGCATACCTGCGGCAGTTCCCGAACGTGGTCATGACGCAGCATATGGCCTTCTACACGGACGCGGCGGTCTCCAATATGGTTCGCTGCGGGATCGAGGGGATCTGCTCCGTGCTTCACAGCGGCACTTATAAGACACTGCTGTAAGCCCTTTTCTCACACAAACAGGCAAAACCCCTGCTCTTTCCGAACAGGGGTGCTGTTTTCTACTCTTCTTCTTTTTTCTTCGGCCTGCACATCTGATGTCCTGTCCACAGGCACATCACACAGCCGATCAGTATTACCATCGCCCAGAATCTGTGTTGCTTCAACATTTCTCATGCCCTCCATGTTTTCTGTAGTACATCCATTGTTCTCCGATCATATTACCAGAAAACATCAGTCCATGCAATGGCCGTGCCGGCATTCATGGCCTTCGCCATGGGAATGTCCGCCATGTCCGCCGCAGTCTCCCCCGTGGTGGCCGCCCTCGTGATGGCTGCACTGTACATCCGGGATGTAGGCAAGATTTCCGGCAAGCAGCTCCTCCACCGCCGCATCCGCATCTCCGGTCACACCGCCGTACAGTCTGATTCCTGCCGCCGCGAGCGCGTTCTGCGCGCCTCCTCCGATTCCGCCACAGATCAGAGTGTCCGCCTGCAATGCGTTCAGAACCTCCGCCAGCGCCCCGTGGCCCTGTCCGTTCGTGCTGACCACCTCGGAGGAGACGATCTTCCCATCCTCCACGTCGTAAATCTTAAACTGCTCCGTGTGGCCGAAGTGCTGAAAAATCTGACCATTTTCGTAAGTAACCGCAATTCTCATTATCGTTTCTCCTTTCGTCTTCTGATAAACCTGATAGAGTTCCTTCCTGTAACAGCCGTTCATCCTGCATAATGGATTCCCACCCCGACAGAGGCGGTACTCGCCGCCCTCGATTCTGAGAGGCAGTCCCTCCACCAGGGCCTCCGCGATTTTCCCGCGGGCGGAATCATAGATTTTCTGAACCGTGGTGCGGGCGACCTGCATGCTCTGACTGCACTGCTCCTGGGACATGCCTTCCTTATCGATCAGGCGTATCGCCTCAAATTCATCCAACGTCAGAATCACAGGATCTCTCCCGTCAGCCTCCTTCGCCGGTACAAACTCCAGCGTCTGCGGAAATCGGCAGATCATTCTGCATTTCGTAGGTCTTGCCATGGATTCACCTCTATTCTGGATTTCATTCTCCCTCATCATACGCTCATTAGTGGCATATGTCAAGAACCATTATTGGCATATGCCACAAAACATACAACCGGGCTGCGGTGTGAATGATTTTATCCAAATCAGGAAAGACTGGAAAGAAAATGACGGAAAACCTGAAAGGATAAATGGAATGGCACTGAATTACGTCGAAACAACAGACAAAATCATAGCGGCAGTTGGTGGTCCGGACAACATCGCAAGCGCGGGGCACTGCATGACCCGCCTTCGCCTCGTGCTGAAGGATGAAAGCCAGGCGGACGACGAAGCCGTTGAGAAAATCAAAGGCGTGAAGAGCGTCATCAGACAGGGCGGACAGTATCAGATCGTCATCGGCAACGAGGTCTCAAACCTTTTCAGGGAGTTCAGAACCAGAGGAGATTTTGACGGCAGTTCATCCGCCGAACCGCAAAAGGCACAGGGAAGTGTGATACAGAGGCTGTTTGGTTTCATATCCGGCTGCATGACGCCTCTGCTCCCGGCCATGCTCGGCTGCGGTATGATGAAAGTGGTTCTGACGCTGCTGGTCACATTCACAGAGCTTGACAGTTCCGGCTCCACCTATATCATTCTCAACGCAATGGGAGACTGCTTCTTTACATTTCTGCCGGTTTTTCTGGCATACACAACTGCAAAAAAACTGAATGGCTCGCCCATGCTGTTCATGGTCGTCGGCGCGGCGCTGGTCTATCCGGACCTGGTGACGCTGCTGACGGACAGTTCCCTGGAGACAGGAACCTTCCTGGGAATGGACTGTACCTGGTTCTTTGGAATCCCGGTGATCTGCGCGACCTATCCTTCGTCCGTGCTGCCGATTCTTCTGATGGCGCCGGTTATGAAATGGGTGGAGACTTTTGCCGACAGAGTTTCTCCCAACGTATTAAAGTCCTTTCTGAAGCCGCTGATTTTCGTCATCATCTGTGTGCCGGTCGCCCTCTGCGTTCTCGGACCGGTCGGAAACGTGGCGGGAAATGCGCTGTCCGGCGCATTCAGTGCGATGTACAGTACCGTACCGTGGCTCACAATCTGCCTGCTCTCCGCGGCAATGCCGTTCATCGTCATGACGGGCATGCACTATGCACTGATTCCGCTGGCAGTAAACAATCTGGCACTGCTTGGTTTCGACGCTCTGCTGTTAACTACCATGTTCTGTTCGAATCTGGCGCAGGGCGGCGCCTCCTTCGGCGTCGGCTTTAAAACGAAGAATACGGAGACAAAATCGGAGGGCGTCGCCTGCGGTATCTCCGCTGTCGTGGCAGGCGTCACGGAACCGGCCATGTACGGAATCAACCTCCGATATGGAAAACCTATGCTGGCAGCTGTCATCGGCGCCGGCGTGTCCGGTCTGTTCTGCGGTATTTTTCACGTAGTCGGCTATACCATGGGCGGTTCCCCGTCGCTGCTGACTCTGATCTGCTTTATCGGCGGGGACGAGCCGATGCGGGGCGTTGTCTTTGGAGCAATCGGAGCGGTCATCACGATTGTGATTTCGTTCACACTGGCCTTCATTCTGTATAAAGACCCGCTTAAGGAGGAGAAAGAAATCACACTTTTATCCCCGATGACCGGCGGGATTGTAAAGCTGGAAGACGTTCCGGACGAAGTATTTGCATCAAAAGCACTCGGAGACGGTGTGGCTGTGATTCCCGGCGAAGGAAAAGTCGTCGCCCCCTGCGACGGCGTCGTCTCTGCCACAATGGATACAAAGCATGCGATTGGCATCACCTCCCCACAGGGAATGGAGCTTTTGATTCATGTCGGTCTGAATACGGTGGAACTTGACGGAAAATTTTATGAATATAAAGTCGCGGAGGGCGATTCTGTGAAAGCCGGCGATGAGCTGATCACATTCGACATCGACGGCATCCGGAATGCAGGCTACTCATTGCATACCCCGGTACTTGTAACCAATACTGGCGATTATGAACGGGTTCTGGCCACAGATGCGCTTTCTGTGAAAGCCGGCGATGTTCTGCTGACAATTTTCTCACGGAAGGAGCCGGAAAATTAAATGTCTGTTTTGAAAGAAGATTTCCTCTGGGGCGGCGCAACGGCCGCAAATCAGTACGAGGGCGCATGGGATGTCGACGGCAAAGGTCCTTCCATATCCGACATGTGCACAAACGGTTCCCATACAAGGCCGAAGCGGGTGACGCCGGTATTGGAGGAAGGAACACTGTATCCAAGCCATGAGGCTACTGATTTCTATCATCATTATAAGGAGGACATAGCGCTGGCCGCCGAGATGGGCTTCCGCTGTTTCCGCATGTCCATCAACTGGAGCCGGATTTTTCCGACCGGAATGGAGGCGCTGCCAAACGAAGCCGGACTGCAGTTCTATGACCGGGTCTTTGACGAGTTAAAAAAATATGATATGGAACCAATAGTCACGATCTCTCATTATGAGATTCCCTATGCGCTGGTCGAAAAATATAATGGCTGGTACAGCCGCAAAGTGATCGACTGCTTCTTCCACTATTGTGAAGTCCTTTTCGAGCGCTACCAGAATAAAGTAAAATACTGGCTTACCTTCAATGAGATCAATTCCGGTACGCTGCCGATGGGCGCTGTTCTGTCGCTGGGCTGTATTCGAGGATACTGCGGTCCGGTGACCGAAGTGCCCGATGAAAAGCAGATCCGTTATCAGGGACTGCACCATCAGTTTGTGGCCAGTGCCCGGGCCGTAAAGCTGGCGCATGAAAAATACCCCTGCTTCCGGATGGGCTGCATGACGCTCTTTGCCACAAAATACCCCTATACCTGTAATCCGGACGACATTCTGAAGTGTCAGCGCGAGATGCGCCGGATGAACTGGTTCACATCGGACGTCCAGGTGCGCGGCACGTACCCTTCCTATATGAATCGTTTCTTCGAGGAAAATAACATCACGATCCAAAAAGCAGCGGGCGACGATGAGCTGCTAAAAACAGGGACCGTAGACTTCTTCACGTTCAGCTATTATATGAGCACCTGCGAGACCTCCGATCCAGCCGCAGCAGCTGCCGCGGGCGGCAATCTGATCGGCGGCTGCGCCAATCCTTATCTGAAGGCGAGCGACTGGGGCTGGCCGATTGACCCGAAGGGGCTGCGCTATTCCCTGAACGAGATTTATGACCGCTACCAGATCCCGCTGATGGTCGTCGAAAACGGGCTCGGCGCATACGACCGGAAAGAAACGGACGGCAGCATCCACGACGACTACCGCATTGCCTATCTACGCCAGCATATCGAGCAGATGAAAGAAGCCGTAAAAGACGGCGTCGATTTGATGGGCTACACGCCCTGGGGCTGGATCGATGTGGTCAGCGCGTCCACCGGAGAAATGGCAAAGCGCTATGGCTTCGTCTATGTGGAAAAATATGACGATGGCACCGGCGACCTGCGCAGACGCAAGAAAGATTCCTTTTACTGGTATCAGAAAGTCATCCGGTCGAACGGGGAAGATCTGTAAATTCCCCGGAGCATTCCGAATTTATCCCCGCGCCGAAAGCAAAAACTCTGATCTTTGCCCCTCGAAGGTCCGAGAGAGAACCTGTGATCGGCTCCAAAAATGTCAAAAAGGTGCAATTAATTCACTATTTAAATTGAAACCTGGTGCAAATTATGGTACAGGAAAAGATATTTTATTGAATGCTGGTTTTATAAGCCGTTCCCCATGCTTCCATAGCCTTAATCACCGGCCGCATGGATTCTCCCAATTCACTGAGTGCGTATTCCACCCGTGGCGGTACTTCCGGGTAGACTGTGCGTGTGATGATTCCGTCCTCCTCCATAGAGCGCAGACTGTCCGTCAACACTTTCTGACTGATTCCTTCCAGGTCTCGTCGCAGCTCATTGAACCGCCAGGGACGTACCAGCAGATTTCGTAAAATCAGGAGTTTCCACTTACTTCCGATCAAGGAAACCGTTGTCGCAACCGGGCATGCAGGCAACTCGTCTTTTGTTTTCATAAAAGGCACCTCACATTCTATTTTCTTCCAACATTAAATCCGAATGTTACACTCGAATTATAATGCAGCACGCCATCGAAATCAAGTTACCTTTTTGTGACTATGTAATAAAAAGGTGCGTACTTGTTTTCGGGATCGGCGCCAATATAATAAAAATCACAGAGAGCAGGACAGCTCCTGAATACAAATACGGAGGTAATTTGGCAATGGCACTTTCTAATCTGTCTGGATGGAAGAACGAGACATCTGCTGCTTCTTGTGGTACAGCCTGCGGAGCAGCCGACAAGCCGGAAGAAAAACCCGCTGCTTGCGGTTCCGCCTGCGGCGCGTCGGACAAGCCGGAAGAAAAGCCCGCTGCCTGCGGTTCCGCCTGCGGCGCTGGTGACAAGTAATTCTGTCCGCAAACCAATCGCCTGATGAGCCGGTATCGGTTCATCAGGCACCTGCGAAACAAATATGAGGAGAACATGCTTTATGAAACAGTATTTTTCTTTTCAATGGCATATTACAGACGAGTGCGATCAGCGGTGCAAGCACTGCTACATCTTTTCCGAAAACGTCTGTAAAAATCTGGACGCTATGAGCTGGGAGCAGATGCAGGACACGTTTTACAACTGTCTGGATTTCTGCGAGGTGTATCATCGTCTGCCGTATTTTTATATCACCGGCGGCGATCCCATCCTTCACCCGGACTTCCGGAAGCTGCTGGAGCTGATGAAAGAGCATGGCATTCCCTTTACCATTCTTGGCAATCCATTTCACCTGACGGATGAGGTGTGCCGCCGTCTGAAAGAATACGGCTGTCAGAAGTACCAGCTCTCCATTGACGGAATGCGGGAAACACATGACTGGTTCCGCAAACCTGGCTCCTTTGATATTACGCTGGAAAAGATCGGCTGCATCAACCGGGCAGGCATCCGCAGCGTGATCAAGACCACCGTTTCCGGTACGAACATTGATGAAGTGCCTGACATCATTGACGCAGTGGTTGCGGCCAGGGCGAATGTGTTCGCCTTTGCCCGCTACTGCCCGACGTCAGAGGAAAAGGATACCGGCATCGAACCGCTCCGCTACCGGAAGCTGCTGGCAGACTGCGACAGGAAATTCAAAGAATATGAAGCCGCCGGGTGTCAGACTTACTTCAACAGAAAGGATCATCTCTGGACACTCTACGAATACGAGACGGGTGCCTTCAAAATCCCTGAAAACGTGGAGGCTGGAATGATTTACGGAGGCTGCAACTGCGGCAACTGCCACCTGACCATCCTGCCCACCGGGGATGTGTACGCCTGCCGCCGGGTTCAGAACAGCAAGGTCGGCAATGTATTCGATGACCGTCTGGCGGACGTCTGGGTCTGTGAGATGGAGAATTATAGAGATTACACGAAGTTTGAGAAATGCTCCAAATGCGAGCTGCTGGCATTCTGCCGGGGCTGTCCCGCCGTAGCCAGTGGGAAGGACGGGGACTTCTATGCTGCTGACCCGCAGTGCTGGGCAGATGAAACCAGTGAATTATTTTTGAGGGCTTGATGATTATGGATAAGAAAATGAAAGCTGTGGTGCTGACAGAGCCCACGGATGCAGATAAAGTTACATTGACGGAAATGGAGATTCCGGAAGTAAAACCGGGCTGGGTACTGGTGAAAGTGAGAGCCTTTGGTCTGAATCATTCCGAACAGATTTTGCGCCTGAACGAAATCCGGGCAGATTATATTCAGAAGCCAATTATTCCCGGTATTGAGTGTGTAGGAGAAATCGTCGATCCTTCTGACAGTGGTTTTGCTGTCGGACAAAAGGTAGCTGCCCTGATGGGCGGTATGGGGCGCAGCTTCCATGGCTCCTATGCTGAGTACGCTTTGCTTCCGGCACATCATGTATTTGAAACGGATACTGCACTGTCATGGGAACAAATGGCTGCTGTCCCGGAAACATGGTTTACTGCATGGGGTTCTCTTTTTGAGTGCTTACAGCTAAAAGCTGAGGATACGCTGCTTGTTCGCGGCGCAACCTGCGCGCTGGGCTATGCGGCGATTCAGATTGCAAAGGCGCTTAGGTGTAAAGTCATTGCCACAACACACCGGAAAAACAAGCTGACGCTGCTTCACGATGCAGACGAGGCGATCCTTGATACAGGGGAACTTGCAGGAACGATTCACGGTGTAACCAAGGCATTGGAACTGGTCGGCCCTAAGACGCTGTCCGATACCCTGCGTACAGTAGAAAAAGGCGGCATTGTGTGCAACACCGGTGTTTTAGGGGGCGTATATACCCTGAATAATTTTGATCCCATCAAATTCATTCCCAATGGCGTGTATTTGACCGGATTTTTCTCAAACTATCCGACACAGGACATCATGCAGGACATTTTCCGTTTCATCGAAGACCATGAGATCACACCGAAAATCGGTGCAGCATACCCGTTCGGGCGGATTTCGGAAGCTCTGTATGATATGGATCACCATAAGGTCAATGGCAAGATTGTCGTTACAGTATAAAGGCGGTGACAGATATGGGGATGGAAATAAAAACACATTTTCATGTGGATAAAGAAAAATGTATCCGTTGCGGAAAGTGTCTGAATACCTGTGCCGGCCTTGTGCTGCGTTTCGGAACAGACGGTTATCCGGAAATGATTCCATTTGAGCGTTTTGGGTGGCGTGGCTGCTGGAGATGCCAGCATTGTCTGGCGGTCTGTCCGACAGGCGCTATCTCAATTTTTGATAAGAAGCCGGAAGATTCCCTGCCGCCAGCACCTGCAAATATGGGGCTGTATATGGAACAGTTGGTTACAAACCGGCGTTCTTGCCGAAGGTATCTTGATAAAAATGTAGATTCGGAGGTCATCAGCCGGATACTGGATGCCATGCAGGCGGCTCCTACTGGTGGCAACTCCAGTAACGTAGAATATACCGTCATCGACGATAAGGAACGGGTAAAGGAAATCTGGCAGATTGCCTATACGAAAATGGAAGCGCTGGCTAAGAGACATATTTATACACATAGTTTCAGCGACTTTTTCTATCGTAAGATGAAGGAGTCAGAGCAGAGTTTACGGAAAGACGATCTGCTCTTTTGCGGCGCGCCGCATCTGTTCATCGCTCACGAAAAATGCAGCGGAAAATGGGCAGAGGACAGCAAGGTCAACTGCAACATTGCGACAGCGTATTTTGAACTTCTTTGCAATGCGTATGGCCTTGGAACGGCAATCATGAGCTATCCGGCAGAGGTACTGAATGAACTGGTGCCGGAAGCGAGGGAACTGCTGAACATTCCGCAGGATCATTATACAAAGCTGATGGTAGGATTCGGCTACCCGGAGATCACATATGCACGTGGGGTGCAGAAAGATCGAAAAAACAAAATCCATCGGTATACAGAGAGGAGATAGGCTATGGATGCAGCTACCTGTTTGAAAAAGTGTGAGTTGGTCGGTGTGCTGGCCTTTGCAACAATAGGAAAAAACGGAGAACCGCAAGTACGCAACATCAGTGCGATTCATTATGAACCGGATGCGATTTATTTTTTTACAGCAAGAGGAAAGGATTTCTGTTCAGAACTAAAAGAGGACGGACGTGTCCAGATTCTTGCATATACACGCTTCAAGGAAACCATCCGGGTGTCCGGAAAGGCTGTGATAGCCGAAGATCAGACAAAGTGGATTCACACCATTTTTGAAGAGCAGCCGTATCTTTCCAATGTATATCCGGGTGATACCAGAAATATTGGCATTGTATTCTGTGTAAAGGATATGGAAATCGAATATTTTAATCTTGGTGTCAGGCCA
>MSHD01000031.1 GCA_001941045.1 Lachnospiraceae bacterium Zagget2
GGAAGTAAACTTTTCACTTCAGCCTGAAAATGGACATCTAAAAAAACAGTTGACAAAATCAGGCATAAATCATATACTTGAGTGGTGCAATGAATATCCGGACAGTTGTATTCTGCACAATATACAACTGGAGGGAGGTTGGGTGTGATTCTATGTCGAACGTAATCGTAAAAGAGAACGAGACTTTAGACAGTGCGCTGCGTCGCTTCAAGAGAAACTGCGCGAAGGCGGGGATTCAGCAGGAGATCCGCAAGAGAGAGCATTACGAGAAGCCGAGCGTCAAGCGCAAGAAGAAGTCTGAAGCGGCCAGAAAACGTAAATATAATTAAGGAATGTGCAGTGATGCCTTGACTGTGATAGAGTCAAGGCATTTCTTTTGGGAGCGTTAGAAAGCATGGGAACGATTTTTCGGGAAATTTTGCAGAACACGGTGCTGGTGTGCGGCGCCGCCGGCTGGGCGGTGGCGCAGGTGATTAAGATGATTATCTATGCAGTCGTGCACCGGGAGATCCGCTGGGAGCGTATGGTCGGGGACGGCGGGATGCCGAGCGGCCATTCGGCGACGGTGAGCGCGATGGCGGCGGCTGCAGCGGTTCTCTACGGGTTTCAGAGCTTTGAATTTGCGATTACCTGCATGATCGCGATTATTGTCATGCATGATGCGACGGGCGTCCGCAGAGAGACGGGGAAGCAGGGCAAGGTGCTCAATGAGATGGTTGAATTTTTCCAGACAGAGGGCCTGGCTGCCTTTCAGAAAAGTGACAAGATGTATGAGTTCTGGGATGCCGGCCTGAAGGAGCTGGTCGGACACAGCCCGTTGCAGGTAGCTGTCGGCTGTGTGATCGGTATTGCAACGGCCTGTCTGATCGTTCTGTAGCAGCCTTTTCCATGCATAAATTCTGTCATTTCCGCTACTATATAGCAAGGGAGTGACAGAGGTGATATTCTGAAAAAACTGTGTATATATTTCCTGATGGTTCTGCTCCTGTTTCAGCCGCTGACCGTTCTGGCTGAGGAACAGGAGACGCGGGAGGAGAACCAGGTCGCCGCAGAGGTATCCGCGCCGCATGCAATCCTCATCGAGATTTCCACAGGAACCGTCCTGATGGAAAAGGCGGCGGATGAACAGCTGCATCCAGCCAGCGTAACCAAGATCATGACGATGCTGCTGATTCTCGAGGCAATCGAAGAAGGAAGGATCGCTCTTACGGATGTAGTGACCGTCTCGGAGAATGCCGCCGGAATGGGCGGTTCTCAGGTCTATCTGGAGGCGTTTGAGCAGCAGACGGTGGAGACTCTGCTTAAGTGTATCGCCGTTGCGAGCGCAAACGATGCCTGCGTGGCGATGGCGGAGTATATAAGCGGCAGCGAGGGCGATTTTGTAAAGCAGATGAACGAGCGGGCGGCAGAGCTCGGCATGACGAACACGCACTTCGCCAATTCCTGCGGCCTGGACGACGATGCGCATCTGACGACTGCGCGGGATGTTGCACTGATGTCGCGGGAGATTCTGCTGAACCATCCGGAGATTCATGATTATTGTACGATCTGGATGGAAAATATTACGCACACGACCGCGAAGGGCAGCTTTGAGTTCGGTCTCACGAACACAAACAAACTCATCCGGCAATACGAATATGCGACCGGTCTGAAAACCGGATATACGAGTGTGGCGGGTTTTTGTGTTTCGGCCAGCGCAAAGAAAGATAATATTGAGCTGGTGGCGGTGATCATGGGCGGTGCGGACAGCAAGAGCCGTTTCCAGGACGCGGTCACGCTGCTGAACAGTGGATTCGCCTGCTGCAGTCTCTATCAGGACACGGAGCGGCTCACACTTCCATCCATACCGGTCAGAGGCGGCGTTGAGGAATACGTGGAACTTACTTACGCGGAAGAGTTCTCCTATGTGTCGACAGACGGGAGTTCTCTTACAGATGTCAGCCGCACGCTGGAAATTCCGGAGGAGATCGAGGCTCCGGTGGCAGAAAACGAACAGACAGGCCGGATTGTCTACAGGCTGGACGACAAAGAGCTCGGCTCGGTCGCGCTGCTCACCGCCGCAGAAGTGGAGAAGGCGGGCGTTTTGGACTGTTTTTCCCGGGTATGGAGGTTCTGGCTGGTATAAGATGTACGATGACGAAAAGGAGATAAGCTGTGCTATGACAGGATGCATAGGAAGCGATCATCTGCGGATCAGCCATTATGAGATCCGTACGAATGTACTGGCGAAAGAGATCACGCCATTGCGAATTGCCATGCTGGCGGATCTGCATGACCGTCTCTGGGGAGAGGGACAGTGTGAATTGCTCGATGCGATCGATCGCCTGGACTCCGATCTGGTTCTCTGTGCCGGGGATATGCTGCTCGGCGGGAAAATCGCAGAGACTGAGAATACGCTCTGCCTTTTCCGGGAACTGGTCAGGCGGAGAGCCCCGGTCATCTGTGCCAATGGGAATCACGAATCCCGTATGCGTCTCAGAAAAAGTGTTTACGGCGATCAATATGAGCAATATACGAAAAAACTGCAGGACATGGGGGTGCGCGTACTCGTAAATGAGACGCAGAATTTCCCGTGGGAGGGAAGCAGTTTCCGGATACATGGTTATGAACTTCCGCTGGATTATTATCGGAAAGTCGGACAACCGCGATATGGGACGGAGGAGCTTACGCGCACTTTCGGCCCGGCCGGAAGGGACGCTTATCACATCCTCCTGGCACATAACCCTGTTTTCTTTGATACCTATGCAGCCTGGGGAGCAGATCTTACGCTGTCCGGTCATCTGCATGGCGGTATCATAAGGCTGCCTGGGCTGGGCGGAGTGATCACGCCGCAGGCTCGGCTGTTTCCAAAGTACAGCAGGGGGCTTTACTCGCTAAATGGGAAATACCTGGTGGTCAGCGCCGGACTGGGGGAGCACACCCTGCCGGTCCGGATCAACAATCCGCATCAGCTGATTTCCATTACAGTAAGAGGAATGGCATAGACTATGGCGCTTTCAGTCAAGATCGAGAGCTTTGAGGGTCCGCTGGATCTGCTGCTCCATCTGATCGACATTAACAAATTTAATATTTTTGATATCCCGATCGTGGAGATCACGGCGCAGTACATGGAATATCTGCAGGCGATGGAGACCGAGGATCTGAACGTCATGAGCGAGTTCCTTGTTATGGCAGCGACGCTTCTCGAGATCAAGGCAAAGATGCTGCTTCCCGCCGAGAAGGACGAAGAGGGCGAGGAGATCGACCCGCGTGAGGAACTGGTCCGCAGGCTGCTCGAGTATAAAATGTATAAATACATGGCAGCGGAACTTCGGGACAGGCTGTCGGTATCCGGGAAGGCACTTTATAAGAAACCGACGATTCCCAGAGAGGTGGCAGAGTATGAGGCGCCGGTGAATATGGAGGAGCTGATCGGAGATACGACGCTTCAGAGCCTGAATGCCATTTTTCAGCAGCTGATGCGCCGCCAGAAGGACAAGCTTGATCCGATTCGCAGCCAGTTCGGGCAGATTGAGCAGGAGGAGGTCAGCCTTGACGAAAAGCTGGGCAGTGTACGGGAGTATGCCTCGAAGCATTCTTCGTTTTCTTTCACGGCGTTGCTGGAGAAGCAGAAAAGCAGAAACCAGATGATTGTCACATTTCTGGCGGTGCTTGAACTGATGAAGACCGGTGAGCTTTACGCCAGGCAGGAGGAGCTGTTTGGCGATATTATGCTGACGTCGCGGATATAACAGGAGGGGACGGATTTGGAGCTGGAAAAGACAGAAGGGCTGATTGAAGCAGTCCTGTTCGCGATGGGGGAAGCGGTCAGCGCGGAGAAGCTGGCAGTGGCCATCGGGCACGATGTGGCGACGACCAGAAAACTGGTGCGCCAGATGATGGATCGCTATAACAGCCGCACGGGCGGCATGGAGATTATCGAGCTGGAGGATTCTTTCCAGCTCTGCACCCGGAAGGAGTACTACGACGCGCTGATTCGTGTCGCGAAGCAACCGAAGAAATATACGCTGACGGATGTGCAGCTCGAGGTGCTCTCTATCGTGGCTTACCGGCAGCCGGTGACACGCCAGGTGATCGAGAAGATTCGCGGTGTGAACTCTGACCACGCATTGAACCGTCTTGTGGAGTATGGACTTGTCGGCGAGGCAGGCCGCCTGGACGCGCCGGGCAGACCGATCCTGTTTGGAACGACGGAGGAATTTCTGCGGAATTTTGGCGTGCGCTCGGCAGAGGAACTGCCATCCATTCAACCGGAACTGGTCGAGGAGATGAAGAACGAAGCGGAGGAAGAGGTGCAGCTCAAGCTGGATATATAGGTGTGCTTAAGGAAGCCACCGGCTGATCACCTGTTCCAGTCTCCAGCGAAGAGTAATCTCCGGGATATCTTCTTCTGCGACAACGGGGAAGAGATTGAGGACATCCCCATTGACAGTATAGATCACGCTGCCGACGATCTCGCCTTTGTACACAGGAGCCGTCAGCGAGTCAGGGAGGAGGATATCCATGGAAAAGCAGTCTTCTTCGCTCAGCAACAGATGATTTTCTGCGATTCCGGCGTCAATGCGAACCTCTGCGTCCTGCCCGTTTTCTACCGGAAGAGGAGCCAGTGTTAAGGAATCTTCTCCGACGGTGACATCCTGAAATTCGCTCAGTCCATAGTTCATAAGTTTTGTCGTGTCAGACCATTTCCAGTTTTTATTATTGGGCCAGCCGCAGGCCAGCACGACGGCGATCAGCCTTTTGCCGTCGCGTTCCAATGCACCCACATAGCAGTAACCGGCGCCGTTAGTGAAGCCTGTCTTTCCGGTCAGGGCGCCGTCCATCATATTCAGAAAGGCGTTTTTATTGTTTACGGTAAAGCTTCTGACGCCTTCCAGATCCGTAAAGGACCAGGAAGATTCGCGTGTGATTGTCAGGAAGGTCTCATTTTTCATGCAGCAGCGCATAATCCGGGCAAGGTCTTCGGCGGTTGTTGAATGTATGCCCGTTTCGTCCTCCGCGTCGAGACCGTTTGGCGTGATAAAATACGTATCATAGCAGCCGAGATCGCGCGCCTTCTGGTTCATCATTGCCGCAAATCCTTCCACGCTGCCGCCGACATGCTCTGCGATCGCGACTGCAGTGTCATTATGAGATTCAAGCATGAGAGAGTAGCAAAGGTCAAGCAGGCGATAGCGTTCGCCCTCCCGGATGCCGAGCTGCACGTCGGGCATGGAGGCGGCATAGGCGGAAACCTCGACAATCCCTTCGAGGTCTGCGTTCTCAAGCGTGACCAGCAGCGTCATGATCTTCGTAGTACTCGCCATCGGCAGCTGCTCCTCTCCGTTTTTCTCAAAGAGGACGCGCCCGGAATCCGCATCCATCAGCAGGGCAGCGCGGGCATAGAGATTTTCCGGCTCATTTCCGGCACGGACCGGGAGAGCACAGCCGGGCAGGAAGAAGATCAGGAAGAAAATCCCGGGTTTCTGAAGGAAACGGCGTATGGGAAAAAACATGAGAGCTCCGAAGAACGGTCTTTTCTGAAAATATATGCAAAAAATCCATGACCTATCCCTGCCAGGTCAGTCACTTCCTGTAAAAATGTCTTGAAATTTTTCCTGTGACTTGTTACAATTATCATCGGCAGAAATTGGTTTAACAATTTTAGTTTTGGAGGTCTAAAGAATGAGTAGTACATCACAGAACTTGGCGGGCAGCAGGATTGCAGCGCTGCTTGACGAGAACAGTTTTGTTGAGATCGGCGCAGCCGTGAGAGCGCGTGCGACGGATTTCAACATGAACAGCATCGAGACTCCCTCGGACGGTGTGATCACCGGCTATGGCGTCATCGATGGCAGCCTCGTGTACGTGTACAGCCAGGATGCGTCCGTGCTGGGCGGTTCCATGGGTGAGATGCACGCGAAGAAGATCATCCGGCTCTATGACATGGCCCTGAAGATGGGCGCTCCGGTGATCGGACTTGTCGACTGTTCCGGCCTTCGCCTGCAGGAGGCATCCGATGCGTTGAACGCGTTCGGCGAACTGTATTTGAAGCAGGCTACGGCGTCGGGCGTTGTTCCGCAGATCACGGCAGTGTTCGGAAACTGCGGCGGCGGTATGGCGGTCGCTTCCGCGATGTCGGACTTCACCTTCATGGAGCAGAAGGGCAGACTTTTTGTCAATTCTCCGAACGCGCTGGCCGGAAATGAAGTGTCCAAATGCGACACGGCGTCCGCTGCGTTCCAGAGCGAGGAAGTCGGCATTGTCGACGTCGTTGCAGAGGAAACCGAGCTGATCGCGAAGATCCGCGAGCTCGTCTCCCTGATTCCGGCAAACAATGAGGACGACCTGTCCTATCTGGAGTGCGAGGACGATCTGAACAGGGTCTGTTCTGATCTGGAAGCGTCCGCTGCAGATCCGGCGATCGCGCTTCCGATGATTTCGGATTCCGGTATTTTCTTTGAGACGAAGGCTGACTACGGCAAGGACATGGTGACCGGCTTTATCAAGCTGAACGGCACGACAGTCGGCGCTGTGGCGAATCGCTCTACCCTTTATGACGAGGAAGGAAATGCTGCAGAGCAGTTCGATGCAGAGCTTTCCGCGAGAGGCTGCGAGAAGGCTGCCGGTTTCGTAAAATTCTGTGATGCTTTTAATATTCCGATCCTGACGCTGACCAACGCGGCGGGCTTCAAGGCGACGAAGTGCTCCGAGAAGCGCATGGCGAAGGCAGCGGCAGCGCTTACCGCGGCGTTCGCGGACGCGGATGTCCCGAAGGTCAACGTGATCGTGGGCAAGGCCTACGGCAGCGCTTATGTGACGATGAACAGCAAGGGCCTTGGCGCGGATATCGTCTATGCATGGCCGGGAGCGAAGATCGGCATGATGGGCGCGTCCCTCGCGGTGAAGGTCATGTATCCGGATGCGGATGCGAAGGAGCTGAAGGAGAAGGAGACCGCATATGCGGAGCTTCAGAACAGTGTGACTTCCGCCGCTTCCAGAGGGTATGTCGACACGGTGATCGAGCCGCAGGACACGAGAAAATACGTGATCGGCGCGTTCGAGATGCTGTTTACCAAAAAGGAAGAGCGTCCCGGCAAAAAGCATGGAACTGTGTAGAGCGAGGGGGAACATATGAGACAGAAATTCAGAAAAATCCTGACGGTGCTGGTTCTGGCCGTGACGGTCATGGGACTTGCAGCCTGCGGAAGTTCATCCGCGGGGAGCACTGTCAGCTATGATCAGAGCTATCTGGCCTCCGTCGCCGATTTCCTGATCGCCAACTGGGCCAGCATGTCGGAGGACGATATCGAGTATTATGCCTCGATGGACGAGGAGGACGCACAGGATATCGTTGATTACAACAGTCTGCCGTTTACCGCCGAATCCTTTGTATCCGCTTTCTCCGTATATGAGAGCAATATGGACGATCTGGGGGACTACGTCTCGACGGACAGCTATGAGATTACCGCAGCGGACGAGGACGGCGCCACGCTGGTCACCCACATGACCTTCTCAGAGAGAGAGGCAGACCTGACGATCGAGTTCACCTCAAAGAGTGTGGTGGACGAGCTGGCGCTTGATCCGGAGTACTCGCTGGGAGAGATCTTCTACAAGGCGGGTATGAACACGATTCTCGGAATGGGCGTCGTGTTCACAGTGCTGATCTTTATCAGCCTTGTCATTTACTGCTTTAACTTCATCCCGAAGATTCAGGCGAAGTTCAGCAAGAAGAAAGCGGCGCCGGCGCAGACAGCGTCCGCTCCCGCAGCACTGGATCCATTGCCTGAGGCCGTGACGGAAGAGTCGGCGATGGATGACGGGGAGCTGGTGGCGGCGATCACCGCAGCCATCTGCGCATATACAGGCAGCTCAGAGGAAGGATTCGTCGTGCGCTCGATTCGCCGTGCGGATTCTGCAAGATGGAAAAGATCATAAGCAAATCAGGAGGAAAGATAAAAATGAAAAATTATACCATTACCGTAAACGGAACAGTATATGATGTGACTGTAGAGGAAGGCGGAGCAGGCAGCGCTCCTGTGCGTGCGGCGGCTCCGAAGGCAGCCCCGAAAGCAGCCCCGGCAGCGGCTCCCGCTCCTGCGAAAGCGGCGGCTCCGGCAGGCGGTGGCTCCATTGAAGTGACAGCCTCCGTCCCGGGCAAGGTCTTCAAGGTGGAGGCGAAGGTCGGTCAGAGCATGAACGCGGGCGACACGATCGTGATCCTGGAAGCCATGAAGATGGAGATCCCGGTGGTCGCGCCGGAGGCCGGCACGGTGGCCAGCATCGATGTGGCGGTCGGCGACGCGGTGGAGTCCGGAGATGTCCTTGCTACGATGAACTGACGCGGGGATGCTGACATACGAATAAATCGGAGGTTACAAAATGAGTTATATTGCTGATACATTGGGGAACCTCATTCAGCAGACCGCCTTCTTTAACCTGACGTGGGGGAACTACGTCATGATCGTGGTCGCCTGTGTGTTCCTCTACCTGGCTATCGTAAAGCAGTTCGAACCGCTGCTGCTGGTTCCGATCGCCTTCGGTATGCTGCTGGTTAATATTTATCCGGATATTATGCTGTCAATTGAGGATTCCTCGAACGGAGTCGGAGGACTGCTGCACTACTTCTATCTGCTGGACGAGTGGGCGATCCTGCCGTCGCTGATTTTCATGGGCGTCGGCGCGATGACGGACTTCGGACCGCTGATCGCGAACCCGAAGTGTTTCCTGCTGGGTGCAGCTTCGCAGTTCGGCGTTTTCGTCGCCTATCTGCTTGCGATGCTGATGGGCTTCTCCGACAAGGCTGCGGCGGCCATCTCGATCATCGGCGGTGCGGACGGCCCGACCTCCATCTTCCTGGCAGGTAAGCTGGGACAGACGACGCTGATGGGGCCGATTGCGGTGGCGGCCTACTCCTACATGGCGCTGGTGCCGCTGATCCAGCCCCCGATCATGAAAGCGCTCACGACCGAGGAGGAGCGCAAGATCAAGATGGAGCAGCTCCGTCCGGTGTCGAAGCTTGAGAAGGTGCTGTTCCCGATCATCGTCACGATCATCGTCTGTCTGATTCTTCCGACAACGGCTCCGCTGATCGGCATGCTGATGCTCGGCAATCTGTTCCGTGAGTGCGGCGTGGTTCGCCAGCTGGCTGACACTGCAGCAGACGTGTTGATGTACATTGTTGTTATTCTGCTCGGCACATCTGTCGGCGCGACGACGAGCGCCGAAGCCTTCCTGAAGGCGAGCACGCTGAAGATCGTGGTGCTTGGTCTTGTGGCCTTTGCCTTTGGCACCGCAGCGGGTGTGCTGATCGGTAAGCTGATGTGTTATGTGACCGGCAAGAAGGTGAATCCGCTGATCGGTTCCGCGGGCGTCTCCGCCGTACCGATGGCGGCGCGCGTGTCCCAGAAGGTGGGCGCGGAGGCCGATCCGACGAACTTCCTGCTGATGCACGCGATGGGACCGAACGTGGCCGGCGTCATCGGTACCGCGGTTGCGGCGGGTACGTTTATGGCTATCTTTGGAGTCTTTTGATATAGGAGGAATGAGAAATGACTGAAATCGCAAAAAAGCCGATTAAAATAACAGAGACGATCCTGCGTGACGCGCATCAGTCCCTGATCGCGACGCGTATGACGACGGAGCAGATGCTCCCGATCGTGGAAAAGCTGGACCAGGTAGGCTACCACTCCCTTGAGTGCTGGGGCGGCGCGACCTTTGACGCTTCCCTTCGTTTCCTGAAGGAGGATCCCTGGGACAGACTCAGAAAGATCAGAGACAAGGCAAAGAACACGAAGCTGCAGATGCTGTTCCGTGGACAGAATATCCTCGGCTATCGTCCCTACGGTGACGACGTGGTGGAGTATTTCGTACAGAAATCCATCGCGAACGGCATCGATATCATCCGTATCTTCGACTGCCTGAATGATCTCCGCAATCTGGAAACCGCGGTGAAGGCCGCCAACAAGGAGAAGGGTCATGCGCAGATTGCGCTTTCCTACACCCTGGGCGATGCCTACACGCTGGAATACTGGACGAACATCGCGAAAGAGATCGAGAACATGGGTGCGGATTCCATCTGCATCAAGGATATGGCGGGACTGCTGCTTCCGTACACGGCGACTGAGCTGGTTACCGCGCTCAAGGAGACGGTGAAGATCCCGATCCAGCTTCATACGCATTACACCTCCGGCGTAGGCTCGATGACCTATCTGAAAGCCGTCGAGGCCGGCGTGGACGTGATCGACTGCGCGATGTCTCCGTTCGCACTGGGTACCTCCCAGCCGGCGACCGAAGTTATGGTTGAGACCTTCAAGGGAACGCCATACGATACCGGATACGACACGAAGCTTCTCGAGGAGATCGCAGACTACTTCCGCCCGATCCGTGATGAGGCGCTGGAGAGCGGCCTGCTGAACCCGAAGAATATGGGTGTCAACATCAAGACCCTGATCTACCAGGTGCCGGGCGGCATGCTGTCGAACCTGACCTCACAGCTCAAGGATCTGCATGCGGAGGACAAGTACTACGAGGTACTCGAGGAAGTGCCGCGTGTACGTCAGGACTTCGGTGAGTGCCCGCTGGTCACGCCGTCGTCTCAGATTGTCGGAAGCCAGGCCGTGATGAACGTCGTCGGCGGCGAGCGCTACAAGATGGTGACGAAGGAGTCGAAGGACCTTCTCTCCGGCCACTATGGCAAGACTGTAAAGCCGTTTAATGAGGAAGTGCAGAAGAAGTGCATCGGCGATGCCGAGGTCATCACCTGCCGTCCGGCGGACCTCGTTCCGAACGAGCTTGAGACGCTGGAGGCCGAGATGGCGCAGTACAAGGAGCAGGATGAGGATGTGCTGTCCTACGCGCTGTTCCCGCAGGTCGCCGTTGAGTTCTTCAAATATCGTGAGGCACAGAAGACGAAGATGGACGCCACGGTAGCGGACACGAAAAATGGTGCATACCCAGTGTAAGTGATAAACAGAATCAGTTATGAATCAGACCGCTGCGCGGCATGGCGCGGCGGTCTTTTTTACAGGAGTGTCAATATGACGAAGCTTGCTCTGATCGGCGGCGGAGCCGCCGGTATGATGGCGTCCGTGTTTGCGGCGCGGCAGGGACTCGACGTCCATGTCTACGAAAAAAATGAAAAGCTGGGAAAGAAGCTTTACATTACCGGAAAGGGACGCTGCAATCTTACAAACGCCTGTGAGATGGACGAGCTGCTCGCCTCGGTGAATAGCAATCCCAAATTCCTCTACAGTGCCTTTTACGGGTTCACGAACCGGGATGCCATGGATTTCTTTGAGCAGGAGGGGCTGCCGCTTAAGGTGGAGCGTGGAAACCGCGTGTTTCCGTGTTCCGATAAGTCTGCCGATGTTCTCGACACACTGAGAAGAGCGATGAAGCGTGCCGGCGTTCAGGTACACCTGCACACGGAGGTGACAGAGCTCGTACGCACAGACGGTGGTTTTTGCCTCTTCTTTGCTGACGGAGGAAGCGATACTGCGGATCTCGTTTTTGTTGCGACGGGCGGATTGTCCTACGCGAGCACCGGATCCACCGGGGACGGCTATCGCTTCGCGGAGAACTTTGGCCTGAAGACGGTGGAGGCATGCCCTTCGCTTGTACCCTTCAATGTGCGGGAAGACTGGGCGAAGAGGCTGCAGGGACTTTCTCTGAAAAATGTGGAGATTCGTGTGCTGGACGGGAAAAAGGAGCTGTGCCGGGACTTCGGCGAGATGCTCTTTACCCACTTCGGGGTGAGCGGACCATTGATCCTGACTGCCAGCAGCGTCTGTGCGCGCGCGCTGCGTGAGCGGGAGCTGAAATTGATTCTGGATCTGAAGCCGGCGCTCAGTGAGGAACAGCTTGACGCGCGCATCCTGCGTGAGTTCGAACAGAACCGGAATAAACAGTTCCGGAACGTGCTGCCCGCCTTTCTGCCTTCGAAGCTCGTGCCGGTCATGTATGAGCTGTGCGGAATTGAAGCGGAAAAAAGGATTCACGAGATCACGAAGGAGGAACGCCGCAGATTTCTTCTTTCCATGAAGGAACTGGAATTGACCCTGACAGGGCTTCGGGGTTATAATGAGGCAGTGATTACGAAGGGCGGCGTGTCGGTGCGGGAGATCGATCCGGCCACGATGGAGTCAAAGAAGATTCCGGGACTCTATTTTATCGGAGAGGTGCTGGATCTCGACGCGGTGACCGGGGGCTTCAATCTGCAGATTGCCTGGTCGACGGCTGTGGCAGCAGCCCGCAGTGTGGGAGGAGGACGAGCATGAGCTACAATGTGGCGATCGATGGGCCCGCGGGCGCGGGAAAGAGCACGATTGCAAAGCGCATCGCAAAGGAAAAGGGGTATATCTACGTAGATACAGGGGCGATGTACCGCGCGATGGCGGTATACCTTCTGAGAAAGGGGATTGCTCCCGACGACCGGGAAGGAATCGAAAAGGTCTGTGACGGCGCGGATATCTCGATTGAGTACCGGGACGGAGAGCAGGTCGTGCTGCTGAACGGGGAAAATGTCAATCCGCTTCTGCGTACGGAGGAGGTCGGAAATATGGCCTCTGCGTCCTCGGTTGTGCCGCTGGTGCGGGAAAAACTCGTGAGTCTGCAGCAACAGCTCGGAAGAAAAGCGGACGTGGTCATGGACGGGCGCGATATCGGGACGGTCGTGCTGCCGGACGCGGATGTGAAGGTCTATCTGACAGCGAGCCCCGCGACGAGAGCGAAGCGGCGTTTTCTTGAGCTCCAGGAGAAGGGCATGGCGGCGGACCTTGCAACGATACAGGCGGACATTGAGGAACGCGATTACCGGGACATGCACCGGGAGACCTCGCCTCTTAAACAGGCTGAGGACGCGGTGCTCATCGATTCCTCCGATATGACCATCGAACAGGTGGTGGAAAGGATTCTGTCATTATGCAGGTAGAACTGGCGAAGAGCGCGGGATTCTGCTTTGGCGTGCAGCGTGCGGTGGATACCGTTTACGAGCAGGTGGAGAAGGGCGTGTGCCCGATCTACACATACGGGCCGATCATCCACAACGAAGTGGTCGTGCAGGATCTGGAGGAGAAGGGCGTCCGGGTGCTGGAAGGCCGCGAGGAGCTGGAGAAGCTGACAGAGGGGACCGTCATTATCCGCTCGCACGGCGTGGGGCGTGAGATTTATGATCTGATCCGGGAAAGAGGGCTTCGCTGTGTTGACGCGACCTGTCCCTTTGTGAAGAAAATTCACCGTATTGTCGATAAAGAAAGCGCGGACGGCAGACAGATCATCATCATCGGAAACGACCGGCATCCGGAGGTGGAAGGGATCAAAGGATGGTGCCATAGTCCGGCGATTGTGCTGGAATCCACTCAGCAGGCGGAAAATCTGACGCTTCCCGGGGATGTTTCTCTTTGTATCGTATCTCAGACGACATTTAACTACAAGAAATTTCAAGATTTAGTTGAAATTCTGAGCGAAAAGGGTTATGATAGAACTGTTGTAAATACGATCTGCAATGCGACGGAGGAGCGACAGACAGAAGCGCGCCGGATTGCAGCGAGAGCAGACGCCATGATCGTGATTGGCGGCAGCCACAGTTCCAATACACAGAAGTTGTTTGAGATTTGTAAAAAAGAATGTGAGAATACTTACTATATACAGACACTGCAGGACCTGGATTTAGAAGTATTACGATCTGCTGGGCTTCTAGGTATTACAGCAGGGGCATCCACCCCAAAGAAAATTATTGAGGAGGTTCGAACTGAATGTCAGAGTTAAGTTTTGAACAGATGTTGGACGAGGAGAATGCAAAGAAAATCAGACCAGGAGATATCGTAGAGGGTTCCGTTATCGATGTCAAGGAAGACGAGATCATTTTGAATATAGGCTATAAGGCAGATGGCGTTGTAAAGCGTCAGGAATACACAAATGAGCCGAATGCCGATCTGCGGACGATGGTCTCCCCGGGCGATACGATGGAAGTGAAGGTCGGAAAGCTGAACGACGGAGAAGGCCAGGTGGAGCTTTCCTATCGCAAGGTTGCAGCGGAGCGCGGCAGCAAGAGACTGCAGGAAGCTTTCGAGAACGGCGAAGTGCTGACGGGCAGAGTCTTCCAGGTTGTTGCAGGTGGTCTGAGTGTGATGATCGATGAGACAAGGATCTTCATTCCGGCGAGCCTGGTATCCGATACATACGAGAGAAATCTTGAAAAGTATGCGGATCAGGATATCGAGTTTGTGATTACGGAGTTCAATCCGCGCAGGAGAAGGATTATCGGCGACCGCAGACAGATCCTGGTGGCCAGAAAGGCGCAGATGCAGAAGGAACTGTTCGAGCGTATCCACGAGGGAGATATCGTGGAAGGCACGGTGAAGAATCTTACCGACTTTGGCGCGTTTGTCGACCTTGGCGGTGCGGACGGTCTGCTGCACATTTCCGAGATGTCCTGGGGACGCGTAGAGCATCCGAAGAAGATGTTCAAGGTCGGTCAGAAGCTGACAGTCCTGATCAAGGAGATCCGCGATACGAAGATTGCACTGAGCCTGAAGTTTGAAGACACGAATCCGTGGCTGGATGCAGATGAGAAATATGCGGTTGGCACGATCGTGGAGGGCACGGTAGCCCGTATGACTGACTTTGGTGCTTTTGTAGAGCTTGAACCGGGCGTAGATGCGCTGCTTCACGTATCTCAGATTTCCAGAGAGCATGTGGAGAAGCCGTCGGATGTGCTGAAGGTTGGTCAGGTGATCGATGCGAAGGTTGTGGATTTCAATGGCGAGAGCCGGAAGATCAGCCTGAGTATCAAGGCGCTGGAGTACGACGAGCCGGACGATTACGAAGACTGAAGCGAATAAAAAAATATCAGCCGGGAGAATACATCTCCCGGCTGTTTCTAACTGGTTTGAAGTTTACTGTCTGGAATTTCCGAAGGGGCTTTTGATCTGCCCATTGTTCTGACTGCCGCTCTGCTCATTACTCTGGTTACTTTCTTCCTCGGTCGAATTCTCCTGCGAGGAGGAGCTCTCCTCTGTGGTGCTCTCCGAACTCTCATTTGCCAGAGCGGAGGAAGTCGATTCCCCGATCGTGATCGTGAGTTCGATTGTCTCACCTGAACGATAGACGCTCATCGTACAGGTCTCGCCAACCGAAGCAGCCTTGACGGCGCTCACCAGATCGCTGCTGCCTGTGATCTCGGTATCTCCGAATTTTGTGATGATATCATTTTCCTCCAGGCCGGCTTCTTCGGCGGGACTGTCCTCCGTGACGGATGCAACTCGTGCGCCCTCCGGCATGCCATAGCTCAAAAGATCACTTCCCACATCCATGACAGATACGCCGATGTAGGGCTTGGAGACGACGCCGTCTTCAATGATGCTCTGGATAATGCTCTGGACCTCGTTAATCGGGATTGCAAAGCCGATATTGTCAACGGAGGTTCCCGAACTGCTGCTGGAATACTTTGCGTTCGTGATGCCGATCACTTCGCCATACATATTGAACAGGGCGCCGCCGGAATTGCCGGAGTTGATCGCGCAGTCCGTCTGAATCAGGTTCATCGTCACGCTGGTTGAGAGCGTGACCTGACGGTCCAGTGCACTGACTACGCCGCTTGTCAGGGAGAAGGTCAGCTCGCCGAGCGGATTGCCGATTGCAATGACCTGATCGCCGACGTTCAGAGAGTCGCTGTCTCCAAAGACCGCAGCGGAGAGGTCTGTGGCCTCTACCTTCAGCACCGCGATGTCGTTGCTCTCATCGTAGCCGATCAGTTCTGCGTCGTAGGCCGTCCCATCATAGGTGGTAACTGTAATACTGCTGGAATCCTCGATGACATGATAATTCGTCAGAATATAGCCGTCCGAGGTATAGACGATGCCGGAGCCGGAGGCAGCCGACGTGGTCTCATAGCCGAAATAGTTCGTCGTGATCGTGGTTGTGATGCCGACGATGGAATTCACATTTGCGGCGTACACCTCCGCGGCGCTCATCTCTGTACTGGTATCCACCGTCTGGGTTGTGAGCTCAGTTGTTGTCCGTTCGCCCTGCAGTACCGTGGAGGTACTGGCTGCAGCGGATGAAGACGTATTTGTCATCAGATATGCGCCGCCTGCGCCTGCTGCGCCGCCGACCAGTGCGCAGCAGAGTACGAGTGCGACTGTGCGCCCGGCCTTGCCGGATTTTCTGCTCTTCTGTTCCGTGACCGGGGCTGCCTCCGGGGCGGTTTTCCTGTACTCTGTTTCATTTTCATTATAGTTTTCTTCGTTATACATATATAAGCTCCTTTCTATTGCTCGTGGTTTTTATTTTCTATGGCTCTATTTTATGGGGGCTCACTAAAAATACACTAAAAGTTTGGTGAAGAGTTTGTGAACTTGCAGTTACTTTTTCCCCGTTTGACTTGCGTCTTTCAAACAGATATAATGAGGCCATGAGAATTCTGATTATTGAAGATGAAAAACTGCTTTCGGACTCCATCAGAACGCTGCTCACCGGGCAGGGTTTTGAAGTGGACGCTGCCTGTGACGGCGAGGAAGGCCTCACATATGCAAAGATGGATATCTATGATCTGCTGATTCTCGATGTGATGCTGCCGAAGCTGAATGGCTATGAAGTGGCGCGGCTGTTGCGCGAAGCGCGGAATACGACGCCGATTCTGATGCTGACGGCACGGTCGCAGCTCAGGGATCGGGTGGAAGGCCTGGACGCGGGTGCGGACTATTATCTGACGAAGCCCTTTGACAAAAGGGAACTGCTGGCCTGTATTCACGCGCTGCTGCGGCGGCAGGGAAATCAGGTGTCGGAGCTTTCCTTTGGAAATACGTCCCTGGACCTCGACACCGGCATGCTGGTCTGCGGGGAACAGAGCGTGCGCCTTTCTGCGAGAGAGTTTGATATGATGCGCTGCCTGCTGCAGTCCGGGGAGCGCAATATCAGCAAGGAACGCCTGCTCACACGTGTGTGGGGCAGCGAGGCCGATGTGGTTGATAACAATGTGGATGTTTACATTGGATTTCTTTGCAAAAAGCTCGCCCGCATAGGGTCCGATGTGCGGATTGAGGCGATCCGGAGGCTGGGTTACCATCTGGAGGTGAGCGCGTCATGCTGAAAAAGCTGAAGCGGAGCTTTGTTCTGATCAATATGACAATTATCACGCTGATGCTGTTTCTTGTATTCGGCACGATCACCTATTTCACGCAGTCAAATCTGAGGGAGAAAAACGTTCAGATGATGAGCGAGATCGCTGCAAATCCGTTTCGGACGACCTGGTCCGGGGACAGCGATGTAAGCCTTCCTTATTTTGTTGTGCAGATTACGGGAGGCAGGATTATTGTCGCCGTAAATGATGAAAGTTATGATCTTGCAGACGGGCAGCCCTCTTTCAGTTATTCCACAGATACACTCTACCTTATGATTGAGACGGTGCTGGAGTCCTCGGAGCAGACGGGAATGCTCCGGGACTATGAGCTACGTTACTACCGTGCGGATGTGACGGGCATGGAGTATATTGTATTTGCCGACGTTTCCAGTGAGATCAGTACGATGAATGCATTGATTCGGAACTGCGTAATGATTGGCATTTTCGCTTTTTTTGTATTTCTGGGGGTCAGTATCCTCCTTGCACGCTGGGCGGTCCGGCCGGTGGACAGAGCCTGGCAGGAACAGGAGCAGTTTGTCTCCGATGCCTCCCATGAGCTGAAGACGCCGCTGACTGTCATCATGACGAATGCAGAGCTCCTGGAGGAGCCTGCCTACAGTGAGGAAGAGAAGGCGCGCTTTGCAGACAGCATCCTTGCGGAATCAAAGGAAATGCGCTCTCTGGTGGAGGATTTGCTGGAGCTGGCCCGCGCGGAAAACGGAGCGATTCGTGCCGGTTTTCATGATCTCGATTTTTCTGTGCTGATATCTGACGCGCTGCTTCCCTTTGAACCATTGTTCTATGAGCGGGGACTGATGCTGCGTGAGGAGATTGAGGAAGGAATTGCAGTGAATGGAAGCGCTTCCTATCTGAAGAAGGTCGCGGATATTCTGCTGGACAATGCCTGCAAGTATGCGGCAGAGGGGTCCGAGGTGAGAGTGAGGCTGCATCGCCAGAGTCATGGGAACTGTATTTTCCAGGTGATCAGTGAAGGGCAGGAGCTATCAAAAGAGGAACTCGAAAATATTTTTAAAAGATTTTACCGGACGGATGCGGCGAGAAACGAATCCGGAAGTTACGGACTCGGGCTTGCGATCGCCCGCAGCATTGTGAGCGAGCATAAGGGAAAGATCTGGGCGGAGAGTACGAACGGGCTGAATACGTTTTCTGTACAGCTTCCGGAGAAAAAGAAAGGTCAGGGAGGGCAGACGCAGTGACAGAAGGAGAGAAAAGACGCAGGAATATCATAGAGATTCTGGAAGAAAGCAGTGATCCGGTGTCCGGCGCAAGCCTCGCCTCGCGGCTTGGAGTCAGCCGCCAGGTCATCGTACAGGATGTCGCGCTTCTGCGGGCAGAGGACAGGGATATACTGTCTACTTACAAGGGTTATCTGCTGGACAGCCATCAGAAGAGGCGTGACTGCGTCCGGGTTTTCCGTTGCAGACATTCCGCGCAGGATACGGAGGATGAGCTGCAGATTATTGTAGATCATGGCGGCAGGGCTCTGGATGTCTTTGTGGAGCATCCGATTTATGGACAGATACGGGCGGACCTGATGATCAGCAACCGACTTGAAGTAGCGCAGTTTATGGAGCAGATGGCGAGCCGGGCTGCAAAACCTCTGAACATTCTGACCGACGGCTGGCACTATCACACGGTTACCGCATCATCGGAGGAACATCTTGATCTGATCGGGCAGGAGCTGAAGCGGAAAGGCTATCTGGAGTAAAATCGAACATATGGTTGCTTTTTCCTGGATCGCGTGGTATGATTGATCCAGAATGCAGGAGGACTTATGATAGGTTTTTTGAAAGGCCGCGTGGAGGAGATCTACGAGGGCGGACTGATACTGGATGTGAATGGCGTCGGCTATGAGCTGTTCGTGCCGGGGCAGCTTTTGTCTGCGATCGGCGGTACCGGGCGGGAACTGAAGTTATATACTTATATGCAGCTGCGCGAGGACGCGGTTGTACTGTTCGGCTTTCTGACGCGGGATGATCTTGCCATGTTTAAGATGCTGATCGGAGTCAGCGGCGTGGGTCCGAAGGCCGGGCTTGCCATTATGTCGGCGCTTGGCGCGGATGAGCTGCGCTTCGCCGTGCTGGCGGACGATGCGAAGAAGATCGCGAAGACGCCGGGGATCGGCGCCAGGACGGCACAGAAGATTATCCTTGATTTGAAGGATCGGCTGGATTTCGAGGATGCTCTGGAGCGGAAGCTCGGCGCGGAGCCGCTCCCGCAGGAGGCTGTTGCTGCGGAAGAGGGAATGCGCAAGGACGCGGTAGAGGCGCTGGCGGCGCTCGGCTACGGCGGCACCGAGGCGCTTAAGGCGGTGCGCGCAGTGGAGCTGACAGAGGATATGGATGTGGAGCGGCTGCTCAGAGAAGCGCTTCGGCATATCGGATAAGGGATATAGAAAATGGAAAATCGCAGAATCATCGCCACCGAGGAGGCTGAGGAGGATATCCGCACCGAGGGGAGTCTCCGGCCGCAGAGTCTTGCGGAATACATCGGTCAGGAGCGGGCGAAGGCAAATCTGAAAATTTATATTGAGGCGGCAAAGTCGCGGGGCGAAGCGCTGGACCACGTGCTGTTCTACGGCCCTCCGGGACTGGGCAAGACGACGCTGGCCGGGATTATTGCAAATGAAATGGGCACGCACATGAAGGTGACGAGCGGCCCGGCAATCGAGAAGCCGGGCGAGATGGCCGCGATTCTCAATAATCTCCAGGAGGGCGATGTGCTCTTTGTGGATGAGATTCACCGGCTGAACCGTCAGGTCGAGGAGGTGCTCTATCCGGCGATGGAAGACTACGCCATCGATATTCTGATCGGAAAGGGCGCTTCCGCGCGCAGTATCCGTCTTGAACTGCCGCGTTTTACGCTCGTCGGCGCGACGACGCGGGCGGGACTTCTGACCGCGCCGCTGCGGGACCGCTTTGGCGTGGTGCATCATCTGGAGTATTATACGGTGGAGGAGCTGACGACGATCATCCTGCGTTCCGCAGAAGTGCTGCAGGTGGAGATCGAACAGGGAGGAGCCGTCGAGCTGGCGCGCCGCTCACGGGGGACGCCGCGTCTGGCGAATCGTCTGCTGAAGCGCGTCCGTGACTTTGCGCAGGTGAAATATGACGGGCGGATTACGGAGAAGGTGGCCGCCTTCGCACTCGACCTGCTTGAGGTGGATCGCCTCGGGCTGGACCAGTCAGATCGGCTGATCCTGCGGACGATCATCGAGAAATTTGCCGGAGGGCCGGTGGGGCTCGATACGCTGGCGGCGGCGCTCGGCGAGGATGCGGGAACGCTGGAGGATGTCTATGAGCCTTATCTCCTGCAGAATGGTTTCCTGAACCGTACACCGCGGGGACGTGTGGCCTCGGAGCGTGCATATCAGCATTTGGGGATTGCTTTTCCCGGTTAAATCGGATACTATAAATAGAAGAACGACTGGGGAGGCGCGCGGTTTATGGCGAAGAAAAATACAGCAGATGTGCTGATTAATGGAAAGATCTATACGATCAGCGGCTATGAGAGCGCCGCGTATCTGCAAAGTGTCGCGGCCTATCTGAATGAGATGGAAGAGCGGGTTTCTCAGACGGAAGGCTACCGCAGGCTTGCCACGGAGGAGAAGCAGATTCTGAAGAATATGAACCTCGCAGACGAGTACTTCAAGATGAAGGACGAGAAAGAGCGGCTTGAGCAGGAGATGGAGAACCGGGAGAAGGAGCTCTACAGTCTGAAGCACGATCTGATCGATGCGCGGATGGAGAAGGAAAACCTGACGAAGCGTATTGAGGAACTCGAGAAGAAGCTCGAGGAGAAGCAGAGTCAGCAGGGGAACAGAAGATACAGATGAGTCGAGAGGCCAGCCCGGAAGAGCTGGCCTTTCATGAACAGCGGAGCCGGAAAGATGGATGAGAATAAACTGGAAATACTTGCCCCGGCGGGTTCCATGGAGAGCCTCAGGGCGGCCGTGAACGCGGGAGCGGACGCGGTCTATATGGGCGGAGGCCGTTTCGGGGCCAGAGCTTACGCACAGAATCCGGCTCCGGACGGGCTTCTCGCCGCGATCGATTACGCGCACAGCTACGGCGTGCGCTTTTACCTGACCGTGAATACGCTGCTGAAGGAGCGGGAGCTGGAAGGAGAGCTGTTTCCTTATCTGAAACCGCTGTATGAGCGCGGCGTGGACGCGGTGCTGGTGCAGGATATGGGAGTTTTATGCGCGCTTCGGGAGTGGTTCCCGGATCTGCCGCTGCATGCGAGTACGCAGATGACGTTCTGCGGTGCGGGAGGACTTGCGTTTTTGCAGGAACTGGGTGTACAGAGAGCGGTGCTGTCCCGTGAGCTCTCCCTCGAGGAAATTCGCGGGATCCATGCAGCCTGCGACATGGAGCTCGAGTGCTTCGTGCACGGCGCGCTCTGTTACTGCTATTCCGGGCAGTGTCTGTTCAGCAGCCTGCTCGGCGGGCGCAGCGGCAACCGTGGGCGCTGCGCGCAGCCCTGCCGTCTCCTCTATGATGCGCTGGATGAGAAAGGAAATCTTCGTTCGCGGAGGGGGGAGCAGGCACTCTTAAGCCCGAAGGATATCTGCGCGATTGATCTGATTCCGCAGATGGCGGAGGCAGGTGTCTCATCGCTGAAGATCGAGGGGCGGATGAAACGCCCGGAGTATGTGGCGGGCGTCACGCGCATTTACCGGAAGTACGTGGATCGCTATCTGGAGCACGGTGCGGCGGACTATCGCGTCTCGGAGGAAGACCGGCGGGAGCTGCTGCTCCTGTTCAACCGGGACGGCTTCTCGAGGGGTTACTATGAGCAGCATAATGGGCGGAATCTGATGGCCTTATGGAATAAAGAAGCCACAGAGCGGGAGAAGCAGGCTTACGAGAAGCGAATTGCTGTGCTTCATGAGGAATATGTAGAGCATGAGCGAAGCATTGCCATCGATGGGAAGCTGCGCGCACGGGAGGGCGAGCCGCTGGAGCTTACGCTGTCCTGTGGCGAGGCTGTCGTGACTGTGAGAGGAGAGACTGCGCAGACGGCGCAGAAGAGGCCGATGGAGGCTGCACAGCTGGAGAAGCAGCTCCGTAAGACGGGTGGCACGGCCTTTGTCTGGAATTCGCTTAAGATTTGTATGGAAGGGAATCTTTTCGTGCCGGTGAGCGCGCTGAACAGTCTGCGCAGGGAGGGACTTGACGTGCTGCGGGAACGCATGCTCTCACCGTATCGAAGAAAAACGGCAGAGAAGCCGCAGGAAAGGCCGACATGCAGGCCGCAGGAGGCGAGAGAGCTGTGTCTGCATATTTCTGTAGAGAGCGAAGCGCAGTTGGAGACGGTGTTCACAGCGGCGGAGAAGTTAAAAAATGCGGACATCCCGCTGGAATGTATTTATGTGGACGAAGCCCTTATGGGACAGCTTCCCCGCATTTACGAGGCGGGCTTAAAGGCCTGTATCCTGATGCCGCCGGTTTTTCGGGAAAAGACGGAGGAGCGCTGGGAGAAAAGCTTTGCGCAGATGCGAAACATGCAGCCGGACGGCTTCGTGATCTGCAGTCTGGAGGAATATGAGTTTCTGCGCAGAGCAGGCCGGGAGGGGGAGATATTCTCGGAACACCGCCTCTATACCTTCAACAGCCGGAGCCGCAGGTTCTGGAGAGAGCAGGGAATCTCCATGCAGACGAATCCGCTCGAACTGAACGAGCGCGAGTTGAAGGAGATCAGTACTTCTGACTGTATACAGCTTATCTACGACAGATATCCGATGATGACGACGGCAGGCTGCCTGCACAGGACGCTGGACGCCTGCAAAGGGAAATCGGAGCAGTGGACGCTGCGCGACCGGCGAGGCAAGGGCTTTCCGGTGAAAAATGTCTGCCGGGACTGCTATAATATCATTTACAACAGCCAGCCGCTGTATCTCTTTGACGAGATGGAGCGGGTGTGTGCGCTCGGCTGCGGGGCCTGCCGCATCCTGTTCACGACGGAGGACGCAGAAGAGACGAAGGCGGTGCTGGATGCCTGGTCCCGTCGCAGAAAATGGGACGACGAGTTTACAAGGGGACATCTGAAACGCGGAGTGGAGTGACGGACGATGGTCAATGTGATTACCGAATTATCCAAATATGCCATGATTCTTTTCCTGGGTCTGCATACGCTGCTCGGCTTCCGTCTTGTGCGCAAGCCCGAGGATGAAAAGCGCGCGTCGCTCTGGCAGCAGAATATTCTCTTTTTCGGAATGCATTTTCTGGGGAATCTGGTGCTGTATCTGAATACGGACAATGAAGAAATCCTTTATTTTTACGGCGCGCAGGCGCTGTTGTTCCTCGCTTTCCTGATCCTGCATCATGTGATCTACCCGAAGGAGGATAAGCTTTTAAATCACAATCTGGTCATGCTGCTGAGTGTTGGCTTCCTGATGCTGGCGCGCCTGTCCTTCGATAAGGCGGAGCGCCAGTTCGAGATCGCGGTGCTCGCGATGGGACTGACCTTCCTGATCCCGCTGATTATCCGAAAGGTGAGTACGCTCCGCAGGCTGCACTGGTTTTATGGGGCTGTAGGGCTCATTCTGCTGCTTGTGGTGCTGATCGCCGGAACGGTCAGCTCAGGTGCGAAGCTCACGATCACGATCCTCGGCGTTTCTTTTCAACCCTCAGAGTTTGTGAAGATCCTGTTTGTCTTCTTCGTGGCCGGGATGCTGCAGGTGGACAGAAGTTTCCGGCAGGTCGCGCTGACCACGGCGCTGGCGGCGGCCTACGTGCTGGTGCTTGTCGCCTCGAAGGATCTTGGCGGCGCACTGATCTTTTTTGTGACCTACCTGGTGATGCTCTATGTCGCGACGAAGCAGCCGCTCTGGTTCCTCGCGGGACTGCTCGCCGGGAGCGGTGCGGCCTGGGTGGCCTGGAAGTTGTTCGCTCATGTGCAGACGCGGGTGCTGGCCTGGAGCGATCCCTTTTCGGTCATCGATAATGAGGGCTACCAGATCACGCAGTCGCTGTTTGCGATCGGCACCGGCGGCTGGTTCGGCATGGGGATCGGGCAGGGCATGCCTTACAAGATCCCGGTGGTCGAGGAGGATTTTATTTTTGCGGCGATCGCGGAGGAGCTGGGCATTCTGTTCGCGATCATCCTGATTTTTGTTTATCTGTGCAGTTTTTATATGATTATCAATATCGCGATGTGTCTGAAGGACAGCTATTACAAGCTGGTGGCGCTCGGGCTGGGGACGATGCTGACTTTCCAGGTGTTCCTGTGCGTGGGCGGGGTGGTCAAGTTCATCCCCTCCACCGGTGTGACGCTTTCCTTTGTCAGTTATGGGGGAAGCTCCTTACTGTCGACTTTCGTGATGTGGGCGATCATCCAGGGTATGTATCTGAAACGCAGCGACGAGGTGGCGGAAAATGACAGGCGAGGAAAAGCAGAAAAAATCGAAAAAAAAGGGAAAAAAGAAGAGTAAGCGGGAATATACGAATGTCCTGCTGCTTTTTACGGGCATTTTCGCGCTGCTGATCGTGTACCTTGGCTGGTTTCAGGCGACGCAGAGCCGCAGCGTGATCAACAATTCCTACAATGCGAGACTGGAGATTCTCGAGGACGAGGTCATACGTGGCAGCATCCTGGCGACAGGCGGGGAGGTGCTTGCATACACGCAGGTGAGCGAGGACGGTACGGAGAAGCGCGTTTATCCCTATGGCTGTACGTTTTCCCATGTACTCGGCTATTCCGAGTATGGCAAGACCGGGATCGAGGAGATCGGGAATTTCCAGCTCATCAATTCCAACGCCTATTTTGTAGAGCGTTTTCTTAACGAAATCAGGGGACAGAAGAATACGGGCGACAGTCTGGTGACGACGCTCGACGTCGAGCTGCAGACCGTTGCGCACGACGCGCTGGGGACGAACGACGGGGCGGTGATTGTCATGGAGGCCTCCACGGGAAATGTGCGCGCGATGGTGTCGAAGCCGGACTACGATCCGGGAACAGTTGCCGTGAACTGGAGTACCTTGAGCAATTCCGACGACGGCGTGCTGTTGAACCGCGTGACGCAGGGGCTCTACGCGCCCGGCTCCACGTTCAAGACGATCACGCTGCTTGAGTATCTGCGGGAAAATAATATGGACGGCAGCGATTATTTCTATGATTGCGACGGGAAGATCACGGTTGGGGACACTTCGATCAGCTGCTATCACGGGACGGCGCACGGGGAGCTCGATCTGGAGGAGGCCTTCGCCGAGTCCTGCAACAGCGCCTTCGCGGATATTGGCAGCAGCCTTGATGTAGATTCGTTCCGGAAGCTGGCAAAGCAGCTTCTCTTTGACACGGAGCTGCCGGTTTCCCTGACATATAATCAGAGTTCCTTTTCTCTTTCGGAGTCAGACTCCGAGGCGATGCGGATGATGACGGCGATCGGGCAGGGCGAGACCCTCGTGACGCCGATGCACATGGCGCTCATCATGTCCGCGATCGCGAACGACGGCGTGCTGATGACGCCGCGCTTCCTCGAACGGACAGAGAACTATACCGGCACGCTCGTTGAGACCTATTCGACGTCCACTTATGGAAGTCTCATGACGTCGCAGGAGGCCTCTGTGCTGCAGAGTTATCTGCGCGCCGTCGTGGAGTATGGCACCGGCACCGCGCTGCAGAGCGACGACTATACGGTTTACGGAAAGACCGGCACCGCCGAGTATTCCAGCAATAAAAATGAGAGTCATGCCTGGTTCACCGGCTATGCGAGCGGCGATAAGGAGGATCTGGTGGTGGTCGTCCTCGTCGAGGGCGCAGGCTCCGGCAGTCAGTACGCCGTGCCGATCGCGAAGAAGATCTTTGAGGCGTATTACACGGAATGAAATCTTGAAGAAACGCCATATTTTCAAAAATAAAATCCTGAAGAAATGACGTCTTGCTATTTCTGCGCGACTAATTTATAATATAAATAAAAATCAGTCGCAAAGGAGAGAGGCATGTATAAAACCCGCGCAATCGAAAGCCTGATTCAGAAAACAGAAAAGGGGTTCAAGAGCGTTCTGGTGACGGGACCGAGGCAGGTCGGGAAATCAACGGTGCTGCAGCATCTCTATCAGGACAGGAAATATGTCACCTTTGACGATCCGCTCCTGCTGGCGGAGACGAAGGCCGAGCCGGGCCTGTTCTTTCGGAACAACAGGCCGCCGATCGTGCTGGATGAGGTGCAGTACATTGCAGAGCTGTTTCCCTATATCAAAATGGAATGCGACAGAAGCGACGAGAAGGGACGCTTCCTGCTCACCGGTTCCCAGCAGTATCATCTGATGAGAAATGTATCAGAGTCTCTGGCGGGAAGAATCGCGATACTGGAACTGGCCGGTCTCTCCATGAGGGAACTGACGGACTGTCCGTTTGACGCGCCTTTCATTCCATCTGAAAGCTATATTGAGGAGCGGGAAAAAACATATACGCGGATTGATGATATCTGGAAAATCATACACAGGGGCGGCTATCCGGCACTGCTGGATGAAAATGTGGACTGGCAGACATTTTATTCGTCCTATATTCAGACCTACCTGGACAGGGATATCAATGAGCTGGGTAATGTGAAGGACAAGCTGAAGTTCACACAGTTTCTCACCGCCGCAGCGGCCAGAACCGGGCAGATGCTGAACTATTCCAGCATCGCGGAACAGGTCGAGGTTTCGGTCGGAACGGTGAAGGAGTGGATCTCACTCCTTGAGGCTTCAGGGATTGTTTACATCCTGCAGCCTTTTTCAAACTCTGCGCTGAAGCGGGCGATCCGCACGCCGAAGCTGTATTTTCGCGACACCGGCCTGGCGTGTTTTCTGACGAGGTATCAGAGCGCGGAGACTGCCAGAAACGGCGCGCTGGCCGGTGCGTTGTTTGAGACTTTTGTCGTCTCGGAAATCCTGAAATCCTTCTCCAATGCCGGACTGGATTATCGGATGTATGTGTCCTGGTACAGAGGAAAGGACAAGCGCAGGGTCACGGAGAACGGTCAGAAACAGGAGCGCGAATCGGAAATTGATCTGCTGATCGAGCAGAACGGCGTGATTTATCCGGTTGAAATCAAAATGTCCGCGAATCCGAAGCTCAGCATGACGAATGCGTTCGATGTGCTGGATCGTATTCCGGAGAAAAAGCGCGGAACGGGCGTGATCGTGTGCCTGTATGATGCTGTGCTGTGGCTGAAGGAGAATGTGGTCGCCTTGCCGGTGGAATTTATCTGAGAAAAAGTATAACTGCATAAAAAAGTATTGACCTGACAATGATATTGCATTATATTAGCAGCAAGGAGGTACATGCACATGTCAAGTACGATTCAGATCAGAGTAGATGATGATTTAAAGAAAAAGTCCGACAGACTTTTTAAAGATTTAGGAACAGATACAACCTCTGCAATTCGAATCTTTTTAACGCAGGCTGTAGCGAACAATGGTTTTCCTTTTGAAATTAAGAGAAATCCGGTAGATGTGAGTTCGCTTGCTGTGATGTCGGAAGAGGAGGTAATGGAGCGACTCAGCATTGCGAGAGAGCATAGCACACAGGGAATGCAGCGGGATGCAAAGAGTGTCATTTCTGACATGAGGTCAAAGTATGGGTTATAATGTAACAGTGACAGAGGATGCGGAAAATGAACTGAACAATTATATTCAATATTTGCTTTTTGAAAAGAAAAGTGAACAGGCGGCAGGAAGCCTTCTTGACGATTTTGAAGAAACTGTCAGAGTATTGTCTGATGTTGTGGGAAGTCTTAAGCTCTGTGAAAATCCAAGACTTAAGGAGCAGGGATATAAAAGAATGAATTTTCTGCGGCACAGATACTTTATGTTGTTTCGATTGGAAAGAAATGACGCGGTTGTGGATGCTATTTTTCATGAGCTGCAAGATTACGAGAATAAAATCGTATAGTGAACAAAATACATTGCAGACAGCATTGGAAGAGGTGTAATAGTGGATGGATAGTGTAAAAGATCTACAATCCGGTTTTGAGACAGCTTTTATTGATCAGAGGGTAAATTCCAATCTGGCTTATCGGCCGGAGTTCATCTCCAACGATGATAGTCAGGGAAAAAGGGTCATTTCCTCGCTTGAACAGGAACTTTTACGTTGTGATGAGTTCTGTATCAGCGTTGCATTCATTACGCTGGGCGGAATCACGCCGCTTCTGCAGATCCTGAAAGAACTGGAGGACCGGGGCATCCGTGGGAGAATCCTGACGACGGACTATCAGGTGTTTAACGACCCGAAGGCCCTGGACAAGCTGCATGAGCTGAAAAATATTGAGCTGAGAATGTTTCTTACCGATGAGGATCGGGATGGCTTTCACACGAAGGGCTACATCTTCCGAAAGGAGGAACTGTATCGGATCATCGTCGGAAGCTCGAACATGACGGCGAAGGCGCTGAAGGTGAACCGGGAATGGAATACGAAGCTCATCGGCTACGAGTCCGGAGAAGTAATCCATGACATTCTGCGGGAGTTTGAGGATCTGTGGAACGCGTCAAACAGCCTGGATTATGATGATTTCATCGAGAATTACCGCGTCCGTTATGCGCTGGTAAAGAAGCAGCGAAAAATAGCGAGGGCGCAGTCCCCCATTTCTCTGGAGGAGTACCGCCTGCAGCCCAATGCGATGCAGGTTGGCTTTGTGAAGAATATCAAGGAGCTTCTTGCAGAAGGGGAGACGCGCGCGCTGCTTATCTCAGCCACCGGTACTGGAAAAACCTACGCGTCAGCCTTCGCACTCCGGGAGATGAAACCGAAAAAGGCTTTATTTCTGGTACACCGGGAGCGCATCGCGAGGCAGGCAATGGAGAGCTATAAAAAAGTATTCGGCCGGAAGCGCGAGGACGGCGCGGATTATCAGTATGCGCTTCTTTCCGGAAATACTTCATCTGATATAGAGAGCATAAAGAATGCGGATCTGATTTTTGCGACCATGCAGATGATGAGCAAGGATAGCATTCTTCAGAAGTTTTCTCCTGATGCGTTTTCCGTCATCTGCCTGGATGAGGCGCACCACTCCGGCGCGGGCAGCTATCAGAAGATTATGGAATATTTCCAGCCAGGTTTCTGGCTTGGGATGACTGAGAGTCCGGAGACAAATCGTTTTGATGTCTATGAAATCTTTCATCACAATATCGCGTATGAGATTCGATTGCAGCAGGCGCTGGAAGAGGATTTGCTGTGTCCCTTCCATTATTTTGGCATTACCGACCTGGCGATCGAAGGCGAGGTGATCGGGGATGATGACGATGTGGACAGTCTGCGCCGGTTCAGCCGCCTGACCAGCGATGATCGGGTTGATTACGTGATTAAGCAGGCGAATTATTATGGACACTGTGGCGATCGCGTCAAGGGATTGATTTTCTGCAGTCGAAAAGAAGAAGCGCGGGAACTGTCCAGAAAATTCAATGAGAGAGGCTTCCGGACAGAAGCTTTGACGGGAGAGGACAGCGAGGCGAAGAGGGAAGAAGTGATTGAACGCCTGGTGGCAGAGCGGGCGGAAAATGTCCAGGCGACAGAGGAATACCTGGATTATATTTTTACAGTCGATATCTTTTCGGAGGGCGTTGATATTCCGGAGATCAATCAGGTGATCATGCTGCGTCCCACGCAGTCTGCGATCGTCTTTGTGCAGCAGCTGGGGAGGGGACTGCGAAAATCCGAAATAAAGATTTTGTCGTTGTGCTGGACTTCATCGGGAACTATAAAAATAATTTCCTGATTCCGATCGCGCTCTCCGGAGACCGCAGTTACAATAAGGATAATATCCGCCGTTATGTGATGGAAGGGGATCGGGTTATTCCTGGCATTTCCACGATTCATTTTGACGAGATCAGCCGGAAACGGATTTTTACCGCAATTGACACTGCGAATTTCAGTGATATCAGGCTGATTCGTGAGAATTATACGAACCTTAAATATAAGCTGGGCAGAATCCCGAAGCTCCGGGATTTCGACGAATATGGCGAGATGGATGTCTGCCGGATTTTTGACAACAATAGTCTGGGATCATATTATAAATTTCTTGTCAAGTATGAGAAGGATTATACGGTACGTCTCTCGAAGAAGGAGGAAAAGGTAGTCGAGTTTATTTCCAGAAAGCTCGCTTCCGGGAAACGAATTCAGGAGCTCGAGCTGCTGAGACGGGCGATGGCTTATCAGCATGGAATTCTGGGGGCTCTCAAAAAGTCTCTGAAAGAAGACTACAGGATTTCCATGAATGCCGATGCGGAGCAGAATCTGGTCAATGTGATGACAAATGAGTTTCCATCCGGCTCCGGCAAGAAGACCTATGACAACTGTATTTTCATCGAAAAGGAAGGCGATGAATATGGGATATCCGGAGCATTCGGGGAAATGCTGGAGAACCCGGAATTTTATGAGATAGTCGATGAACTGGTTGCATTCGGCATTTCCAGATATCAGGCCAATTTCAGCCAGCGTTATCAGGATACCGATTTTGTATTGTATCAGAAATATACCTACGAAGACGTGTGCAGGCTGCTGAACTGGGAGAACAATGAAGTGCCGTTGAATATCGGCGGTTATAAATACGACAGGAAGACAAAGACCTTCCCGGTATTCATCAATTATGATAAAGCAGAGGATATCAGTGATACAACAAAATATGAGGTTCATTTTCTGAACGCAGGGACCTTGATTGCAATTTCCAAGTCGGGCAGGACGAAGCAATCGGAGGATGTGCAGAATTTCCTGTATGCGCGTGAGCGAGGAATCGATGTGCATCTGTTTGTGCGGAAAAATAAGGATGACAAGATTTCAAAGGAGTTCTATTATCTGGGACGGATGTATGCGTCCGGCCGAGCGGAAGAATTCTGCATGCCAAACACGACGAAGACGGCGGTGGAGATCGAGTGGAATCTGGACACCCCGGTGAGAGACGATATTTATCAGTACATTATCAGTTAAAAAGGAGGAGCTGTCATGATTCCGTTGAAAATAGATACTTTGCTGGCCGGACGGGTTGTTGAACAGAATCGGGTTGAGTATAAAGAGGGATGGAACCCTAATGACACCATACACACGATCTGTGCGTTTGCGAATGATTATTCCAACGTGAACGGCGGATATCTTGTTATTGGTGTAAAAGCAGAGAACGGCATTCCACAGTTTCCCCTTGCCGGAGTGCCAAAAGAACGGCTTGATGTTATTCAACAGGAGATTTTTCAATATTGCAATAAAATTGTACCGAGATACATTCCGAAAATAGAAGTGGTAAATTACCACGATTCAGACGTATATTTGCTCTATTTATGGTGTTCGGCGGGCGACAGCGGCCCTTATCAGGCACCGGAAGATGTGTATGTTGAAAAAGGAGAGAAAGCCGATAAGAGGATGCAATATTGGATACGCCCTGCATCCTTGACTACATCTGCCAGGACTGACGAAGTGGCGGAGCTTTTTGATAAATTTAATTCGGTGCCGTTTGACGACCGTGTAAATCGTCGTGCAGGGATTGAACACATCCGGCGCGCATATGTGGAAGATTTTTTAAGAGAAAGTAACAGTTCTCTGGTACAGGAGATTAACAATCTCACATTGGAGGAGATTTTAGTTTCACTGGAAGTGGCGAATGAAACAGATACAGATCATGAAATCCGCAATATTGGTGTTCTGATGTTCGCAGACCATCCTGAGAAATTGATTCCGGGTGCACAGATTGACCTAGTCTGGTTTCATAATGAAGAAGCGGAAGCATCGGATGATTTTACGGAAAAAACATTTACCGGCCCTATCTGGAAACAGATCAGAGATGCCCTTGACTACATTAAAAATAACGTAATGGTGGAAAAGGTGGTAAAGATACAGGGCGAGGCAAAGGCGGAGCGATATTTTAACTACCCCTATAATGCGTTGGAAGAAGCCCTGGTCAACGCAGAATTTCACAAACTATATCGGGATCCGGAACCAGTGGAAATCAGGATATATGTAGATTATATTCAGATCATTAACTATCCGGGGCCGTACCGCTGGATTGACATGGACAAGTTTGCCGCCGGAAAAGTAAGAGCCCGCAAATATCGTAATCGGCGGATTGGCGAGTTTTTAAAAGACATAGATTTGTCCGAAAAGCAGTCGACAGGTATTACCAAGATTTTACGTGAGCTGCAGAAGAATGGCTCGCCGGAACCGGAATTTGAGACAGACGAAGACAGGACATATTTGATCACAACGATTCGATGCCGAGAAGGATTCGTCCATGGTCGAATGGGTGAATCAATAGGCGAATTAATGGGCGAACCAACAGAAAAAATATTGTCTGAGAATATGTCCGGGCTTGAACAGAAGCGAATGTACGTGATTATAGATTACCTGCACCGAAATGGTAAGATCAGAAGCGTAAAAGCTGCAGAATTGTTGAATGTGCAGGTAAAAACGGCCGGATCGTTGCTTCGTAAGGCGGAAAAACTTGGCATACTTGCGAGCGATGGGAAAACGAAGTCCAAAGTTTACTTCTTATAAAGGGTAGGAATTCGCCAATGGGCGAATCAATGGGCGAATCAATGGGCGAATCAATGGGCGAATCACCCCATAGTTAAAAGGAGAGAACGAAATATGAAGACAGTCAGTGTGGTCGCAGCGGTCATCCGACATGAAAATAAAATCTTCGCCACGCAGCGTGGCTATGGCGAATTTAAGGACGGCTGGGAGTTTCCGGGCGGGAAGGTCGAACCGGGCGAGACGCCCGAGGAGGCGCTCGTGCGCGAGATCAGAGAGGAGCTGGATACCGACATAGCGGTGGGAGAGCGGATCGCGCGGATAGAGTATGATTATCCGGCGTTTCATCTGTCGATGGACTGCTTCTGGGCGGAGGTCCTCTCGGGTGATCTGGTGCTGCGGGAGCATGAGGCCGCGAGATGGCTCACAAAAGAGGAATTATATAGCGTGGACTGGCTTCCGGCGGATCTGGAGCTGATCGAGAGAATCAATGAAATTAACCTTTAAGGTAAAATCAGAATTGACAGAGAACTTACAAGGAGGTAGCGCTATGGTGAGAAGCCGCAGTTATATTGCAACGCCGCATGGGGCGACCATAAGGGAGCAGTTGATTGAAAGAGGCATGAGTCAGAATGGATATGTCTGAAAAGCATATCAGCAAACTTATTAATGGAGATGTGCAGCTTACCCCTGATGTTGCCGTCAGGCTGGAGATGGTTCTTGGCGTTCCGGCTAGTTTCTGGAGTAATCTTGAGGCTGTTTACAGAGAAAAAAATTGTGAAAGCCGAGGCAGAAAACGCTATGGATGCGGATGTGGAGCTGGCTAAACAATTTCCTTACAGTGAAATGGCAAAATTTGGCTGGGTTCCGGAAACAAGAGATTCTAAGGACAAGGTTATTAATTTAAGAAAATATTTTGAAGTAGTTGAGCTGACATTACTTAGCAATACGCAAATTACCAGGATCGCGTGTAGAAGATTGGCGATTACGAAGAAAAGCGATCTGGCACTTATGGCATGGGCGCAGGAAGCCAGAATTTTGGCTCGCGATATGGAAACTTCTTCGATTAACATTAAGGGGTTAATTGCAGTCATACCGAAAATTCGGGAAATGACGGTTATGAAATTCGATGAATTTTTCCCACAGTTAAAGAAGAAATTGTCTGAATGTGGTATTGCATTGGTGTTTTTGCCTCATCTGAAAGGCTCTTTTTTGCAGGGGGCAACGTTCCTTGATGGAAATAAAATTGTTGTAGGTCTTACTGCCCGGGGAAAAGATACAGATAAGTTTTGGTTTAGCCTTTTTCATGAGCTTGCACATATTGTCTATGGACATACAGGTCAGTTGGATGGAATATCAAAGGAAGATGAAGATGCGGCAGATGAGTGGTCAGGCAACACATTAATTTCCTCAGAGGACTTCCATGCATTTGTAGCGGACAGCGATTATTCGGAACAAAATATATGCAAATTTGCATCTGAACAGGGAATCGCACCGGGAATCGTTGTGGGAAGATTGCAGCGCGAGGGTGTGATCAAGTATAACATGCTAAATGGGTTAAAGGATCATTATGAGATGGCTGTATGTCCGTCTGTATGATTTTCTGCTGTGGGAACAAAAAAATATGGTAGCCTTTCCGCGAATCCTGTGCTATAATTCTCGGGCAATCGAATAAAGTCAGGGGAGGGATGCGTAATGGAACCAGTCTATCTGTCGATCCAGCAGCAGGCGACCGGCCGGAGAATCCGGGAGCTGCTGAAGGAAAATGGTTATTCGGTACGTGATATTCAGGAAGCCATGGGATTTGCAAATCCGCAGGCTGTCTACAAGTGGCTGTCCGGCCAGTCGCTGCCGAGTCTCGATAACCTGTTGATCCTGAGCAAAGTATTACACAGAAATATGGAAGATATCCTCGTCATAGACGGGGATATTTCTGGTTTATGGGAATTCCTCATATTAAACTGCTGGTAGAATGACAGCTCACATTCGCTGTGCTATTCTGGTTAACAGAAAAAGACAGGGAGGAAAACGAAGATGAAGGTGACAAGCGCATACGCAAGCAAGATTCTGAGGCAGCTGAAGGAAGAAAAGGAATACTGGAGAGGCCTGGAGATGCAGTCCAGCGTCTACACGGCGGCGGTCGACGAGACGCCGGTCGTGCCGGAATACGATTACTCGGAGGTGGCAGCGAAGATCGCGGACATTGATGAGAAGGTGCGGCGCGTCAAACACGCGATCAACCTCGCGAACGTGAGCAGTACGGTCACGGTGAATGGGACGGAGATGTCCATCGACACGGTGCTGGTGAAGATGACGCAGCTCAACTGGCGGAAGAATATTCTTGACAGCATGCGCCAGCGGCTTCCGAAGACGCGGGTCGATCATGCGTTTTCCCGTTACCGCAGCGCGAACCGTTCTCCGGAGTATGAGTACGTCAACTATGATCTCGACCTTGTGAAAGCGCAGTATGATGAGATCAGCAGGGAGATCATGGATATTCAGATGGCGCTGGACAGGCACAACCAGACCTTTGAATTTGAAGTAGAAATCTGATTTTTTCCGGCAGATCATAAGAAAATCGGGTCTTATAAACAGGTGAAAGGTTTAAAGTCAGTAATTATTTCTTTATTGCGTTATCTGTTGTTTACTGAGGTTTAATGTGAAGCGAAGCAAATCAACGTGGTAATGGAAAATCTTATGATCTGCGAAAAACCGCCGTCTGGCGAAAGCTCTGGTTTCGGTTTTGAGAGCTTTCTGAAAATTCAGGTACCCTTCCGAAGAACAGCAAGATATGCTTCGTATGCGAAGGTGCGGTTCCTGCTTGCATTTGTCGTCTGAACAAGGATTCCCGCATCGATCAGACGGTTTACAGCACTGGCTGTGGTGTTATATGCAATCCCCAACGCCTCAGAGGTTTTCTGGATCTCAATAATGGGATTGGACTCCATATAGTGAAACACAAGCATCACGTTTTTGGATGCCCGCCCCATCTGAGAAATTGTCTCTACATTTTCATCATGCAGTGCTGCCAGTTCATCGATTGTCGATATTGCGTCTGCAGCTGATTCCGTCAGTGCCTGCAGGAAAAATTGAATCCACTGTTCATAGTTTCCCTTATTTCGGACTTCTGTCATGCGGTCATAGTATTCCACACGGTTTTTCTTTAAGAAGTATGAAATATACAGTGCCGGAGTGGTCAGGACTTTCTTTTCCATCAGAAACAGGGTGATCAGAAGTCTTCCCACGCGACCATTGCCGTCAAGGAAGGGATGAATTGTCTCAAACTGGTAGTGAATGAGAGCCGCACGGGCAAGTACATCCAGATTATCATCCACATTGATGTATTTTTCCAGATCAGACATGGCCTCTGTCATGTCTTCAGGTGAAGGCGGAATATATCTTGCGTTTTTGAGTGTACTGCCCTGACCGCCTATCCAGTTCTGGGAACGACGGAATTCTCCCGGATTCTTTTCCTGTCCACGTACTCCTGACATCAGAACTGCATGAATTTCCCTGATAAAACGGTTGCACAGAGGAAGCTCCTTTAGCCGTTTTAGTGCATATTCGGTTGCTTTAATATAGTTTACAACATCTGCGACATCACGGTTCGCGTTGACATCAATCATGGGGTCGAGCACATCTTCAAGCGTCGCCTGTGTTCCTTCAATCTGAGAAGACATCAGAGCCTCTTTACGCACGTACATGGAGACGAACAGGTCAACATTTGGAATGCGGGTTGCAACGCTATCCAGGACGGCCAGCTGCGAGTTTGCCTTTACCAGTAAACGGATGATTTCTTCCGACATCTCAATTGGCGGAACAGGTGGCAGTGCATTTGGCACAAACGATTGATATGCCATTTCGCCTGATAAATTTGTTTTATAATAACCAGCCCGGTTGCTCATACGTATCGGCTCCTTTCAATGTAATCTGAAATACTGTTTTCATTATATCAATGTTATTTCAATTTGCAAGATAAAACTGAAATAAAAAGAAAAAGTTTAGATTCTTATTTCAGTTTAATACACTGAATTCGAGTATGGGCAGGGCGTAAAACTAAGATTTCTTCTTAAAATCAAAATTCTTAAAATACCGTATATTCTGCGGCGTTCCTTCCGCATAGGGAAACTCATATCCGGGGTACTTCACCACCGGGCAGCGCTCCTGCTTCAGATTCCGGATAAATTCATCCGGCAGATTCAGGACCGTCTTGATGACCTCTGACGGTGTATTGGCCATCCACTGCGCCAGCGACATGTCGGAGAAGTGGTCGCTCTTGAAAAATTCCAGAAATACCAGTTTATCCTTGCCGGTGTTCTGCACGTAGTGGAACCCGCCGACGGGGACATAGCCGACATCGCCCGCCCGATAGTTGAAGGTGCGGGCCTTGGGACCGGGCATGAAGACGGTCATGCGGGCCTCGCCACGGATATAATACTGAAATTCGTCGTTGTTGGTGTGCCAGTGGATCTCGCGCATTGCGCCGGGTTCCACCTCGACCAGCGCGCAGGCCACGCTCCTGCAGGCGGGAAAGTTGCGGCTGTCCAGAATGCGGATGGAGCCGCCTTCGCCGAGAATGGGCTCCACATGGATCAGCTCATGCTTGTAGGTGTGGGGGACAGCGCCGTAGGGAGACTTGATGGTCTGCGATTCGATGGGACCGGGATCGCCGCCGTCCGTGATATAGACTTCCTTTGGTGGAATCTCATCAAATGTGGATTCCGGGCAGCCGAAATTGGCGGAGAGCACGTCTCTCGGAATGTGCGCGAACAGCTCGCTGATGGAGAAGGTGTTGTCCTCGGAATACTCGCCCTTGTCGAAGAGCATCAGAAACTCGCAGCCCTCATGCAGTCCCTGGATAGAGTGCGGGATGTTCTTCGGGAAAATCCAGCCCTCGCCCGGCTTACAGTCCACGATAAAATTCCGCCCCATCTCGTCCACGGCTGTGACGCGCGCGCCACCCACCAGCACAAAGCCGAACTCTGACTGCTGGTGCGAGTGCATCTCCCGCACGCCTGGAGAGAGGTTCATATCTACGATGGCGAAGGTGTCTGAGACAGGCAGTTCCCGCTTCGTGATTTCCCGCGACCAGCCGCCCGGTTCGATCTTCATATGCGTGTCCGAGAAGGAAAAGTGCAGATTGGGGAGCAGTCCGTGGTCGGTTGCGGGCGGGACGATGAGATCCGGGTTCTCCAGATCGCGCGCGAGGTCCCGCGGTCCTAAGTCCAGCGCGCCCGCGCCGTCGCTGCGGATGGGCTCCGGCTGCTTCGCGGCCTTCAGCTGATCCAGCTTCTTCTGCATGCGTTCCTGGTAATGTCGATTCATGGAATACCTCCGTTCACAATAAAGTCACTTCCAGTCTGCCCATTTCCCGCCTGGTTTATGTATACCCTTCGCGGCTCCAGCCATACGACTACCACCCGCCGCCGCAAGTTTCATCTTGTCAAGTATCTGAAAAAATGGTATGCTGTATTCATTCTTAAGAGACACACCAGACGACAGGAGGAATTGCAGTGATAGAGGCAGTGAGCTGTGGCGGTGTGGTGATATTTCGGGGCAAGATACTGCTCTTGTATAAAAATTACAGGAATAAGTACGAGGGCTGGGTGCTGCCCAAAGGGACTGTAGAGCCGGGGGAGGAGCATCCCCAGACGGCGACCCGCGAGGTGCGGGAGGAGACCGGCGTCGACGCGCGGATCATCAAGTACGTCGGCAAGAGTCAGTACACCTTCACGGTGCCGGAGGACGTGATCGAGAAGGATGTCCACTGGTATCTGATGATGGCGGACAGCTACTACAGCAAACCACAGCGTGAAGAATACTTTTTGGATTCCGGATACTACAAATATCATGAGGCGTATCATTTGTTGAAATTCCCGAATGAGAAGCAGATTCTGGAAAAAGCATACGGCGAGTATACAGAGATGAAACGGAACAACCTCTGGAAGAACCGCGCGTAGGAGGAGGCTGCGAGCAACCGCAGTCCCTTTTGTTATAGGGAGGCCGTAGGATGAGATGGTATAAGCGGCTTTATCTGGGGCCGAACGCGGCCTGTAATATCGGGAAGATACGCAGGAAAGCGGAGGAGGGCAGGCGGCAGCCCGGAGTGTATTACATTACACTGGCCAGCACGCCGGGAAACCTGCTGGATATCTTTCACGATATCATGCTTGCGCAGCCCTTATTTGCAGAAGTGCAGCGGCTCGATATCGTGGGCATCGCGATCGGACAGCAGGAGGCCTACCGTCTGGCGGAGCGCATCGTGTTTGAGCTCTATCAGGAGACCGGCGGCTTTGATCCGGCGTCGTATTTTCAGGAGGATGACTTTTGTTAATTTTAAAGATATTGGGAATCCTGATACTGAGCATACTGGCGTTGATACTGCTGATTCTCTGCGCGCTGCTGTTCGTGCCGGTGACTTACCGCCTGGAGCTGGAAAAGCAGGAGAGAGCGGAGGTCACAGCGAAGGTCGGCTGGCTGCTGCGCTTCGTGTCGGTTCGCTACCGATTACAGTACCCGGGTGAAGACGGCGGGCTGTTTCAGGATCTGCAGGTAAAGATTCTTGGATTCACAGTTCTGAGGCCTTTCGCTCAGGAGGAAGAGAAACCGCCGGATAAGCAGAAAAAGAAGAAAAAAAATAAGTCGAAGCGAGAGAAGAAAGAAACGCATAAGGCATCTGAAGCGGAAATCCGCCGCGAGGAAAGTGCAGACGGGCAGCCATATGACGGTTCGGACAGGGCTAAGCATCAGGAATGCGAACAGACGGCGAGTTGCTCTGAGGGGACGCAGAATCAAAAAACAGAAGAGCCTCATGACCTCCCGCAGCACTCCTTGAATGAGACGAAACACAAAGAGAAGAAGCCCCGTGTCCCCCTCAGCGAAAGAATCCGCGGGATATTCCGAAAGATTGCAGGCGTGTTCCACGGCCTTGTTGACAGGATGAAACACATCGGAGAAACCCTGCAGAATCTCCTGCACAAAAAGGATGAGCTGCTCAGCTTCTGGAGAATGGAGGAATTTGTCCGGGCCAGAGCGTTTCTGATAAAGGAGCTGAAGCATCTGTGGAAGCGATACCGGCCGCGCCGCGTGGAGGGCGCGCTGCACTTCGGCTTCGACGATCCGTCGACGACCGGCCTGTGTATGGGGGCATTGTCCGTGCTCAGCCCCTGGTATCCGGGGAAGATGGATCTTACACCGGACTTTGACCGGAAGATACTGGAAGGAAATCTGGAAATTCGTGGGCATATTCAGCTGTATGTGCTGCTCTTCGCGGCGCTGCGGATCTGGCGTAACCGGGACGTGCGGTATATGTACGGGCGCTGGAAAGAGAGATAGGAGGATCTTATGAGCGAAAAAAACAGCAACGGTTTTGATTCGACGGTCGCGTCCCTTTTCAAGGGGATGGACCAGTTCATTTCCACCAAGACGGTGGTGGGCGACGCGATCACGGTGGGTGATACGATCCTTCTTCCGCTGGTGGATGTCTCCTTCGGCGTAGGTGCCGGAGCGAGTTCGAGCGACAGCAAGAACAATGGCGCGGGCGGCCTGGGGGGCAAGATTTCCCCGAGCGCGGTGCTCGTCATCAAGGACGGCAGCATCCGCCTTGTGAATGTGAAGAATCAGGACGCCGTGACGAAGGTGCTCGACATGGTGCCGGATCTGGTGAACCGTTTTACCGGAAAGAATGCAGACCCTGAAGTCGACAGGGCGGTGGACGACATTGTCAGTGAATACGGCGACAAAGAGAAATAAAAAGTGCTTGCAAAAAACAGGCGATTCTGGTAGAATAGCAGAAGTTGTGAGCCACTGTGCTCAAATATGCGTTAAGGAGGTGCAGTGATGGCGAAATGTGCGATTTGCGATAAGGGCGTCCACTTTGGAATCAAGGTGAGCCATTCCCACAGAAGGTCCAACCGGATGTGGAAGCCGAACGTAAAGTCTGTGAGAGTGAAGACAGAAGGCGGGACAAAGAAGATGTATGTATGCACTTCTTGCCTCAAATCCGGCAAGGTTGAGCGGGCTTAAGAGGGCAGACCGACGAAGAAAGGCATAGAGGGTGTCGCGGTGCGATGCCCTTTTTGTATGTGCCGCACTTCAGCAGGAATAGCACTGATAGCCGCAGATCAGAAAGACAGCGGAGAGCAGGATCCGGATAAAAAGATTGTCGCCGGGCAGGAACAGGGTTATAAAAATACCGATTCCGATCCAGAATAATACAAAGCCGATGGTTTTCCTCACGGATCTGCGCCTCCTGCCAGACAGAAGATTTCTTATTTTCAGTATATGCACAGCAAAAAAAGAATTTCCATTTTCCGCCATATGGGGTATACTATGGCTAACAAGAAAGGGAAAAGGAGGTATTCGTATGCAGGGTTTGATCAGCACAGAGCTGGGAAATATAACAATCGATGAGGATGTGATCGCTGCCTACGCGGGATCGGTGGCGCTCGGGTGCACGGGCATCGTGGGTATGGCTACGCTCGATATGCGCGACGGTCTGATGAAGCTTCTGAAGAAGGACAGTATTAAACGTGGGATTGAGGTTTCGATTGAGGATAATGTGATCTATCTGGCTTTCCATGTGATCGTTGCCTACGGTGTGAATATTCCGGTCGTGTCAGAGAATCTGATCGACTCGGTGAAATATCAGGTGGAGGAGTTCACCGGTATGACGATCGGCAGGACCGACGTGTTCGTCGAAGGCGTGAGAGTGATAGATTGATGAGGGAGGAGCTTCATTTTGATGAAAACAGTTGACGCCCCTATGGCTGCAAAGCTGTTCCTTGGCGGGGCAAAGAATCTGGAAGCAAAGAAAGAGTGGATCAATGAGCTGAATGTATTCCCGGTGCCGGACGGGGATACGGGGACCAATATGACGATGACGATCATGTCGGCGGTGGGTGAGGTCAGCAGTCTTACGGATATGAATATGTATGCGCTCGCGAAGGCGATCTCTTCCGGTTCCCTGCGCGGCGCGAGGGGCAATTCCGGCGTCATCCTTTCTCAGCTGTTCCGTGGTTTTACGAGAGCGATACAGAATCAGGAGGAGCTGGACGTCGTCGATATTGCGAACGCGATGCAGAAGGCGGTAGAGACGGCCTATAAGGCGGTTATGAAGCCGAAGGAGGGCACGATCCTCACGGTGGCCAGAGGCGCGGCGGATAAGGCCGCGGAGCTGGCGGAGACGGAGGAAGATGTTGTAGAGTTCCTGCGGCTTGTCATTGAGGAGGCCGAGGCGATTCTGGAGCGGACACCGGAAATGCTGCCGGTGCTGAAGGAGGCGGGCGTCGTCGATTCCGGCGGACAGGGGCTGGTCGAGGTGCTGAAAGGCATGTACGACGTGCTGCTTGGCAAGGAAGTGGATTACTCCGCGTCAGGGGCTTCGGGGGCGAAGCCGGTGAAGATCAGTGCGGAGACAGAGGCTGATATTAAGTTTGGCTACTGTACGGAGTTTCTGATCATGTTGCCTGAGCCGGTGAGTGTGCAGCGGGAGCAGGAGTTCAAGGCTTATCTGGAATCGATCGGAGATTCGATCGTGGTCGTGGCCGATGATGAGATCATCAAGGTGCACGTACATACGAACGATCCCGGGCTGGCCATCCAGCGGGCTCTTACGTATGGACCGCTTTCCAATATGAAGATTGACAATATGCGTCTTGAGCACGAGGAGCGCCTGATCAAGGACGCTTCAAAGATCGCTGCGCAGCAGAAGGCCGAGAAAGAGGCCGCACAGCCCGCAGAGCGGAAAGACATGGGCTTTATCGCGGTGTCCGTTGGCGCGGGTATGGGTGAGATCTTCCGGGAACTCGGTGTGGATCACCTGATTGAGGGCGGCCAGACGATGAATCCGAGTACGGAGGACATCCTTGAGGCGGTCGAACAGGTGAATGCAGACAATATTTTCATTCTGCCGAATAATAAAAATATCATTCTCGCGGCGAATCAGGCGAGCAGCCTCGTAAAGGACAAGAAGGTGATCGTGGTGCCGACGAAGACCGTACCGCAGGGCATCACAGCCATGGTCAGTTTCGAGCCGGACGCGACGCCTCAGGAGAATGCGCAGTCTATGGAAGCGCAGATCAAAAATGTGAAGACCGGAGAGGTCACTTATGCGGTTCGTGATACGATGGTTGACCACATGGAGATCCATGAGGGCAACATCATAGGCATCGGCGACGAGGGAATTCTGGCCGTCGGCAGTGACGTAGCCGGGACCGCGCGCGAGATGCTGAAGAAGCTTGTGGATGAATCCTCGGAGATTGTCGGTATTTATTATGGCGAGGATGTTTCCGATGAGGCTGCCCGGGCTTTTGGCGATGAGATTGCCGCGGCATATCCGAACGTCGAGGTGGAGGTCCATGCGGGCGGACAGCCAATCTATTATTATATTGTGTCAGTGGAATGATGACAGGAAATGTATTTCAGAAGGACGTCGACGAAAGCGGCGTCCTTTTACCCATTACAGAGTTAAAAGGAATTGGCGAGAAGACGGCAGTTCGGTTCGCGAAGGTCGGTATTCACACGATCGCGGATCTGCTGGAGTACTATCCGCGCGCCTATGAGACCTATGAGGAGCCGGTGGACTCTGCAGCGCTGGAGGACGGGCAGAAGTGTGCGGTTTTCGGCACGGTCGTCTCGGTGAGCGGTATCCGGCGCTTTCGTCACTATCAGATCTTCAGTGCGCAGATCCGGGTGGGAGAAGGCAGTGTGCAGGCGGTCTGGTTCAATATGCCCTATCTTCGGAAACTCTTTCTGAAGGGAGGACAGTTCATCTTTCGCGGCGTTGTAACGAAACAGAAGGAGAAGTACCGGATGCAGCAGCCGGAGCATTTCGCGCCGGAGGCTTATGAGAAGCTGCTTCACGTCATGCAGCCGCGCTATGCGCTGACGGCGGGGCTTACCGCGAATGCCGTCACGAAGGCGGTGCGGCAGGTGCTGGAGAGTGGGAAAGTACGGCTCCCGGAGTATCTGCCGGAAGACCTGTTGAAAGAGTATGAGCTCATGGATGAGTGGGAGGCCGTGCGACAGGTTCATTTTCCGACCGATGAGGCTACTATGCGCCGCGCCCGCGACCGGATCGTGTTTGATGAATTTCTGCAGTTTATTCTGGGAATTCGGCGCCTGCGGGAACGGCAGGAGCAGCTGCAAAGCGGGATGCATATGGTCGAGGTCTCCGAGACCGCGCGCCTGATCGAGACACTTCCTTATTGTCTGACCGGGGCGCAGACGCGTGTCTGGCGCGAGATTGTGGAGGATATGTGTGGCGATGGGATCATGAATCGCCTGATTCAGGGGGATGTCGGCTCGGGCAAGACGATACTTGCGGTGCTGGCTCTCGTCATGGTCGGCTGCAACGGTTACCAGGGCGCGCTGATGGCGCCGACCGAAGTACTGGCAAAGCAGCACTTTCAGTCGATCTGCGCGCTCCTTAAGGAGCACCACATTCCGTTGCGGGCAATTCTGCTGACCGGTTCCATGACAGCGAAGGAGAAACGGCTCGCCTGTGCGGAGGTTGAGAGCGGCGAAGCGCAGATCGTTGTTGGCACGCACGCGCTGATTCAGGAAAAAGTCGTCTATCACCGGCTCGGCCTCGTGGTGACGGATGAGCAGCACCGCTTCGGCGTCCGCCAGCGCGAGACCTTCGCGGAAAAGGGCCTGCATCCTCATGTACTGGTCATGAGCGCTACGCCGATTCCTCGTACGCTGGCGATCATCGTCTACGGAGACCTCGACATCTCGGTTCTGGATGAGATGCCGTCGGGGCGTCTGCCGATCAAAAACTGCGTCGTCGACGAGAGCTGGAGTCCGAACGCATATCGCTTCATCGAGCGGGAGACAGCGGCGGGGCATCAGGTATATGTCATCTGTCCGATGGTTGAAGAGAACGACGAGCTGGAGCTTGAGAATGTGCTGGATTATACGGAGAAGCTGAAAAAAGCGCTTCCGGGCCGCGAGATCGCCAGCCTCCACGGCCGCATGAGGCCGAAGGAGAAAAACGAGATCATGGAGCGCTTTGCGGAGGGACAGATCGAGATCCTCGTCTCCACGACGGTGGTGGAAGTCGGGATCAATGTGCCGAACGCGACGGTTATGATGGTCGAGAATGCGGAGCGCTTCGGCCTCGCACAGCTTCATCAGCTGCGCGGCCGCGTCGGGCGCGGGGATGCCCAGTCCTATTGCATTTTCATGAGTGGAAGTAAATCAGAAGAGACGAAGAAGCGCCTCGAGGTCCTGAACAAATCAAACGACGGTTTCTTCATCGCGGGGGAAGACCTGCGCCTGCGCGGGCCGGGCGATCTCTTCGGCGTGCGCCAGAGCGGTGTTCTCGCGTTCCGCATGGCGGATATCTACCAGGACGCGAAGATACTTGAAAAGGCCGCCCGTGCCGCGGATCGGATTCTGGCGGAGGACCCGGAGCTGTGGCTGCCGGAGCACGAGGGGCTCAAAAGGCGCATGGAACGCTATGCCCGCCGCGGCGGGGAGAGCCTGAGCCTGTAAAAAACT
>MSHD01000032.1 GCA_001941045.1 Lachnospiraceae bacterium Zagget2
CGGATTGAATTTGAAAATAAATTATGTTAAAACCGCTTGAAAAAAGCCCCACAGGGGGATATAATAAGAAAATCTCAGGAGTGGGATTTCGCATTTCTGATCGTTAAAAAAATAACGAGATACAATATGAGGAGGTGCGCGCTTGGAAGATTACACCAGATACAGACTGAAAAGTCGTGAAGAACTGGCGTCATTATTGTCAGGCAGAGATCATTTGTTCGTGATTGCCTGCAACAAGTGCTTCAAAGAGTTTACGGCCGTTGACGAACCGGATTGTTCAGAGTTTGAAAAAATTGCCACGGAATATGGAAAGACAATCACGGGGAGCGCGAGGGTCGATTTTTTGTGCAATCAGACGCAGACAGAGCGGAAGCTTCAGGATCTGATCCCGGAGGGGACGGAGCATGTCTTTGTGGTGTCCTGTGGCCTGGGCGTGCAGACGATCGCCGATCTGCTGGATCTGCCGGTTTACGCGGCGGCGGATTCGCTGAATTATACAGGGCATCATGGCATGGCGCTGACGAAGAGGCGCTGCGACGCCTGTGCGCAGTGTTACCTGAATATCACAGGAGGAATTTGCCCGATCGTCGATTGTTCCAAGAGCCTGGTGAACGGGCAGTGCGGCGGCGCGAAGAACGGAAAGTGCGAGGTCGATAAAGATAAGGACTGTGCCTGGGAGAAGATTTACCGAAGGCTCGAGAAGCAGGGCAGACTTGAGGAGTTTCTCGCGCAGCCGGTGCAGCTGCGGGATTACTCGAAGGCTGATGTTAAGTTTGTGAACGAGTATGTAAAGTCGATTCGCGAGAACCGGCTCGAGGGCTACTATGGCGGCGTCCATCCGCTGGAACGAAAAGGTCTTACCGAGCATCTTGCGCTGGAACACTTCCCGGAGCCGGAGATTGTGGCGATTCCGCTTTCAATGCACGCGGGCGCGCCGGCGAATCCGGTGGTGGCCGTGGGCGACACGGTGAAGGTCGGGCAGAAGATCGGCGAGGCGGCCGGATTTATCAGAAGTCCGGTGCACGCAAGCGTCAGTGGCACGGTCATCGCGATTGAGACGCGTGCTCATGCGACCAGAGGCGAATGTCCGGCTGTCGTGATTCGTTCCGATGGGAAGGATACGCTCGATGAGTCCGTGAAGCCCCATGCTTTGCTGGAGGAACTGACGCCGGAAGAGATTATCGACATTGTGAAGGAAGCAGGTATCGTCGGTATGGGAGGCGCGGGCTTCCCGACCTCGGTCAAGCTGAAACCCGCAAAGCCGGTGGACACGATCCTTCTGAACGGCTGCGAGTGTGAGCCGCTGCTGACCGCGGATCACAGGGTAATGCTCGAGTTCGCGGACGACGTGGTCTTCGGCCTGCGGGCGATCGTAAAGACGGTCGGCGCGGAGCGCGGGCGGATCGTCATCGAGGACAATAAGCCCGACGCGATCGAGCTGATGCAGGCGAAGACTGCTCCCTATGAGAATCTGGACGTTGTCACGGTGAAGACGAAGTACCCGCAGGGCGCGGAGAAGATGCTGATCAAGAACGTGATGAAGAGGCAGGTGCCGAGCGGCGGGCTGCCGGCGGATGTCGGCTGCGTTGTGAGCAATATCAGCACGACGAAGGCGATTTCCGATGCGATTCAGAGGGGTATGCCACTCATCGAACGTGTCGTGACGGTGACCGGCGAGCGCCTGAAGCATCCCGGCAATTATATTGTGAAGATTGGCACGGACACGCAGGCGCTGATTGATTACTGCGGCGGCGTGAAGGGCGACGATGTTACCTATAAAGCCGGCGGACCGATGATGGGCTTCCCGCTTTCCGATCTCCATGTTCCGATCATGAAGGGCTCGAATGGCATCATCGCGGTGGACACCGACCATACGGCAGAGCAGTCCTGCATCAAGTGCGGACGCTGCGTGGACGTCTGTCCGATGGAGCTCTACCCGCTGTATTTCGCAAAATATGCGGATGAAGAGAACTGGCAGGGCATGAAGGAAAAGAGCGTCATGGACTGCATCGAGTGCCGCTGCTGCGAATATATCTGTTCCTCGAAGATTCCGCTTGTGACGAAGATCAAGGCCGGAAAAGCCGCGGTAAGGGGGATGAAGTGATATGCTGATAACACAGTTAAAGGATAAAGATACCATCCGTTCCCTGACGGCAGGGAAAAAGGTTTTCATCATCAACTGCCATGGCTGCAGAGAAGTTTATTTTCCGCTGGAGGAGGCGGCTGATCTGCAGACGGAGCTTGCGTCGGCAGGACAGGTATGCGGCGTGGTGACGACCGACTATATCTGTAATCCTGAGAACATGGAGCTGCGCCTATCGAAATATAAGGAGCAGATTGAGGCCGCGGATCTGGTTATGGTCTTTTCCTGCGGCGTCGGCGTACAGACGGTCGCGGCTTATTTGGAGGAGAAGACCGTCCTAGCGGGCTGCGATACGGTGAGGCTTCCGGGCGCGCAGGGCGTCACGCCGCTTGAATATGACTGCGGCCAGTGCGGCGAGTGCTACCTCAACCTGACCGGCGGCATCTGTCCGATCACTGCCTGCTCCAAGAGCCTGGTCAACGGCCAGTGCGGCGGCGCGAAGCATGGAAAATGCGAGGTGGACAGCGATATGGAATGCGGCTGGGAGCGCATCTACCGGCGCCTCGAGAAGATCGGTCGGCTGGACGCGCTGAACTGCCCGACTCAGATCCGGAACTATGCGACTGACGATGAAATATAGGAGTGATAAAAGATGAAGATAACAGAATTATTTGAACGGGGTGAATTTGTAGTTTCCGCGGAGGTCGGCCCGCCCAAGGGTATTCACATTGAGCATCTTCTTGAGGAGGCGAAGACTTACCTTGGCGGCATCACGGCGGTCAACGTGACCGACAACCAGTCGTCGGTCATGCGTCTCGGCTCGCTCGCTACCTGCAAGGCGCTGCTGGACGAGGGCCTGACGCCGATCTTTCAGCTGACCTGCCGCGACCGGAACCGGATCGCGCTGCAGTCCGATCTTTTGAGCGCCGCGATGCTGGGCATCGAGAATGTTCTGCTGCTGACCGGCGACCACACGAAGCTCGGAGACCATCCGTAGGCAAAGCCGGTCTTTGACCTCGACTCCGTCTCGCTGCTCCATACAGCCTGCCTGCTCGAGCAGGGCGTCGACCTGGGAGAAAATGAGCTGGTCGGCGAGCCGCCGAAATTCGCGAAGGGTGCGGTCGTATCGCCGTGCAGCGATTCGGTCGACGCGCAGCTTTCCAAGATGGAGCGGAAGGTGCGCGCGGGCGCGGATTATTTCCAGACGCAGGCGGTCTATGAGCCGGAGAAATTTATTAAATTTATGGAAAAGGCAAGCCAGTTCGGCAAGCCGGTGCAGCTCGGCATCGTGATTCCGAAGTCGGCAGGTATGGCGAAATATATGAACGACAATGTCGCCGGTATTCATGTCCCGCAGGAGATGATCGACGAGCTGAAGGCCGATAAAGAGAAGACGAAGGCGGGTATCACCGGCGTGGAGATTGCGGCGCGCATCATCCGCGAGTGCCGGCCTTACTGTCAGGGCGTGCACATCATGGCACTCGGCTGGGAGTCGAAGGTACCGGCGCTGCTTGAGCAGGCAGGAATTTAGTTTTTTCTCTTGCCAAAATCCCCCTATGGGGGTATAATGGATAAAACAATGTCAAAAAATTAACACATGTTGGATCCGGTTGTGATTCCGGGTGTGAATTTGACGATGGAAAGGAGGGTTTTGCCAATGCACATGACGAACGAAGACCATAGCCATTGTGGATGCGGGTGCGGCGGACATGATCATGACCATGAACATGAGCATTGCCATGAGCACAATCATGATCATTGCCATGAGCATACCCACGGCGAGCAGCCAAAGGATGAGGATACCGCTGTCCTGGCTTACATGCTGGATCACAACCGGCATCATGCGCAGGAGCTGTCTGCGATCGCCCAGCATTTAAGAGAGGCTGGCAAGGAAGAGGCGGCTGCGCAGGTCGAGAAGGGCGTGGAGGATTTTGAAAAGGGCAACATGCGGCTCTCGATCGCGCTGTCTCTGATACAATAGGAGGCTGATTTTTATGTGTCTTGCAACAGTATATGGAAGGAAACAGGAAGAAGAAAGTATCCTGATTCGAAACGCGAGCAGGATTGATGTGGAGGGTACCGCCATTCGTATCCGCGACATCATGGGAGCTGAGGTCGTCGTGGAAGGGGCTATTACCATGGTCGACCTGGCGAATTCGGTTGTAAAGATCAACTGCTCGGAGGACTGACCGGAAAGGTCGCGTAAGAGAAAGCAGGGGTGATTCACGGGGAAACAAAAGGAGAAGGCAGAAGGGATTCAACAAACTTAACAGACAGGAGGTGACAATATGCCGCAGACAATTGCAGTGGCCGGCAAAGGAGGCGTCGGAAAGACGACACTGACCGGCATGCTGATCCAGTATCTCGCCCAGCAGAAGAAGGGTCCGATTCTCGCGGTCGACGCGGATGCGAACTCAAATCTCAATGAAGTGCTTGGCGTTGAGGTCGAGATGACGCTCGGCGATATTCGCGATGAGCTGGAAAATTCAGAGACGGCCAGGGAAAGCCCGATCCCGAAGGGGATGTCCAAGCAGGACTATACAGAGTTCCGTTTTGACTCCGCCCTTGTGGAGGAGGACGACTACGACCTGCTGGTCATGGGACACACGCAGGGAAAAGGCTGCTACTGCTTTGTGAATGGCCTGTTGTCGACACAGGTCGCGAGGCGTGCGCAGAATTACAATTATGTGATCGTGGATAATGAGGCGGGGATGGAGCACATCAGCCGCGGGATTCTCCCGAATGTGAATATTGTGATTCTGGTGAGCGACAGCTCCCGCCGGGGAATCCAGGCGGTCGGGCGCATCGCGAAGCTCATACCGGAATGCGGGCTGAAGCCGCAGAAGGTCGGCCTGATTGTGAACCGGGCGCCGAAAGGTGTTCTCACAGATGGGATTCAGGAAGAGATTGAGAAGCAGGGCCTGACGCTTCTGGGAGTCGTACCGCAGGACGACGAGGTGTTCGAGTACGACAGCGAGGGAACGCCCACCACGGAGCTTCCCGCCGACAATCCGGTGAAATCTGCGCTTCGTAAGATCGTGGATCAATTGCAACTGTAAACAAAGACAAAACTGTTATTAGGAGAAAAAGCATGAGTGAAGAATTCAGACTGACATATGTGCACGAGATGGCAGAGGCAGTGCAGAAGCTGCAGGCCACCCGTGATAAGGTTGGCGCAGATTCCTGGGAGCTGCGTGTAAAGAACCAGACTCCGCACTGCAAATTCGGTGAGCAGGGTATCTGCTGCCGTATCTGCACGATGGGACCCTGCCGCATTACCCCGAAGGCACCCAGAGGCATCTGCGGCTGCGATGTACATGGTATCGTAGGACGTAACTTCCTGCGCTTCACGGCGGGCGGCGCCGCGACGCACTCCGATCATGGCCGTGAGATCTGCCACACCCTGTACGCTTCCAGCAAGGACGGCGCCTACAAGGTGAAAGATCCCGAGAAGCTGATTCGCATCGCGAAAGAGTGGGGCATCCGGACCGAGTATCGCGACATCTATGAGGTGGCGCATGAGGTGGCGGAGATGGCTCTCATGGAGTACGGCAAGCCCTTCGGCGTATCCCGTTGGCTGAGCCGTGCGCCGAAGCATACCAGAGAACTCTGGCACAAGGCGGAGATCGAGCCGCGCGCGATCGACCGCGAGGTGTCCTGCTCGATGCATATGACTCATATGGGATGTTCCTCCAAGCCGGAAGCGCTGGTGCGTCAGTCTCTGCGTGCCGGCCTGTGTGACGGCTGGGGCGGTTCCATGTGCGGCACCGAGTTCTCAGACGTTCTGTTTGGCACGCCGAAGCCGATCGAGACCGAGGCAAACCTTGGCGTTATGAATGCTGAGAATGTCAATATCGTTGTACACGGACATGATCCGTCGCTTTCCGAGATGATCTGCGAGTACGCGGAAGACCCGGACCTCATCGCTTACGCGAAGTCCTTCGGAGCGAAGGGCATCACCGTATCCGGCGTCTGCTGTACTTCCAATGAAGTCGCGATGCGCCGCGGCATCCCGATGGCAGGAAACTTCCTGCAGCAGGAGAACGTGGTCCTGACCGGTGCCTGCGAGGCGATTGTCGTCGACGTGCAGTGTATCTTCCCGGCACTTGGCCCCCTTAGCAAGTGCTTCCATACGAAATTTATCACGACCTCCCCGATCGCGCAGATGCCGGATTCCGAGTTTGTCCGCTTTGATGTCGGAACCGCAGCTGAGAAGGCGAAGGCGATTGTGAAGGAGGCGGTTGAAAACTTCCAGAACCGCAAGCCGGAGCTTGTCTACATACCGGATCTGAAGAGTCATGCGACGGTTGGTTACTCCGTCGAGGCGATCAAGAAGACTCTTGACACGGTCACGAACAGCCAGGTCGATGAGCTGAACACCTTAAAGCCGCTGGTCGAGTGTGTGCGCTCCGGCGTCCTGCGCGGCGCGGTCGCGATGGTTGGCTGCAACAACCCGAAGGTGCGTCCGGACCGCTCTCACATCGAGCTGATGAAGAAGCTGATTGCGAACGATATCATCGTCGTGGCCTCCGGCTGCTCGGCGCAGTCTGCTGCCAGAGCCGGCCTGATGGACAAGCGCGCGAAGAAGTACTGCGGCGCGGGGCTTAAGAGAGTCTGCGAGCTGGCGGACATCCCGCCGGTGCTGCACATGGGCTCCTGCGTGGATATCAGTCGTATGATGATTCTGGTATCCGAGCTTGCAAAGGATTCCGGCTGGAACATCGGTCAGCTGCCGGTTGTCGGCTGCGCGCCGGAGTGGATGTCTGAGAAGGCAGTTTCCATCGGCAACTATGTTGTTTCCACCGGTATTGATACCTTCCTCGGCATCGATCCTTATGTGGCAGGTTCCAGCGAGATGCTGTACTGGCTGACCGCAGGCGTGCGCGACTGGGTTGAGGCTGCCTTCACGATTGAGACCGACATGGAGAAACTCGAGAATGGCATCATTGAGCGTATCGAAGCCAAGAGAACGGCGTTAGGTATCTAAATCTGACAGTAAAGAGGTGTGGACATGAAGATTGCGGTTACCGGTAAAGGAGGAGTCGGCAAGACGACCTTTGCGGCGACGCTCGCGAGGCTCTACGCGGACGAAGGAAAATCGGTTCTGGCCGCAGATGTAGACCCGGACGCGAACCTGGGGCTCGCCCTGGGATTCCCGGAGGATGTGCTGGACTCGATCATCCCGATTTCCAAGATGCGAAAGCTCGTGGAGGAGCGGACCGGCGCAGGCCCGGACAATACCTTTTACAAACTGAACCCGAAGGTGAGCGACATTCCCGATACCTACAGCAAGACCTATAATGGAGTCAAGCTGCTGACGCTCGGGACGGTGGAGACCGGGGGCGGCGGATGCGTCTGTCCGGAGCACGTGATGTTGCGGCGGATTCTCAGTAACCTGGTGATTCACCGCGATGAAGTGGTCATCATGGATATGGAGGCCGGTCTGGAGCATTTAGGCCGCGGCACCTGCGAGGTCATGGAGCAGTTTGTGGTGGTTATCGAACCGGGCGCGCGAAGTGTGCAGACCTACAAAAATGTAAAACGACTTGCTCTGGATCTGGGAATCCGTCAGGTGCGCGTGGTGGCCAACAAGGTGCGCGGCGCGGAGGACGAGGAGTTTGTGCGCTCCCGGATTCCCGCGGAGGATCTGCTCGGCTTTATCCATTACAATGCCGAGGTGATCGACGCGGACCGACAGGGAAAGGCTCCCTATGACGTGAGCCCGACCGCCACCGACGAGATTCGGAAGATCAAGGAGATACTGGAACAATAAACCGATAAATACGTATGGAGGTAACATCGTGACATTATTTGACAGAGTATTTGGCGGCTCACAGGAAATGTATGCGTGGGCCGAGAAAGCTGTTACGGAAGCAGTCGAGAAATATGGCACTGACAAAGAGGTGTCTCTTCCGCAGACGGCATACTGCCTGCCCTGCTACTATGCAGTGACCGGCGAGAAGCTGACGAAGCTGGGCGAGGTACAGGAAGCGCTCGGCGGCAGAATCAAGAGCATGATGGAGCGCAAGGAACGTCTCCACAATGTCTTCCAGGCGGGCATCGGCACCGCGCTGGCGGCGGAGATCATTGAGGCCATGAAGTATATCGACGGTGCGGAGCCCTATGCGGAGCCCTATGTCGGAAGCTTCTCCGATGCCTGGATTCGTGAGCTGGGCGTGCCGCTGGTCACCGGTGACATCCCGGGCGTGGCGGTTCTGATCAACGCGGCTCCGACGAAGGAGGAGGCTGTGGCTCTGGTCAAGAGCTATCAGTCCCAGGGTATCTTTGTAACCTGCACCGGCGGCATCTGCCAGCAGTTGATCGACGCCGGATACAAGACTGGCTTTAACGTGCGTGTGACGCTGCTCGGCGACGAGATCACCTCGGTTGTGCATGTCGTATCCGTGGCTCTGCGTGCAGCTCTGATCTTTGGTAACATCACGCCGGGCGATCTCGACAGTCTGATGGAGTACACAAAG
>MSHD01000033.1 GCA_001941045.1 Lachnospiraceae bacterium Zagget2
CATTGCTGGATCATGACGATGTTCTGGAAGAGCATGCGCTTTTTGAAGTGGCAGAGCTGCTGCAGAGCGATCCCCGGCCGGAGCTGATCTACACGGACGAGGATAAGCTGAGCCCGGACTCCGGAACGTTCTTTCAGCCGCATTTTAAGCCGGATTACAATCCGGAGCTGCTGCGCAGCAACAATTATATCTGTCATTTTCTTGTCGTAAAAAGAGAGCTGGCAGAGCGCGTCGGCGGTTTCCGGGGGGAGTTTGACGGCGCACAGGATTATGATTTTGTCCTGCGCTGCGTGGAACAGACAGAGAAGATCGGGCATATCCCGCAGATCCTGTATCACTGGCGCTGCAGCGAGGGCTCGACGGCCGGGGACGCACAGAATAAGTCCTATGCGGCTGAGGCGGGGAGACGGGCTCTGGAGGCACATCTTAAGCGCTGCGGCGAGGATGCACGGGTGGATTGCATGGAAAATGCGGGATTTTACCGCATTCACTACACGCTCTGTTCGGTGCCGAAGGTCTGCATTGTGCTGCTGGGGGCGCCGGATATCGGAAAGCTGAGAAAATTCCTGAGGGCAGTTTCAAAGCGGCGGACTTATACGAATTTTGAAATGCTGATGCTTCTGGACATGCCGAAGAAAAATAAGACCGTTTTAAATTTTATCAAAGAATATAGACAAATTCCGATTAAAGTAGTATATTGTACTGGTGCGTGTAACAAATCTGTAACATTTACCAGCCTTGCCGAAAAGCTGGAAAGCGAGTACCTGCTGTTTCTGGACAGCCGGATCGGTACGACCGGTGCGGATTACATGGAGTTGCTTCTCGGAAATGCGCAGAGAAAAGGCGTTGGCGCAGTGGGAGGCAGAGTATATGACAGCGGTCTGCGGCTGCGATACGGAGCCCGGATTATCGGATTAAACGGTCAGGCAGGCGTCGCCTTTGAGGGCCTGAAGGCCGGCTACACCGGCTATTTCCACAAGGCGGTTTTGCAGCAGAACTATCATGCATTGTCCGGTCAGGCCATGATGGTGAGAAGGGACAGCTTCCTGAAGGTCGGCGGATTTTCTGAAGATGTGGAGGAGCGGATGCGGGATGTGGATCTGTGTCTGAAGCTGGAGCGACTCGGTCTTCGTAATGTATATGAGCCGGGAGCAGTATTTATTCTGCAGAAGGGCCGGGCGCCCAGACGCAGAAATGTAAGACCGGCAGCGCAGTTCTCCAGAAAATGGAAAGAATTCCTGAAAGAACCGGATGGATATTATAACCCGAATCTCTCGTTGAAGGATACGGATTTCCGGATAGGGGGAAATTTATTAGGGAGAGAACGGAAGATGCCGGATGTAACGATTGTGATTCCCAATTATAACGGAATGGCGGTGCTGGATACGTGCCTTCACTCTGCTCTGAACCAGAAGGGCGTGAACGCCCAGGTGATTGTGGTGGATAATGGTTCCACCGATGGGAGTCAGGACTATATAAGCCGGAAATTCCCGGAGTGCGAGCTGGTTTCCCTGGATCAGAACTATGGTTTCAGCCGTGCGGTGAACGAGGGGGTCCGGCGGGCAAAGAGTAAATATGTGATTCTGCTGAATAATGATACGGAGGCAGAGCCGGATTTTGCGGCGAGACTGTTTGCCGCGATCCGCAGGCATAAAAGGTGCTTCTCCTGTCAGGCCTGTATGCTCCAGTATCAGGACAGAGCGCTTCTGGACAGCGCGGGTGATCTTTACTGTGCGCTTGGCTGGGCTTTTTCCAGGGGAAAAGGAAAGCCCGCGGACGCCTGGCCGAAGGGAGGAAAGATTTTTTCTTCCTGTGCGGGAGCAGCTATTTACCGCAGGAGCGTCATTGAGAAGCTGGGAGGCTTCGACGAAGCGCATTTTGTCTATCTTGAGGATGTAGATATCTGCTGGCGCGCCAGACTCATGGGATATGAAAACCGCTATGAGCCACGCGCAAAAGTATACCACATGGGCAGCGCTTCGAGCGGATCCCGCCACAACAGCTTCAAGGTGGGATATGCGGCGGGAAACAGTATTTATATCATATACAAGAATATGCCATTACCGCAGGTCCTGCTGAACATGCCGTTTTTGCTGGCAGGATATCTGATAAAATATCTGTATTTTGTAAAGAAGGGCTTTGGCAGGGATTACCTGAGAGGTCTGAAGCGGGGAATCGCCCTGTGCAGAGCAAACCGTGACCGGCGCTTTTTCTTCCGCGCGGAGCACATTCCGGTGTGCGCGCGGCTCCAGCTGGAGCTGTGGAGAAATATTCTGCGCCTGCCCTCATAGGCGGGAACAAAGGAGGAACAACGGGTGAGTATTTATGATTAAGGATAATCAGCGTTATTTCAATCGGCTGCAGGTTGCAGTCGACGCCCTGGTCATCTGTGTATCGTATGTGCTGTCCTGGGTCTTCAAATTCCTCGTGCTGCGGGATCCGCGGGGCTTAAGCTTTCAGCAGTACATGCTGACGCTGGTTGGCATCGTCCCGCTGTATCTGGTACTGTATCTGGCCTTCAATCTGTACACGCCGAAGCGCGTACAGGGGCGCAGGCTGGAGGGCGGCAACATCGTAAAAGCGAATACGGTCGGTCTGCTGCTTATCATGGGCGTGTTTTTCCTGCTGCGCGACTACAACGATTACGCGACGGAATACTCCAGGTCGATGCTGTTCTACTTCTATGTGATCAACATCGTGCTGGAAACGTTCGTGAGAAATCTGATCCGGCTTTTCCTGCGGCATCTGCGACGGAGTGGCTTCAATCTGCGCCATATTATTTTTGTGGGGTACAGCAGCGCGGCGGAGGAGTTCATCGACCGGATTTTTGTTAACCCGCAGTGGGGCTACCGGGTATACGGCATTCTGGATGACAACCGGGAGATCGGATACACTTATAAGGGAGTGCAGGTAATAGGCACAACCGAGGAGCTGGGCGAGATCCTGGAGAATAACCGGCTGGATGAGATCGCGATCACGATGGCGCTGCGGGAGTATTACAAGCTGAAACGCATTGTTGCGACCTGTGAGAAGTCCGGCGTACACACAAAATTCGTTCCGGATTACAACGAGATTATCCCGACCAGACCTTATGCGGAGGATCTGCAGGGACTTCCGGTAATCAATATCCGCCATGTGCCGCTCACGAACACCTTCAATATGGTCTGCAAGCGCGCTATGGATATCGTGAGTGCTGTTGTTGCAATTGTTGTTTTTTCACCGATTATGCTGGTTACGGCGATTCTGGTCAAGTCGACATCCAGAGGGCCGCTGATATATAAACAGGAGCGTGTAGGGCTCCATAACCAGACCTTTCAGATGTATAAGTTCCGTTCAATGGAAGTGCAGTCTGTGAGCAGTGAGAAACGGGCATGGACTGTTCGGGATGATCCCAGAGTGACGAAAGTCGGAAGGATTATCCGCCGGACCAGCATTGATGAGCTGCCGCAGCTGTTCAATGTCCTGAAGGGCGATATGAGCCTGGTGGGACCCAGGCCGGAACGTCCGCTTTTTGTGGAGAAATTCCGCGAAGAGATTCCGCGCTACATGATCAAACACCAGGTTCGCCCTGGAATGACCGGCTGGGCGCAGGTAAACGGATACCGGGGAGATACATCGATCAAAAAGAGAATTGAATACGACCTGTACTATATTGAGAACTGGACGATAGGGCTGGATGTACGGATTCTGATCCAGACCTTCTTCAAGGGGTTTGTCAATAAGAATGCTTATTAACAGGCGTAGAAAGGATGAATCATGGCAAAAGAGACTGTGAAAAAAACAAGCTCCAGAAAGAGCGCTTCACGCAAGGCGGAAACGTCCTCAGGAAAACATGCCTCCACAGGCAGAAAAGGAGCCTCTCAGAAGAAGAAGGGAAAGAAGAAAAGGAGACTGATCATCTTTGGCGTGGAGCTTGTGGCCATCCTTGTGCTGATAATCGGTTTCTGGGTGGTCAGTAAGCTGGATACCCTGCAGAGACCGGATGTAGATACGGAAGAGATTCAGGTCAACGAGACGATCCAGGAGTCGACGGTGCAGACGATGTCGGGCTACACGACGATCGCGCTGTTCGGACTCGACACCCGTCAGGCAGGGCAGCTGGGCAGCGGAAACCGCAGTGATACGATCATTATCGCCAGTATCAACAACGATACAAAGGAAGTAAAGCTGGTCAGCGTCTATCGTGATACGTATCTGAATCTTGCAAACGGCAAGTACAATAAATGTAATGGCGCCTATTCAGCCGGCGGTCCGGAGCAGGCCATCAGCATGCTGAATATGAACCTTGATCTGGACATTCAGTATTATGTCAGCGTGGACTTCCTGGGGCTGACGAAGACCGTCGATTATCTGGGCGGTGTTGAGATCGATGTGGACGAGGCGGAGCTCGAGCACCTGAACAACTACATCGTCGAGACCTCGGAGGTCACCGGCATCGAGACGACGGCACTTACCTCAGCCGGTCTGCAGACGCTGGATGGCGTGCAGGCAACGTCCTACTGCCGCATCCGCTATACGGCGGGCGACGATTTCAAGAGAACAGAACGCCAGCGCGAGGTGATCCTGCAGCTGGTCAGCAAAGCGAAGGAAACGGATATTTCGACGATTAATGAGATTATCAATGCCGTCTTCCCGCTGGTAGCGACGAACTATACGAATGAAGAGCTTATTGCGATGGCGCCGGAGCTGCTCACCTATGACATTGTGGATACGACAGGATTCCCATTCGATAAGGTTTCATCCACGATCAGCGGAAAGGGCTCCTGCGTTGTACCGGTTGATCTGGAGGAGAATGTGAAACAGCTGCATGAATATCTGTTCAACAACTCCGACTACGAACCCTCCGATGAGGTAAAGGAGATTGCGGCGCAGATCACAGCGGACACCGGGTATTAAACGACGGACAGGCGAGGGGGTATGGATACTTTCCTCGCCTTTTACATAGGAATGGATTATAAGGAGGAGAAACCATGTGCGGAATCGTTGGATATATCGGAACGGAGCAGGCTGCGCCCATCTTGCTGGACGGCCTGGAAAAGCTGGAATACCGGGGTTATGACTCGGCGGGGCTTGCGGTCTATGATGGAGAAGAGATCCACGTGATGAAATCGGTCGGCCGGCTGCAGGTGCTGCGCGAACTGTCTCATGGCGGCGAGAAACTGCCCGGAACTCTGGGAATCGGTCATACGCGCTGGGCGACGCACGGATCGCCGAGTGATGAGAATGCGCATCCCCATTTTAATAAGGATAAATCCATCGTGGTCGTCCACAATGGAATCATAGAGAACTATATAAAGCTCCGTAAGCTGCTGCTCGCCAGAGGTTATGAGTTTGTGTCCGAGACGGACACCGAAGTGATTGCGCATCTGCTCGACTATTATTATAAGGGGGATCCGCTGGAGGCAGTGCTGAAGGTCATGCAGCGCGTGGAGGGCTCCTATGCGTTTGGCATTCTGTTCCGCGAGCATCCGGATGAACTCTATGCCGTCCGCAAGGACAGTCCGCTCATTGTCGGTAAGTGCGGCCATGGGAATATTATCGCTTCCGACGTGCCGGCTGTCCTGAAATATACGCGTGATGTCTATTTCATTCAGAATGAGGAGGTTGCGAAGCTCACAAAGGATGAGATTCATTTCTATAATATTGACTGCGAGGAGCTTGAAAAGGAGTCTACGCGGATCGAGTGGGACGTTAACGCGGCAGAAAAGGGCGGCTATGCACACTTTATGTTCAAGGAGATCCATGAGCAGCCGAAGGCTGTGCGCGATACCATCAATCCGCGGATCCGCGATGGAAAGATTGTCATCGAGGAGCTCGGGATGAATGAGGAGGTGCTTGCTGCGATACGCAAGATCTATATCGTGGCCTGCGGTTCCGCCTATCATGTGGGCGTGGCCGGGAAATATGTGATCGAAGGTATGGTGCGTATTCCGGTGGAGGTTGATCTGGCGAGTGAGTTCCGTTATCGCAGGCCGATCCTTGACGAGAATACCCTGGTCGTTGTCATAAGCCAGTCGGGTGAGACGGCGGACTCCCTGGCGGCACTCCGGGAGGCGAAGCGGCATCCGGGCGTCACAGTGCTCGGCATTGTCAATGTGGTTGGCAGCTCGATCGCCCGCGAGGCAGATCATGTCATGTATACCTGGGCAGGTCCGGAGATCGCCGTCGCGACGACGAAGGCTTACAGTACGCAGCTGGTGGCGCTCTACCTGCTGGCCATGCGCCTTGCGGATGTCCGGGGTACCATTAGCGGGGAGGAGATGGCTGACCTGATTCGTGATCTGCAGAAACTGCCGGATCAGATTGAGATGGTGCTGGCGAACAAGGAGCGTCTGCAGCGCTTTGCAAACCGCTACGCGGCGGCGAAGAGCGTATTTTTCATTGGAAGGGGTATCGATTACGCGATCTCTCTGGAGGGCTCCCTGAAGCTCAAGGAGATTTCGTATATTCACTCGGAAGCCTATGCGGCCGGCGAGCTCAAACACGGTACGATTTCTCTGATTGAGGAGGGCACGCTTGTGGCCGCGATCATGACGCAGGAGGATCTCTACAAGAAAACGCTCAGCAACGTCGTAGAAGTGAAGAGCCGGGGCGCTTTCGTGATGGCAGTGACCAATCTGGGGCACACCGATTGTGAAAAGACAGCGGATTACGTGATTTACATACCGAAGACAAACCCGTACTTCACGGACTCGCTGGCGGTGATTCCGCTGCAGATTTTCGCTTACTATGTAGCGCTTGCGAAGGGCTGTGACGTCGATAAGCCGCGAAACCTTGCGAAATCCGTGACGGTGGAATAGAAAAATGACGCAGTGGAAAGTAGATGTGCTGATTCCCGTATACCGACCGGGAGCTCAGCTTGAAAAGCTGCTCGACCGGCTGAAGGCGCAGAAATATCCGATTCACCGGATGATCCTGATGAACACGGAGGAAGTGTACTTCCCGGTGGGGCTGGATGAAAAATATGAAAATGTGGAAGTCCATCACCTGAAAAAGGAGGACTTCGACCATGGCGGCACACGGGATCAGGGGTTTCGGCTGTCGGAAGCGGATATCGTCGTCTGTATGACGCAGGACGCGCTGCCTGCGGATACAAGGCTGATAGAGGAGCTCTTGCGTCCCTTTGCGGATTCTGCCGTGTGGGCGGCCTACGCGCGTCAGCTTCCGCGAAAAGAATGCCGGGAGGTGGAGCGCTATACCAGGAGCTTCAATTATCCGGCGGAAAGTCGCTTGAAGGGCCTTCCTGACCTGGATGAGCTTGGCATCAAGACTTTCTTCTGTTCTAACGTATGTGCAGCCTGGCGGCGGGATAAATACCTGGAATTCGGCGGCTTCACGAAGCAAACCATTTTTAATGAGGATATGATATTTGCGGGAAAGCTCGTGCAGGCCGGCGGACGAATTGCCTATTGCGCGGATGCGCGTGTGTATCATTCCCACAACTACAGCGCGCTGCAGCAGTTCCACCGGAACTTTGACCTTGCAGTATCCCAGACAATGCACCCGGAGGTGTTCGGCGGTCTGCGCTCCGAGTCGGAGGGGATCCGGCTTGTAAAGAAGAGTCTGTGTTATTGTGTGCAGATCGGGAAACCGTGGCTGACAGCACAGGTACTGACGCAGAGTGCGGGAAAATTTCTCGGATACCGGATGGGGCAGCATTATGAGAGGCTGCCGCGCCGCGTGATTCTCTGGTGCACGATGAATCCGACATTTTGGGAAAGGAAGAACGGATGAGAAAGTATTGGGCGCTGTTTATGGCGATGATGATAAGCGCTGGTCTGCTGACCGGCTGCGGGACGAGCGCACAGCAGCGGGAGCAGCAGACTGCGCTGCGCGCGGAGGGAATGTCTCTGGCCGCGTCCGGCGATTATGAGGCGGCGATCGATGCATATGACGAGGCGCTCAGCCTGGCGGACATGCATGCGGGAAGCCTGGAACTTGATATCGCGGCTTACAAGGCGGCGGCGCTCTACCGCAGCGGTGAGCTCACGGAGGCGATCGAACTCTGCAGCGCGATCCTCGACCTGAAGAAGAGCGCCGAGATCTACCTGACCCGAGGCCTTCTGTACCGGGAGGCGGGAGATCAGGAAGCCGCGAACGCGGACTTTACCGCAGCGATGGATATGACCTCCAAAAAGGATCTGGTCATGCTCGGACGGCTTTCTTATTATATGGAAGACTACTCGTCAGCGAAGTCTTATCTCGAGGAGGCTACGGCGGACGGCGATCCGGAGGGAATCTACTGGCAGGCAGAGCTGTACTGGGAGATGGGCAATAAGGACTATGCGCTGACGCTTTATCAGAGCTATCTCACGACGGACGAAGCGGAACACCCGGATGCCTATGCAAAGGTTGCCTCCTATCAGACGGAACAGGAGCAGTACGAAGAAGCGCTCGCGACGATTGAGGCAGGAATTGCCCTCGGCGACAGCGACGTGCTGCAGCAGCTGCTCGCGATGCGCATCGCGGTTTATGAGTATCAGAGTGACTGGGAGACGGCGAAATCGCTGATGGAGAGCTATCTGGAGTCGTATCCGGACAACGAGGATGCCCTGCGCGAGTATGAGTTTTTGCGGACGCGATGACTTTTCATAAAATATTCATAATTAGCACTTGACAAAGCACCCCTCGGGGTGCTATTTTAGTTTACAGGAAATGTTAGCACTCTCAAATGTCGAGTGCTAACAGGGAGAGAGGAGGAAGCTTACATGGAACTGGACGAGAGAAAGAAAAAAATTCTGAACGCGATCATCCGGACTTACATGGAGACCGGTGAACCGGTGGGGTCGAGGACGATTGCAAAGTACTCGGACCTGAAGCTCTCCTCCGCTACCATCCGCAATGAGATGTCGGATCTCGAGGAGATGGGCTACATCGTTCAGCCGCATACGTCGGCGGGACGGATTCCCACGGACAAGGGCTACCGGCTGTATGTGGATCACCTGATGGAAGAAAAGGACAAGGAGGTCACGGATCTCAAGGAGCTGATGTTTGAACGGACAGATCGTCTCGAGCAGGTGCTCAAGCAGGTCGTGAAGGTGCTCGCGAATGATACGAACTACACGACGATGATCTCCACGCCGCAGTACCATCAGAACAAGCTCAAGTTCATTCAGCTCTCGCGCGTGGATGAGAAGCAGCTCCTGGCGGTCATCATGGGCGAGGGCAATGTGATCCGCAACAAACTGATTCCGATTTGCGAGGAGCTGGATGAGGAGACCATCCTGAAGCTCAACATTCTGCTGAACACGATGCTGAACGGAAAGACGATCGAGGAGATCAATCTCCAGATGATTTCCAGTATGAAAGAGCAGGCCGGCATCCATAGTAATATTATCAGTGATGTTGTGGACGCAGTCGCCGAGGTCATTCACTCAGATGAGGGCATGGAGATCTACACCGGCGGCGCTACCAATATTTTCCGCTATCCGGAGCTGACGGAGAACGGGAGAGCCGGGGAGCTGATTCAGACGCTGGAGGAAAAGCACAATCTGGTGGACCTGGTCAACGAGACCCTCAGCAATGAGGAGAAAGGCATCCAGGTGTATATCGGGAGTGAATCTCCGGTCAAGAGTATGAAGGACTGCAGCGTCGTGGCGGCGACTTACGAGCTCGGCGAAGGGTTGCAGGGTACGATCGGGATTATCGGACCGAAGAGGATGGACTACGAAGATGTCATGGGAAAGCTGAAATCGATGATGGATCAGCTGGATGAGGTTTTTCATAAGGAATAGAAGAAAGGGGGAATGACTGTGGACGAGAAGAATGAGATGGAGCAGGAGACTGTTGATACGCAGGAGCCTTCAGAGGAGGAAATCCTGACGGAGGAGCAGGTTCCTGAGGAGGAGAAGCCCCCGGCAGAGGAAGCGCCGGATGAGGAAGCATCCGAGGAGGAGACAGCGGACGGCGAAGCTGCCGCGGAAGAAACTCCGGCAGAGGATTCTGCAGATACAGCGGAGGAGGCCTCGGAGAAAAAGAGCTTCTTTGGCAGAAAGAAGGAAAAGAAGGATAAGCGCGATGAACAGATCGCGGATCTGACCGATAAGCTGAAGCGTCAGCTGGCGGAGTTCGAGAATTTCCGCAACCGGACGGACAAGGAAAAGTCCCAGATGTACTCTATCGGAGCGAGCAGTGTGCTCGAGAAGATTCTTCCGGTGCTCGACAGTTTTGAGAGAGGCCTGAAGACGATTCCGGAAGAACAGAAGGAAGACCCGCTGGCAAGCGGGATGGAGATGATCTACAAGCAGCTGGTGACGGCGCTGACTGATCTGGGCGTGACGCCGATCGAGGCGGTCGGACAGGAATTTGACCCGAATCTCCACAACGCGGTGATGCATGTGGACGACGAGGAGCTTGGCGAGAATGTGGTCGCCGAGGAGTTCCAGAAGGGTTATAAATACAGAGATGCGGTGCTCCGGCACAGCATGGTAAAAGTAGCCAACTAATCAAACTTTATTATATTTATAGGAGGGAATTTAAAATGAGCAAAATAATCGGAATTGATCTGGGAACAACAAACTCTTGTGTAGCAGTTATGGAGGGCGGCAAGCCCACCGTTATCGCGAATACGGAAGGCGCGCGGACGACACCGTCGATCGTGGCCTTCACGAAGACCGGCGAGCGTCTGGTCGGAGAGCCGGCGAAGCGCCAGGCCGTCACGAACTCGGAGAAGACGATCTCCTCGATCAAGAGAAGCATGGGCACCGATACCAAGGTGACGATCGACGATAAGAAGTATTCTCCGCAGGAGATCTCCGCGATGATCCTGCAGAAAATGAAAGCGGACGCTGAGAACTATCTGGGCGAAAAGGTGACCGAGGCGGTCATCACCGTACCGGCCTATTTCAATGACGCGCAGAGACAGGCGACGAAGGACGCGGGCAAGATCGCGGGTCTGGACGTTAAGCGTATTATCAATGAGCCGACGGCGGCGGCGCTTGCCTACGGCCTTGACAATGAAAAAGAGCAGAAGATCATGGTCTATGACCTCGGCGGCGGCACCTTCGATGTCTCGATCATCGAGATCGGCGATGGCGTGATCGAGGTGCTGGCAACGGCCGGTGACAACCGTCTGGGCGGCGATGACTTTGACCAGAAGGTGACCGACTGGATGATCTCCGAATTCAAGAAGCAGAATGGTGTGGATCTGGGCGCCGACAAGATGGCGCTGCAGAGACTGAAAGAGGCTGCGGAGAAGGCGAAGAAGGAACTCTCCACTGCGACGACGACGAATATCAACCTGCCTTTCATCAGCATGAACGCCAGCGGCCCGCTGCACTTTGATATGAATCTGACGAGAGCGAAGTTTGATGAGCTGACTCACGATCTTGTGGAGCGCACGGCGGCTCCGGTGCAGGCGGCCCTGCGCGATGCGGGTATCAGCCCCTCTGAGCTTGGCAAGGTACTGCTGGTCGGCGGTTCCACGCGTGTACCGGCGGTGCAGGATAAGGTGAAGCAGCTGACCGGTCATGAGCCGAGCAAATCCCTGAACCCGGATGAGTGCGTCGCACTCGGCGCTTCCATCCAGGGCGGCAAGCTGGCCGGCGACGCGGGCGCAGGCGACATCCTTCTGCTGGATGTAACGCCGCTGTCCCTGTCTATCGAGACGATGGGCGGCATCGCGACGAGGCTGATTGAGAGAAATACGACGATCCCGACGAAGAAGAGCCAGATCTTCTCGACGGCGGCCGACAACCAGACGGCTGTGGATATCAACGTGGTACAGGGTGAGAGACAGTTCGCGAAGGACAACAAGTCCCTCGGACAGTTCCGCCTGGACGGCATCCCGCCCGCACGCCGCGGTGTACCGCAGATCGAGGTGACCTTCGACATCGATGCAAACGGCATCGTGAACGTTTCCGCGAAGGATCTGGGCACCGGTAAGGAGCAGCATATCACGATTACAGCCGGCTCGAATATGTCCGATTCCGATATTGAAAAGGCAGTGAAAGAGGCTGCGGAATTTGAGGCGCAGGATAAGAAGCTCAAAGAGGCGATCGACGCGCGCAACGACGCCGACGCGATGGTCTTCCAGACGGAGAAGGCGCTTGAGGAGGCCGGCTCGAATCTGGATGCTTCCGAGAAGGCAGAGGTCGAGGCGAAGATCGCTTCCCTGAAGGAAGTTGTGGAACGCACGGCGAACCAGACCGATATTTCTGACGCGGACATTGACGCGCTCAAATCCGGCAGAGAGGAGCTGATGAATTCGGCGCAGAAGCTCTTCCAGAAGATGTATGAGCAGGCAGCGCAGGCGAATGGCGGCGCACAGGGTGCGGGTCCGGATATGGGCGGCCAGGGCAGTTATGATGCGGGCAGTTCGACCGGAGGAGCGGATGATGTCGTGGATGGCGACTACCGCGAGGTGTAGTGGGCTTTGCCAGAACAGCAGGCCACAGACCGCCTTCTCCGAAGGCTATATGCCGCTTACGCGTCATATGTCTGAGGCTTGATAGGCGTTCCGCCCATCCCGAAATGAAAATACAGCCTTTAGCAGGTAAACCTGCACAGTCTGTTTTTCCATTTCGATGCTGTTCTGAACTGTTACGAAGAAAATGAGGAAGCAGGCGCGCCCTGAGGCACGTCTGCGTTCCTGTGTGGGAGGCGAGGTTTATGGCTGAGGAAAAAAGAGATTATTATGAAGTCCTGGGCGTGGACCGGAATGCGGATGAGGCGACCTTAAAGAGTGCCTATCGAAAGCTGGCGAAGAAATACCATCCGGATATGAATCCCGGAGATAAAGAGGCGGAGAAGAAGTTCAAGGAGGCCTCAGAGGCCTATGCGGTCTTAAGCGATGCGGAGAAGCGCCGGCAATACGATCAGTTCGGTCATGCCGCCTTCGAGCAGGGTGGGGCCGGCGGCTACGGCGGCGGCTTCGACTTCAGCGGAATGGACATGAACGATATCTTCGGAGATATTTTCGGGGATCTCTTCGGCGGTGGCGGCGGGCGCAGCCGTGGGTCGAGGAACGGCCCGATGCGCGGGGCTGACCTGCGCGCGAGTGTGCGTATTGCTTTCGAGGAGGCTGTGACCGGCTGCGAGAAACAGATCGACATCACGCTGAAGGACGAGTGCGGCAGCTGCCACGGAACCGGTGCGAAGCCCGGCACATCGCCGGAGACCTGTCCGAAGTGCCAGGGCAGAGGCCAGGTAGTCTATCAGCAGCAGTCCCTGTTCGGTACGGTGCAGAACGTGCGTACCTGTCCGGACTGCGGCGGCAGCGGAAAGATTATCAAAGACAAGTGTCCGAAGTGCTATGGCAGCGGCTACACATCGAGTCGCAAGAAAATCTCCGTAAGTATTCCGGCGGGTATCGACAACGGGCAGAGTATCCGCATCCGCGAGAAGGGTGAGCCGGGTGTGAACGGCGGTCCGAGAGGCGATCTGCTGGTCGAGGTGATCGTATCGCGGAATCCGGCGTTCCAGAGACAGGGTACCGATATCTACTCAACCGTGTCGATTAGTTTCCCGCAGGCGGCGCTCGGCGGAACGATCCGCATCAAAACGGTGGACGGCGAGGTCGAGTACGATGTGAAGGCCGGTACACAGACCGATACACGGGTGCGTCTGCGCGGCAAGGGTATGCCGTCCCTGAGAAATAAAAACGTGCGCGGCGACCACTATGTGACCTTTGTGGTCGAGGTTCCGACGAATCTGAGTCACGCGGCGAAAGAGGCGCTGCGCGCCTACGACCTGGAGAATGGCAATACGCTGAACCAGGCGGGCGATGGCACGTCAAAGTCGAAGAAAAAGGGCTTCATGGGCAAGCTGAAAGAGAACCTGGAAGATTTATAAAGTGTGGGAATGGCCCGCGGTCAGCAGAATCGGCTGCCGACGCGGGCTGTTTTTATGTGACAGGACAGCGATTTGGTGATACACTGGAGACATCAGTTCAGAGAGGAACATGAAAATTGGAACGAAAGAATGCATGGAATACATATGATGAGAAAGAATGTGGGAAACTCTATGATATCGCAGAGCAGTACCGACAGTTTATCTCGCGGGGAAAGACCGAGCGGGAGTGCGCCGGGCTGACCGTAGAGATGGCGAAGGCAGCGGGCTATCGTTCTCTGGAGGAGGTCCGGCAAAGCGGTGAGAAGCTGCAGCCGGGAGACAAGGTCTACGCGGTGCATAAAAAGAAGCTGGTGATTCTCTATGCCATCGGCACGAAGCCGCTGGAGGAGGGCATGAATATCCTCGGGGCGCACATCGATTCCCCGCGTCTTGATCTGAAGCAGAATCCGCTCTATGAGGATGGAGAGATGACGCTGCTTGACACGCACTATTACGGCGGTATCAAGAAATACCAGTGGGCGGCGATCCCGCTCGCGCTGCATGGCGTCGTGGCGAAGAAGGACGGGTCGCTCGTCACGCTTTCGATCGGGGAGAAGGCAGACGATCCGGTGCTCGGCATCTCGGATCTGCTGATCCACCTCTCTGGCGAGCAGCTGCAGAAGAAGGCCGCCGTCGTGGTCGAGGGCGAAAATCTGAACATTATCGTCGGCAGCCGCCCCGTAAAGACCGGGGAAGATGAGAAGGAAAAGAAGGAGAAGGAAGTTTTTCGTAAGGCGATTCTGGAACTTCTGAAAAGGGACTATGGTATCGAGGAGGAGGATTTCCTTTCGGCGGAGCTGGAGGCGGTGCCCGCGGGCGCGGCGCGGGATTTCGGCCTTGACAGGAGTATGATCATGGGCTATGGACAGGATGATCGTATCTGTGCCTTCACCTCCCTGAAAGCACAGCTCGAGGCGGAGCATCCGGTTTACACAGCGGTCTGCCTGCTGACCGACAAGGAGGAGATCGGCAGCATGGGCGCGACCGGCATGCAGTCGCGTTATTTCGAAAATGTGACGGCTGAGGTGATGGCACTCGCGGGACAGTATTCAGAGCTCGCGCTGCGCAGATGCCTGCAGAATTCCCATATGCTTTCCTCCGATGTGAGCGCTGCCTTTGATCCGAACTATGCTTCCGCGTTCGAAAAGAAAAATATCGCCTACCTGGGGCGTGGCATGGTATTTAATAAGTACACCGGTTCCCGCGGTAAATCCGGCTCGAATGATGCCTGCGCCGAATATATCGGGGCGCTGCGCCGCATTATGGACGAGGCAGGCGTGTGCTGGCAGACTGCAGAGCTCGGAAAAGTCGATCAGGGCGGCGGCGGAACGATCGCCTATATCACGGCCAATTACGGCATGGACGTCATCGACAGCGGCGTTGCGCTTCTCAATATGCACAGCCCCTGGGAAGTGTCGAGCAAGGCTGACATTTATGAGGCATATAAGGGATACAGAGCCTTCCAGAAGGCGGAGTGGGAGTGAAAGGAAGAGCGGGAATGAGCGAGGTTAAGGAACGTCTGGCAGCGCTGCGTGAAAAAATGCAGGAATACCACGTGGATGTCTATATTGTGCCCTCGTCGGACTGCCACGAGTCGGAGTATGTCAGCGAGCATTTCCGCGCGCGGGAATACATGACCGGCTTTACCGGTTCCGCGGGGACGGCGGTGATCACCATGGAAGAGGCTGGTCTCTGGACTGACGGGCGTTATTTTCTGCAGGCTGAGGCACAGCTTAAGGGAAGCGGCATTACCCTGTATCGTATGGGAGAGCCGGACGTGCCGACCGTGCCGGAATATGTGGAATCGCAGCTGAAACCGGGGAAATGCCTTGGTTTTGACGGCAGAGTCATGGCGGCCTCAAAAGCGCAGGAATTCGAACGGATAGCCTGCAAACAGGGGGCTCATTTGGTGGCGTCTGAAGATCTGGTCGGCAGGATCTGGCCGGATCGCCCCGACATCCCGGATACGAAGCTTTTTATTCTGGGGGAGCGCTACAGCGGAGAATCCGTGGACAGCAAGATCGCGCGCGTGCGCCTGGTGATGGAGGAACAACAGGCAGATATCCACGTGCTGGCTTCGCTCTGCGATATTGCCTGGCTGCTGAACCTGCGGGGAGGGGATATTCCCTGCGTGCCGGTGACACTCTCCTTCCTGACACTGACGCGGGAGAACTGCATCTGGTATGTGCGTCCCTCTATCGTGTCAGATGAGATTCGGGACTATCTGTCAGATCACGGCGTGAAAATCAGAGAGTATGACGAGATTTACAAGGACCTGGAGAGCCTGCCGGCGGATCGGAAGGTTTTGCTGGACTCAAAAAATATCAACAGCCGGCTGCTGCGTTCGCTGCCGGAGTCGACGGTCGTTATGGAACAGTCCAATCCGACGGAGCTCATGAAGGCCGTAAAAAACGAGACAGAGATCAAAAATATCCGTGAGGCGCATCGGAAAGAAAGCGTCGCCTTCACGCGTTTCCTGTACCGGCTGAAGACCGGGGCAGCGGATCTCACGGAGCTCTCTGCGGCGGAGTATCTGGATGCGTGCCGTGCAGAGCAGGAACACTGTCTGGGGCAGAGCTTTGCACCGATCTGTGCCTACGGGCCGCACGGAGCGATTGTACACTACTCGGCCACGGACAGGACAGATGTGCCGGTTGAAAAGGAGAGTTTTCTGCTTGTGGATGCGGGCGGTCATTACCTGGAGGGGACGACAGACACGACGCGGACGATCGCGATGGGGTCGTTGAAGCCGGAACAGAAGCGGATGTATACCGCGGTTCTGCGCGCGAATCTGCATCTTGCCCATGCGAAATTCATGAAGGGCGCGACTGGATATTCCCTGGATGCGCTCTGCCGGGAGCCGCTCTGGCAGCTTGGCGTGGACTTTAAACATGGAACGGGTCACGGCGTCGGTTATCTTCTGAATGTGCATGAGGGTCCGAACGCGTTCCGCCCGCGGATTCCGGCAGAAGAGGCTCCAGCAGAGCTCGTACCCGGCATGGTGACGACCGATGAGCCGGGTGTTTATATTGCGGGCGAGTACGGGATTCGCCTTGAGAACGAGCTGCTCTGCGTCGAAGGAACTTCTAATGAGTACGGTCAGTTTCCTGAATTTGAGATTCTGACGTTGATTCCCTTTGATCGCGACGCGATCCTGGCGGAGGAGATGAACCCGGAAGAGATCGCGTGGCTGAATGCCTATCATAAGAGGGTGTATGAGACACTGGGACCATATCTGCCAGAGGAAGAGCGGGATTGGCTGCAGGCATGCACCCGGAGTATACCCGGATAATTTTCCCTTGACACATTCCATCCCGTTTGCTAAACTGATTCTAGTTATAAACCGTTGAGGCGGAGATAAAGGCAGTTATGGCCGCACAGAGAGTCCGGGGAGCTGAGAGCCGGATCGAACCCAGATTGTCAAATGGACCGCGGAGGGCGCAGGGAAAGGCGAAAAGCAGAGAGCCGAGTATTCTGCGACGTGAGGGCATACGTCAGTTGCCGGGAATATGACAGTATTCCGCAGAGAGTGTGGAGCAGGGCTCCGCAAAGCAAGGTGGCACCGCGGGTAGTTTATCACTCGTCCTTGACAGACAGCAGTGTTTGTCGAGGGCGATTTTTTTGTGCGCGGACGTTTACGTCTGCGGCCCGCCCCACAGAAACAAACGCGGGAAGGAGACCAAAATGAAGTTAAAACCGGACTTTCAGGAGGCGAGGGCGCTGGCTTTGGACGGCCGCTACCGCAGTATCCCGGTCAGCTGTGAGCTGTACGCGGACCAGTACACACCGCTCGTCGTCCTGCAGAAGCTGAAGCGTGTCAGCAGCCACTGTTACATGCTCGAATCGATCGAGGACAGCCAGAAATGGGGACGCTACACTTTTCTGGGCTATGACCCGCAGCTCGAGCTGACCTGCATGAACGGGAAGCTGACGATCCGAAACGGCACTTCCGTCACGGTGGAGACCGCGCATCCGGACGACTACATCCGGAAAATTCTGGAGGAGCATAAGAGTCCGGTGATCGAGGGGCTGCCGACCTTCACAGGCGGACTGGTGGGATATTTTTCCTATGATTATATGAAGTATGCGGAGCCGACTCTGAAGCTGGATGCGGAGGACACGGAGGGTTTTAAGGACGTCGACCTGATGCTCTTCGACAAGGTCATCGCCTTTGACAATTTCCGGCAGAAGATCACGCTGATCGTGAACATTAGCTGCGAGAATTTCGAGACAGAGTTCCACCGCGCGGAGGTCGAGCTCGACACAATGCGCCGCCTGCTGACGCAGGGCGAGATGGCGAAGCCGGAACCGGGGCGTTTTACCTCGGAATACCGGGAGCTGTTCAGTGAGGAACAGTACTGCCGCATGGTGGAGCGCGCGAAAGAGTACATCCGTGAGGGAGATATTTTTCAGGTCGTGCTCTCGAACCGGCTGGAGGCGGACTACGAGGGGAGTTTGCTCGACACTTACCGGGTGCTGCGCACGCTGAACCCCTCTCCCTATATGTTCTATTTTTCCAGCGACGACATCGAGATCGCGGGCGCTTCGCCGGAGACGCTGGTCAAGCTGGAGAACGGGACGCTGCACACCTTCCCGCTCGCGGGTACGAGGCCGCGGGGGACGACGGAGGAGGAAGATCTGCGGCTCGAGCGGGAACTGCTCTCGGATGAGAAAGAGTGCTCAGAGCATAATATGCTTGTCGACCTCGGGCGCAATGACATCGGGAAGATCAGTGAGTTTGGATCGGTGAAGGTGGAGAAATACATGACGATCGAGCGTTTCTCTCACGTGATGCACATCGGTTCGACCGTGGCGGGGACGATTCGCGCGGATCGCGACGCGCTGGACGCGGTGGATGCGATCCTTCCGGCGGGCACCCTTTCGGGAGCGCCGAAGATCCGGGCCTGCGAGATCATCAATGAGCTCGAAGACAATAAACGCGGCATCTACGGCGGCGCGATCGGCTACATTGATTTCACCGGCAATCTCGACACCTGCATCGCGATCCGCATCGCTTACAAGAAGAATGGGAAGGTGTTCGTCCGCAGCGGAGCGGGTATCGTGGAGGACAGCGTCCCGCAGAAGGAATATCAGGAGTGCATCAACAAGGCGAAGGCCACGATGAACGCGCTGAGAATCGCACAGGAGGGGATCGACGCATGATTTTACTGATTGACAATTATGACAGCTTTTCCTACAATCTGTATCAGCTCGTCGGCATGATCGAACCGGACATCCGCGTGATCCGCAACGACGCGATGAACATCGAAGAGATCCGGGCGCTGAAGCCAGAGCGCATCATCCTTTCGCCGGGGCCGGGGTATCCGAAGGATGCGGGCGTCTGCATCGAGGCGGCGCGGGAGCTCGGAAAGGAGATCCCCCTGCTGGGGGTTTGTCTCGGACACCAGGCGATCTGCGAGGCCTTCGGGGCGACGATCGCGCATGCGCGGGAGCTGATGCACGGAAAGCAGTCGCAGGTGCGGCTCGATACGGGCTGTCCGCTCTTCCGGGGTATGCCGGAGACGATTCCGGCGGCCCGCTACCGCTCGCTCGCCGCGATCCGGGAGACGCTGCCGGACGTGCTGAAAATAACAGCGCAGACGGAAGACGGGGAAGTCATGGCGGTGCAGCACCGCGATTATCCCGTTTACGGAGTGCAGTTCCATCCGGAGTCGGTACTGACGCCGGACGGACAGGAGATACTGAAAAATTTTATCAAATAAGAGAACAGGAGGAAATTAAAAATGATCAGAGAGATGATCGAGAAAATCGCAAACAAGCAGGATCTGACCTACGATGAGGCCTACGCCGTGATGAATGAGATCATGAGCGGTACGACCACGCAGACGCAGAACGCGGCCTTCCTCGCGGCGCTGGCGACGAAGAGCACGAAGGCGGAGACCAGCGACGAGATCGCGGGCTGCGCGGCGGCCATGCGCGCGCACGCAGTGAAGGTGGACGCCGACATGGATCTGATGGAGATCGTCGGCACGGGCGGCGACGGTGCGCACACCTTCAATATCTCCACCACGGCGGCCTTCGTGATGGCCGCGGGCGGCGTCAAGGTCGGCAAGCACGGCAACCGGGCGGCCTCTTCGAAGAGCGGCGCGGCGGACTGCCTGGAAGCGCTCGGCGCGAATATCAACCAGGAACCGGAGAAATGCAAAGAGCTTCTGGAAAAGGTGGGAATGTGCTTCTTCTTTGCGCAGAAATACCACACCTCCATGAAATATGTCGGCGCGATCCGCAAGGAGCTGGGCTTCCGCACGGTCTTCAATATCCTCGGACCGCTGACGAACCCGGGCTGCCCGAAGCTGCACCTTCTGGGCGTCTACGACGAATATCTGCTGGAGCCGCTGGCGCAGGTGCTGATCAGTCTCGGCGTCGAGCGCGGCATGTCCGTCTACGGACTGGATAAGCTCGACGAGATTTCCCCGAGCGCGCCGACGCGTATCTGCGAGTTCAAGGACGGCTGGTTCCGGTCCCGCACCATTCAGCCGGAGGACTTCGGCCTTGTGCGCTGTGAGAAATCCGATCTTGTGGGTGGTACGCCCCAGGAGAACGCGGCGATCACCAGAGCAATTCTGGACGGAGAGAAGGGGCCGAAGCGGAATGCGGTGCTCCTGAACGCCGGCGCGGCGCTCTATGTGGCGGACAAGGCGCCGACGATGGCGGACGGCGTGGAACTTGCGGCGAGCCTGATCGACAGCGGCGCTGCGAAGCATACAATGGAAGAGTTTGTGAGGATTTCCAATCTGTAAGGAGAGCATCCATGATTTTGGACGAACTGGCCGCACATGCCGCCTGGCGTGTGAAGCAGGCGAAGAAAGAAATTTCATTTGGAGAACTGAGGCGCAGGGCGGAGGCTTTGCAAAGGGGGGATTTCCGCTTTGAAAAGGCGCTGAAAAAGCCAGGCCTTTCCTTCATCTGTGAAGTGAAGAAGGCCTCCCCCTCGAAGGGGCTGATCGCGCCGGACTTTCCCTATGTGGAGATCGCGCAGGAATACGAGCAGGCAGGAGCGGACTGTGTGTCGGTACTGACAGAGCCGAAGTGGTTTCTCGGCTCGGACGATATTTTCCGGGAAATACGCGCGGCGATTCCGCTGCCGATGATCCGGAAGGACTTCACAGTGGACGCCTATCAGATTTATGAGGCGAAGGTGATGGGGGCGGACGCGGTGCTGCTGATCTGTGCGCTGCTCTCCACCGAGCGGGTGCGGGAATACTTGGCGGTCTGCGACGCGCTGGGCATGAGCGCCCTCGTTGAGACGCATGATGAGAAGGAGATCGAGTCCGCGGTGCAGGCGGGAGCCAGGCTGATCGGCGTCAATAACCGGAATCTTAAAAACTTTACAGTAGATTTCTCGAACGCGTCGAGACTGCGGGAGCAGATTCCGCGGGACGCCGTGTATGTGGCGGAGTCCGGTGTGAGAGACGCGCGGGATATTGCTTCGCTTTCAGAGATGGGGGCGGATGCGGTGCTTGTCGGCGAGGCGCTGATGCGCGCGGAGGATAAGCGCGCGCGGCTCGCGGAATTTCGGGAGGCGGCAAATGGGTGATATAAAAATCAAAATCTGCGGCCTTTATCGCGGCGAGGATATCGAGGCGGTCAACCGGTATCAGCCCGATTACGCAGGCTTCGTGTTCTATCCGCCCAGCCACCGGTATGTGTCGAAGTCTCAGATGCAGGTCTGGCGCGAGCGGCTCGACAGGCGAATCCCTGCGGTGGGCGTATTTGTAGATTTGCCGGAGCAGGAAGTGGCGGATTACTGGAAGGAAGGACTGATTCAGATCCTGCAGCTTCACGGGCATGAGAACGAGAAGTATATTCATAAACTGCGAGAACTCGCTCCAGGCTGCGAGGTCTGGAAGGCGTTCCGGATACGCACGGCAGCAGACCTGGAAACAGCGCAGGCAAGCAGTGCGGATCACGTTCTGCTCGATAATGGCTACGGGACCGGACAGTGCTTCGACTGGAAGCTGATGAAGAATAGAGGACTTTCACGACCATTTCTGCTGGCAGGAGGGCTGAATGCGGAAAATATCGGGGAGGCGGCGCGGAACTTTTCCCCCTGGGGTCTGGACGTGAGTTCCGGCGCGGAGACGGACAAAAAGAAAGATCCGGAGAAAATCCGGAAAATCATCGAGATGGTAAGAAATCTATAATTATAAAAAAAGATTCAAGATTATATGTGCTGCCAGCGAAAGGGTGGCGGAATGGAGAGAAGGATGGCAGAGACAAGATCCAGAGGGCGTTTCGGCGTGCATGGCGGACAGTATATTCCCGAGACGCTCATGAACGCAGTGATTGAGCTTGAGGAGGCCTACAATCACTACAAGGACGATCCGCAGTTCCAGGAGGAGCTGACGGAGCTGTTCAACAATTACGCGGGCAGGCCCTCACGCCTGTACTATGCGAAGAAGATGACGGAGGATCTCGGAGGCGCGAAGATCTATCTGAAGCGCGAGGACTTAAATCACACGGGCGCACACAAGATTAACAATGTGCTTGGACAGACGCTGCTCGCGAAGAAGATGGGGAAGACGAGAGTCATCGCGGAGACCGGCGCAGGCCAGCACGGCGTCGCGGCGGCAACTGCGGCGGCGCTGATGGGTATGGAGTGCGAGGTGTTCATGGGTGAGGAGGACACGAAGCGGCAGGCGCTGAACGTCTATAAGATGCGGCTGCTCGGCGCGACCGTGCATCCGGTTTCCTCGGGCACCGGTACGCTCAAGGATGCGGTATCCGAGACCATGCGCGAGTGGACGAACCGCATTGCGGACACCCATTACGTGCTTGGTTCGGTTATGGGACCGCATCCCTTCCCGACAATTGTGCGCGATTTTCAGGCGGTCATTTCGAAAGAAATCAAGGAGCAGTGTCTGGCAGCGGAAGGAAAGCTGCCCGATGCGGTGCTGGCCTGCGTGGGCGGCGGCTCGAACGCAATCGGCGCATTTTATCATTTCATTGAAGACGAGGGCGTAAGGCTGATCGGCTGCGAGGCCGCGGGACGCGGCGTTGACACCTTCGAGACGGCGGCGACGATTGCAACCGGACGGCTCGGAATTTTCCATGGCATGAAGTCTTATTTCTGCCAGGATGAATACGGGCAGATCGCGCCGGTCTACTCGATCTCGGCGGGGCTTGACTATCCGGGCATCGGGCCGGAGCACGCCTGGCTTCACGATACCGGCAGGGCGGAATATGTCGCGATCACCGACGACGAGGCAGTAGACGCTTTCGAGTATCTCAGCCGCATGGAGGGCATTATCCCGGCGATTGAGAGCGCGCACGCGGTAGCTTACGCAAGAAAGCTGGCCCCGCAGATGGGGAAGGACCAGGTCATGGTCATCAATATTTCCGGGCGCGGCGATAAGGACTGCGCGGCGATCGCGCGCTACAGAGGGGAGGATCTCCATGAGTAATATCAGAAAAGCATTTGAAAACGGAAAAGCCTTTATTCCCTTTATCACCTGCGGCGATCCGGATCTGGATACAACAAAAGCGGTGGTGCGCGCCATGGCGGAAAACGGTGCGGATCTCATCGAACTCGGCATTCCTTTCTCCGATCCGACGGCGGAGGGACCGGTGATTCAGGGAGCAAACTTAAGAGCCTTAAGCGGCGGCGTTACGACGGATAAGATTTTCGATATGGTCGTGGAACTCCGAGAAGACGTGAAGCTTCCGATGGTATTCATGACCTATGCAAATGTGGTTTACTCCTATGGCACAGAGCGCTTTCTCGACCGCGCGGCGGCGATCGGTATGGACGGTCTGATCCTGCCGGACGTGCCCTACGAGGAGAAGGCAGATTTCTCAGGCGCGTGCAGGGAGCGTGGCCTAGACCTCATCTCCCTGATTGCGCCGACTTCCCACGAGCGCATTGCGATGATCGCGAAGGAGGCGGATGGTTTCGTCTACTGCGTCTCATCCCTCGGGGTGACCGGCATGCGAAGCGAGATCACGACCGACGTGGGAGCGATGGTAAAGCTTGTGAAAAGCGTCTCCGACATTCCGGCGGCGATCGGCTTCGGCATCTCGAATCCGCAGACCGCGGCAAAGATGGCTGCGCAGTCGGACGGCGTGATCGTCGGCTCCGCGATTGTGAAGCTCATCGAGAAATACGGGCGCGGCGCCGTGCCATATGTGGCAGAATTTGTGCGGGAGATGAAAGCAGCGATTTCACCAGACTGACAAGCGAAAATTTGGATAAAATTACGTATGGACTTCGTTGGCTGTGTGTGTTATACTGACGTCACTCGTATCGTGATGTAACTTGCAGGAAATCCATCAAATGATATGGAGGATGGAATATGACAGACAGCCAGAAACTTGACCTGCTGCTTACGAAAGTGGGTAATATCGAGACAGATGTAGCGGAACTGAAAACAAATGTAGCGGAACTGAAAGAGGATGTAGCGGAGCTGAAAGCGGACATGGTCGAAGTGAAAGCTGACGTAGCGGAGCTGAAAGAGGATGTGGCGAATCTGAAGGCGGACATGGTCGAGGTGAAAGCCGACGTGGCGGAGCTGAAGACGGATGTAACGGAACTGAAAACAGACATAGCGAATCTGAAGACAGATGTAGCGATATTGAAAAGAGATGTGGCCGGTATCAGGCTGACGATTGACAATGAGCTGCGTGTTAATATCATGCGCGTGGCGGAGGGACATCTCGATCTGGTGCGCCATCTGAAGGAGGCTGGCAGAAAAGGCAGCGAGATGGAGATGCTGACGGTGAGAGTCAATGTTCTGGAGCGCGATGTCAGGGAGCTGCGACATCAGTTTGCGTAGACTGCAGATGGAGAGCTGAACGAAAAGACAGGGTGAATTACAGAAAAATCTGTGTTCCCCTGTTTTTGTATTTACTGGTTACAACGAAGACGGAGCCATTTTCCTTTTTTCCGTCTGTTATTTTGAAAGGAACTGTGATAAGATAGGGAAAGCGTTTTATGGCAGGAGGAAATTTACGTGGCAGACTTGCGAAAAGAGATAGAGAAGCGGCGGACCTTTGCGATCATCTCGCACCCGGACGCGGGAAAGACGACGCTGACGGAGAAATTCTTATTATATGGCGGCGCGATCAATCTGGCGGGCTCCGTCAAGGGGAAGGCGACCGCGCGGCACGCGGTGTCGGACTGGATGGAGATCGAGAAGGAGAGAGGAATCTCGGTTACCTCGTCAGTGCTGCAGTTTCATTATGACGATTATTGCATCAATATTCTGGACACGCCGGGACACCAGGATTTCTCGGAGGATACTTACCGCACGCTGATGGCGGCGGACTCCGCGGTCATGGTCATCGACGGCTCGAAGGGCGTCGAGGCGCAGACACGGAAACTTTTCAAGGTCTGCGTCATGCGGCATATCCCGATCTTTACCTTTATCAACAAGATGGATCGCGACGCGATGGACACCTTTGACCTTCTGGACGACATCGAGAAGGAGCTCGGCATCGCGACCTGTCCGATCAACTGGCCAATCGGGTCCGGCAAGGAGTTCAAGGGCGTCTACGACCGCGCCGGACAGAAGATTCACGTCTTTTCTGATACGGAGAAGGGGACGAAGGAGGGCGCGGATCTCGTGCTTTCGCTTGACGAGGCAGGAGATGTGCTGCTTTCCGGACAGAGGGAGAAGCTGGAGGAGGAAATCGAGCTGCTCGACGGCGCGAGCGCGGAGTTTGACCAGTCGCTGGTTGACCGGGGTGAGCTCTCACCGGTTTTCTTCGGCTCAGCCCTGACCAATTTTGGCGTCGAGATTTTCCTGAAGCATTTCCTGAAGATGACGAGCCCGCCCCTGCCGCGGCAGGCGGACGTTGGCCTCATCGACCCGGTGGAGGAACCATTCTCCGGCTTTATCTTCAAAATTCAGGCGAATATGAACAAGGCGCATCGCGACCGCATTGCCTTCCTGCGCGTCTGCTCCGGCAAATTCGAGGCGGGCATGGAAGTCACGCATGTGCAGGAAAATAAAAAAATACGCCTCTCACAGCCGCAGCAGATGATGGCGCAGGAGCGCAAGATCGTGGACGAGGCCTATGCGGGCGACATCATCGGACTCTTTGATCCGGGTATTTTCTCCATCGGCGATACAGTCTGCATGCCGGGACGCCGGATTGAGTATGAGGGTATTCCGACCTTCGCGCCGGAGCACTTCGCGCGCGTGCGCCAGCTGGACACGATGAAGCGCAAGCAGTTCGTCAAGGGCATCGAGCAGATTGCCCAGGAGGGCGCGATCCAGATCTTTCAGGAATACAACACCAGCATGGAGGAGATCATCGTCGGAGTCGTGGGCGTGCTGCAGTTCGACGTCCTGAAATATCGCCTGAATAATGAGTATAATGTGGAGATTGCGCTGGAAAACTTACCGTATGAGCACATTCGCTGGATTGAGAATCCGGAGATCGATATGGATAAGATAAACGGCACGTCTGATATGAAAAAAATCAAGGATCTCAAAGGACGCCCGCTTCTGCTCTGGGTCAACAGCTGGAGTATCGGGATGACCCTGGACAGGAATGAGGGGCTGCGGCTGAGCGAATTCGGGAGATAAGGCGAAGGGGACGCCCGGGGCGGGGTCGTACATCTGTTCCCGGACCCGCTCTCGCTCAGTGTGGAGCGTAGTGGTACTAGGTTCAGTCATCGCCCCGATGGGGCTCGACTTCACCAAGGACCGACGCTCCACAATGGTCCGGTCACAGAAATGCGACTCCGCCCCGGGCTCACGCATCGGCACAGTGTCCCGGATTCGCTCAGGGTCAGCTGTGTGGCCTGCCCGGGTCATCCCTCACGGGGATATAAATATGGTGGCAAAATTCTGCTTTTCAAAGAGGAGATATTTTGCTATACTTACCATATCTATGAAGGAGTATTATTGTCGCTTGTCTGTTGTTGCGTTGCGTGTTCGTCCTGGTAAAGCGGAGTGTGCAAAGTGACTTCGTGCACTGTCCGCCTGCTACTGCGTAGCGCTTCCGTATCGGACATCTGTCTTAAGAACCATTGTGGAGCGTCGGCACTTAGCGAAGGCGAGTGCCGCGTAGTGGCACGATGGCTGAGCTTAGTACCGCTACGCTCCGCACTGAGCGAGAGCGGGTTCTTCAGACAGAGGTCCGGGGAGGGAGCGCGTCCCTGTAGCCACAGCGTAACGCAGGAGACGGACGTGACCCTGTAGCCATAGCGTAACGCAGGAAACACCCCAGGCGGCAATTGTGAAGGAGGTATCCGTTATGGAGAAGATGGAGAGAGCCACCCACGTTATTCAGGAGGATGAGGGGAAAGGCGCGGTGCAGATTGCGGACGAGGTCGTTGCGATCATCGCGGGCATGGCGGCTACAGAAGTAAAGGGCGTCGCGTCCATGGCCGGTAATATCCGGAATGAGCTCGTGGCGAAGATGGGGATGAAAAGCCTGCAGAAAGGCGTCCGTGTAGAAGTGACGGACACAGATGTGAAGGTAGACCTCGCGCTGAATATGGAGTTCGGGACGAACATCCTCGAGGTGTCCGGGATGGTGCAGGAGAAAGTGAAGGCCGCGATCGAGAGCATGACAGGCATGAAGGTGTCGGTGGTGAATGTCCGGGTAGCCGGCGTCGCGCTGGAGTAGAGATCGGGACAGCTAAGGGGACTGCCGCGGCAGTCCCCTGTTTTTGGAGGATGAAGATGAAAAGACGAGAACTGCGGGAGCACATTTTTCAGCTCCTCTTTCGAGTAGAGTTCAATGAACAGGAAGAGATGCCGGAGCAGGTCGGCCTGTTTGTCGAGGATATGAAAGAAGAGACCGAGGTGAGCCCGGAGGATGAGGCCTATATTTCCGGGAAATATGAGAGGATCGCGGAGCGGATTCCCGAGATCGACGCCCTGATTGACGGGGGGTCCGAGAAATGGAAGACCGCGCGCATGGGCCGCGTCGATTTGACGATCCTCCGGCTGGCGCTGTTTGAGATGAAGTATGATGAGGATATTCCGGAGAAGGTCGCGATCAACGAAGCGGTCGAACTTTCCAAGAAATATGGAGGGGACGAGTCACCGGCCTTCATCAACGGCGTGCTCGCGAAGCTTGCGCAGAAGGAATAGCCATGGCCAGAAATGTGTACACCGTTTCACAGGTAAACCAGTACATTAGAAACATGTTCGCCCAGGATTTCATGCTGCGGCAGATCTATGTGAAGGGCGAGGTGTCCAATTGCAAATACCATACGTCCGGCCATATCTATTTTTCCCTGAAGGATGAGAGCGGAGCCATCGCCTGCGTTATGTTTGCCGGCGACCGCAGGAGCGGCCTGCCTTTTCGTATGCAGGACGGGCAGAAAGTGATCGCGCTTGGCGCGGTGCGTGTCTTTGAGCGAACCGGGCAGTATCAGCTCTATGCAAAACAGATCACGCCGGACGGGGAGGGCGCGCTTTATCTCAGGTTTGAACAGCTCAAGAAAGAGTTGCTCGAGATGGGCATGTTTGATGAGCAGTTCAAAAAACAGATCCCTTTCTACAGCAGGACGGTCGGTATTGTGACCGCACCCACCGGGGCGGCGATCCGTGATATCATGAATATCGCCCATCGAAGAAATCCCTATGTACAGTTGATCTTAAGTCCCGCGCAGGTACAGGGGGAGGGAGCGGCGGACAGTATCGTGCGGGCGATTCGCCTCCTGGATGCGCGCGGCGTGGATGTGATGATTGTGGGCCGCGGCGGAGGTTCGATCGAGGATCTCTGGGCTTTCAATGAAGAGGCGGTGGCGCGCGCTATTTTTGCCTGTTCCACTCCGGTGATCTCAGCGGTGGGACATGAGACGGACACGACGATTGCGGATTATGTCGCGGATCTTCGGGCGCCGACCCCATCCGCGGCGGCGGAGCTGGCGGTAGCGGACTACCGGCAGCTGATGGAAGGACTGGAGCTTTTTGGCTGTCAGCTGACGGACCGGATGGAGCAGAAGATTATCAATCTGAAGAACGCGCTGGAGGATCGCGCCCTGCGTTTTGACCGGGAGAGTCCGGCCGATCAGATCCGGGAGAGGAGAACCCGGGTGTCCGCACTGCAGAAAGATCTCGGTTACGCGATGGAGACGAAGACGGCGGATCGCCGTCACAGAATGGAACGGCTCGCGGGACTTCTGGAGGGCTGTTCACCGCTGCTGCGTCTGCAGCAGGGTTATTCGTATACGCAGACGGAGTTAGGGAGCGCGCTGCGCAGCATTTCCCAGGTGCAGGAGGGGTCGCAGCTTCGTATCCGAGTGACGGACGGCGTTGTCCGGGCGCGTGTGGAGTCCGCGCTGCCGGAGTGAGGAGGAGAGCAGGATGGAACAGACACAGGAGGAAAAATTCAATCTTGAAAAGGCTTTGTCACAGATTGATGAGATCCTGAAAAAGCTTCAGGACAGGGATGTCTCTCTGGAGGATTCCTTTGCACTCTATAAGGAAGGTATGGAGCTTCTGAAATTGTGCAATGAAAATATTGAACATGTGGAAAAACAGATGAAGATTCTTGCGCAGGAAGGGGAGGACGTATGGGAGGCAGCACAGAGTTAAAGGAGAAGACCGCCCGCGTGGAGGAGATTTTACGGAAATTTCTCCCGGAGGAGACCGGCATGCAGAAGGAGATCATGGAGGCCATGAACTACAGCGTGCTCGCCGGAGGCAAGCGGCTGCGGCCGATTCTGATGGATGAGACCTTCCGTCTCTTCGGCGGGCAGGGCGACGTGATCGAGTGCTTTATGGCCGCGATCGAGATGATTCATACCTATTCGCTCGTCCACGACGATCTTCCGGCTATGGACAACGATCAGTACCGCCGCGGGAAGCTCACGACTCATGCGAAGTACGGACACGCGATGGGCGTGCTGGCGGGCGACGGTCTTCTGAATTACGCATTTGAGACGGCCGCTTCGGCCTTTGACCGGGAGGGCGATCCAAAGCGTACAGCCAGAGCATTGCAGATCCTGGCGAGGAAGGCGGGGATCTACGGCATGATCGGCGGGCAGACCGTTGACGTGCTCTCTACCGGGCACGCGATCGATCAGGAGACGCTCGATTTCATCTATGAGCTGAAGACCGGCGCGCTGCTGGAGGCCTCGATGATGATCGGCGCGGTGTTGGCGGGGGCTTCTGACGAGGAACTGGGCGAGGTGGAAAAGATTGCTTCTGACGTTGGCCTTGCGTTCCAGATCCGTGACGATATCCTGGATGTGACGAGTACGCTCGAACAGCTTGGCAAGCCGATTCACAGCGACGAGCGAAATGAGAAGACGACCTATGTGACGCTGCATGGCCTTACGCAGGCAAGCCGTGATGTGGAGGAGATCTCAGCACGAGCGATCGCGCGCCTTGCGGCGCTTCCTTATAAAAATGAATTTCTGACTGAGCTGATAAAGTCCTTAATCTACAGAGAAAAGTAGGCGGCCGACCATGGTTCTTGAAAAAATCAATCAGACAGGCGATATCAAAAAAATTTCCCCGGAGGAATATCCGGTTCTGGCGGAGGAGATCCGCGCGTTTCTGATCGAGAAGATCAGCCGGACGGGCGGGCATCTCGCGTCTAATCTCGGCGTCGTAGAGCTGACCATGGCGCTGCACCTGAGCTTTGATCTCCCGAAAGACAAGATTGTGTGGGACGTCGGACATCAGTCCTACACACATAAGCTGCTGACAGGCCGCAAGGCGGGCTTTGACGAACTGCGAAAATACGGCGGTATGAGTGGATTTCCGAAGAGAAAGGAGAGCGACTGCGACTGCTTTGACACCGGTCACAGCTCGACCTCCATTTCTGCGGGGATTGGTCTCGTGGCGGCGCGCGACCTGCAGGGCGGTGACGGTTATGTCGTCTCCGTCATCGGGGACGGTGCGCTGACTGGTGGCATGGCCTACGAAGCGCTGAACAATGCCTCCCGTCTGAAAAAGAATTTTATTATTGTGCTGAATGACAATGAGATGTCGATCGCGGAGAATGTTGGCGGTATGTCGGAATATTTGAGTGGCCTGCGCACGAACCAGGGTTATACGAGCTTCAAGAGCGGCGTTGAGCAGTCTCTGAACCGCATCCCGGGCGGCAGACGTATGGCGGACCGTCTGAAAAAGACCAAGAGTGGTATCAAGCAGCTCATCATTCCCGGCATGCTCTTTGAAAATATGGGGATTATTTACCTCGGTCCGGTAGACGGACACGATATCGGCCGGATGTGCGATGTGTTCCGGCAGGCAAAGCGTTTTCAGGGGCCGGTGCTGATCCACGTTCTGACAAAGAAGGGCAAGGGCTACGAGCCGGCGGAGCGCCATCCGGCGAGATTTCACGGGACGGCGCCCTTCGTGATCGAGACGGGCCTGCCCGCGCAGAAACAGAAAAAGGCGAATTACCAGGATGTGTTCTCGACCTGCATGGTGAAGCTCGGAAAGCGAAATGAGAAGGTTGTGGCGATCACGGCGGCCATGCCGGACGGCACAGGTCTGAAACGCTTCAAAAATCTTTACCCGGAGCGTTTCTTTGATGTCGGTATCGCGGAGGAGCATGCGGTTACTTTCGCGGCGGGACTTGCGGCGGGAGGTATGCGGCCGGTCTTTGCGGTCTATTCTTCCTTCCTGCAGAGGGCTTATGACCAGGTGCTGCACGATGTCTGTATTCAGAATCTGCCGGTTGTGTTCGCGATCGACCGCGCGGGCCTTGTCGGCAGCGACGGCGAGACGCATCAGGGGATTTTTGATCTCTCCTATCTGTCCAGCATTCCGAATATGCATATCATGGCGCCGAAAAACAAGTGGGAGCTGTCCGATATGCTGAAATTCGCGGTGGAGTTTGACGGGCCGATCGCCCTGCGCTACCCGAGGGGCGAGGCCTGGGACGGCCTGAAGGATTTTCGGAAACCGGTTGCATACGGAAAGGGTGAGGTCCTTTACGAGGAGGAAGATATTGCGCTCCTTGCAGTGGGCAGTATGGTAAAGACAGCAGTGGAAGTACGGCATCTTCTGAAAGAGACCGGTTACAGCTGCACGCTCGTGAACGCGCGCTTCGTGAAGCCGATCGACACGGAGGTTCTGAAAATGCTGTCAGAGGATCATAAGCTGTTTGTGACGCTGGAGGAAAATGTCTTAAGCGGCGGTTATGGAGAAAAAGTGCGCGATTACGTGCAGGAGCGGCTTCCGGGTGTAGAGGTGCTGAACATTGCGCTGCCGGACGCCTATGTCGAGCACGGCAGTGTGGAACTTCTGTACGAGGACGCAGGAATCGACGCACAGTCGGTGTATAAACGTGTGGTGGAGCGTTATATTGCCTGTCTGGCGCGCCGGGATGTGCCGAAGGGAGGCGCATGATGCCGAAGACGAGACTGGATGTACTGCTGGTGGAGAGAGGGCTCGCTGAATCGCGGGAGAAGGCGAAGGCCGTCATCATGTCCGGAAATGTATTTGTGGACGGACAGCGGGAAGATAAGGCGGGAGCCTCCTTTTCAGAGCAGGTAAAGATCGAAGTCAAGGGCTCTCCCCTGAAATATGTGAGCCGCGGCGGGCTGAAGCTGGAGAAGGCGCTGGCAAATTTTGCTCTGTCCGTGGAGGGAAAGATCTGTATGGATGTCGGTTCGTCGACGGGCGGTTTTACCGACTGCATGCTGCAGAATGGCGCGGCGAAGGTCTGGGCGGTGGACGTCGGGACCGGACAGCTCGCCTGGAAACTCAGACAGGATGCGCGCGTAGTCTGTATGGAGCGGACAAATATCCGTTATGTCACGCGCGAGGACATTCCGGAACCGATTGGCTTCGCTTCGATCGATGTAGCTTTCATTTCACTTAAAAAGGTACTTGGCCCTGTAAAGGCGCTGCTGGCGCCGGACGGACAGGTTGTCGCCCTGATCAAACCGCAGTTTGAGGCGGGGCGGGAGCAGGTCGGGAAAAAAGGCGTTGTGCGCGATCCGGCCGTACATCTGCAGGTCGTCCGCGGAATCATGGACTTTGCCGCGGAGACGGGTTTTCGGATTCTGGCGCTGGATTTTTCACCGATTAAAGGACCGGAGGGAAATATAGAGTATCTGCTTCATCTGGAAAATCAGGAGGAGGACAGCGTCTGCGCATCCCTGTTTATCGACCCGTCGGAGGTCGTGGAGCTGGCGCATAAGACGCTCGACTGATCTTATGAAAACATTTTATATTATTGCGAACAGTGATAAGGAGGAAAGTCGGAAACTTTCCGGTGAGATTGCGGATTACCTGACCGCGCACGGTCAGCGCTGCCTGATCCGTACGAGAGGGGAATCCGGTGCAGCAAAGGATTACGAGCCGCCGATCGGCAGCGATGTGGATGGTATTCTTGTACTCGGCGGCGACGGTACGCTGCTGCGCGCCGCGAGGAATCTGTCCGATCGGAACATTCCGTTTCTCGGCGTCAACCTCGGACATCTCGGTTATCTGGCGGAGATAGAGCTGCACGGCCTCGGCGATGCGCTTGACAGGCTGATCGCGGGGGAGTACACGGTGGAAAACCGCATGATGCTCAGCGGAAATGTCTGTGTGAACGGAGAAATTACCGAGCGGGATATCGCGCTCAATGACATCGTGCTGAATCGCATGGGAACGCTGCGCGTGATTGATTACGAGGTCTATGTGAATGGTGAATATCTGAATTCTTTCACAGCGGACGGACTGATAGTCTCAACACCGACCGGTTCTACGGGCTACAGTCTCTCCGCAGGCGGGCCGATCGTGTCTCCGACCGCTTCCATGCTGATCCTGACGCCGATCTGCCCGCATACCCTGAATTCGAGGAGCATCGTGTTTTCCGGCGAGGATCAGATCCGGATACAGATAGGAAAGGGACGACGCGGCGGCGATGATGAGGCTTTTGTGACTTTTGACGGAGATCACTATGTGCGGATGCGGACGGGGGACTATGTAGAGATCAGAAAGTCCCCGCGCATTACGAAAATCCTGAAAATCAGCCAGGTCAGCTTCCTGGAGGTGCTGCGCGACAAACTGAGCCGACAGTAATGCCGCAGATGGAGGAGAATTCATGAGACAAAAACGTCATGAGAAGATCATTGAGCTGATCGGAAAATATGATATCGAGACACAGGAGGAACTGGCAGATCGCCTGCGCGATGCCGGTTTCCCGGCGACGCAGGCGACGGTATCGCGCGATATTCGCAGCCTCAAGCTTTCCAAGGTACCGGATCAGAACGGCCGGCAGAAATATGCGGCGGTAAGCGGTTCTGAGCGGCATCTGGCAGAGAAGTATGTCGGCGTCCTTAAAGAAGCCTATGTGTCTGTTGATTATGCGGGAAACCTTCTCGTCATCAAGACGGTGTCCGGTATGGCGATGGCCGCCGCGACCGCGCTCGACAATCTCGGACTCGCTGAAGTCGTCGGCTGCATTGCGGGGGATGATACGATCTTCTGCGCTGTCCGTACGATGGAGGCCGCGCCGCTCTTGATGGAGGAACTGAGGAAAATCGTGGAGGAATGACCTATGCTGCTTCAGCTTCATGTAAAGAACCTTGCCCTGATCCGGGAGGCCGAGATCGACTTTTCGGAGGGACTTAACATTCTGACCGGCGAGACCGGCGCAGGCAAATCGCTGCTGCTTGGCGGGATGACGATGGCGCTCGGCGGAAAAGTCTCGCGTCAGATGCTGCGCGAAGGAGCGGACTACGCACTCGCGGAGCTCATTTTTACCACAGATCGGCCGGAGCTTCTGAAAAAGCTGGAGGAGCTCGACATTCCTGCAGAAGACGGGCAGGTCATTCTGTCGCGCAGGTTGTCCGGAAACCGCAGCGTCTGCCGCCTGAACGGGGAAACGGTAAGCGCTTCAACGCTTCGCGAAGTTTCTTCCCTTCTGATCGATATTCATGGCCAGCACGAGCATCAATCCCTGTTAAACAAGAAAAAACATCTCGAGATTCTTGATCTCTATGCCGGCGAGCGCCTCTCGCCCTGCCTGAAAACCCTGAAAGAGAGCTGGGACGAATGCCGTGCACTGAGAAAATCACTCGATGAGACCGGTCTTGATGAGGCGGAGCGTCTGCGTGAGCAGTCTCTGCTCACATATGAGATCCGGGAGATTGAGGAGGCTCACCTCACGGACGGCGAGGACGAAATGCTCGAACAGACTTACCGGCGCATGGTGAACAGCCGTCGGATCATGGAATCGCTGGGAATCGTGAGGCAGCTCTGTGAGGAGGATGAAGGCAGCGCTTCCGAATTGACCGGGCGGGCCTGTAAGGAGCTGAACACGGCTCTGCAATATGATGAGGAACTGGCTTCGCTCGCGGAGCAGCTGGGTGAAGTCGATGCGCTTCTGGCGGATTTTGGCCGGGAGCTTTCGCAGTACATGGAGTCGATGGAATTCTCCGAGCAGGATTTTCATGAGACAGAAGATCGCCTGAACCTGATCAACCACCTGAAGGCGAAATATGGCCGCACGGTAGCAGCTATCCTCGCGTCTGCGAAGGAGAAACAGGAACGTCTCGACTTTCTTCAGAACATCGAACAGCGCAGGAGTGAGCTTGAGGAGAGCTATACGCAGGCGAAGAAGAAACTTGATGTCAATTGTAAGACAGTGCACGAAATCCGTACACAGGCAGCGCGGGAACTTTCCAGGCGGATGATCAAAGAGCTCAAAGAACTCAATTTTCTTGATGTAAGTTTTGAAATTGCAGTGAAGGAGACCGGCGAGCCTTCGGCCCTTGGCTGGGACGATGTGGAATTCCTGATTTCCACCAATCCGGGAGAGGAGCTGATGCCGCTTGCCCGGATCGCATCCGGCGGAGAGCTCTCACGCGTCATGCTTGCGATCAAGACCGTACTGGCTGACCAGGATGCGATCGACACCGTCGTCTTTGATGAGATTGACGCCGGAATCAGCGGCCGGACTGCCCAGAGGGTTTCTGAAAAGCTGGCGGCAATCGGTCGCAATCGCCAGGTCATCTGTATCACCCATCTGGCGCAGATCGCCGCGATGGCGGACAGCCATTATCTGATTGAAAAGAACGCGGAAGGCGGCGGTACCACGACGCATATCCGGCTTCTTGCGGGTGATGAAGTGACGGAGGAGCTCGCCCGCATTCTGGGAGGAGCCGAGATCACCGACGCGGTGCGCGATAACGCCCGTGAGATGAAACTGCTGGCAGAGCAGTTCAAAGGAAAGACTTTCCAGTAACATTTCTGTCAAACATGCAGACACTACCTGCAGATACGCCCGCGCGCACTTTTCGGCGCGGGCGTCCAGCAAGCGTGAAAGGTGTGGCTGCATGAGACGTCGCAGAATCTATCGGATCAGCCTGATTCTGGCTCTGATCCTTTCCATATTGACATTATGTGTATACAGCGCCTGGTATATGAAAACACAGGTACCCGATGTGATCCGCATCGGCTACGGCGATGAACAGATCCTGAACCTGGGTCTCAAAGAAGTGTCGGTGCAGGCCGTGGAGCGTGCGAGCGTGATACCGGGCGGCGTGCCGATTGGCGTTTATCTTGAGACACGCGGCGTCTATGTAGTCGGTACTTCGGAGGGAGCCTCGGCGGATGGACTTATGCGCGAACCGGCTTTGCAGATTGTAAAAGCCGGCGATTATATTCTGGCAGTTAACGGGAAGCCGGTGGAGGACAAGGACGAGCTGATCGCCTGTATTCAGGCAAATAAAACGGAAACAATGGTTCTGAAGCTGAATCGTGGCGGGGAGGAGCTTAAGGTGCGCTTAAACGCGGTGCAGACGGATGTGGGCGACTATAAGCTTGGCATCTGGGTGAAGGACGATATCCAGGGTATCGGCACGCTGACTTACATGACATCAGACGGCTCTTTTGGTGCGCTTGGGCATGGTATCACGGATTCCGATACCGGTGAGCTGCTCGATGCCGCGGGCGGTTCTCTCTATGATACGACGATTCTTGATATTGTAAAGGGCGTTCGCGGCACGCCCGGCGAGCTGAGCGGCTCGATCACCTACTCGGAACGCCATGTTCGCGGGACGATTCTTCAGAATACACAGGCCGGTATCTTTGGGGAGGCCGACGGGATTCTGGCCGGGGAGCTTGGCAGCGAGACGGTCGAGGTTGCGTTCAGGCAGGAGGTCGAAACCGGAACGGCAGTCCTTCGCAGCGCAGTCTCAGGCGAGCTGAAGGATTATGAGATCGAGATCACGGAGGTCCGGCTGAATGAGAGCGATGTAAACAAGGGCATGGTGTTCCGTGTGACCGACCAGGAGCTTCTTGAACTGACCGGCGGTGTCATCCAGGGCATGTCCGGAAGTCCGATTCTGCAGAACGGGCGCCTTATCGGAGCCGTCACACACGTTTTCGTCAATGAACCTGCAAAGGGCTATGCGATCTTTGCGGAGACAATGGTGAGCGCGGCGGAATGAAACATTGACAAATGACTCTCTATATGTTATAAAATTGTTTGGGAATTGTAACAAGTTTATAACAAATCTGCAGAGGTGTATTGATGAGAGATCATTGGAATAGAATTATGGTGAAGGGAATGGCTGCGGTTCTCACGGGGACGATACTGATTGCAGCGCCGACACTGGACGCACAGGCCTCCGGTGCTCTGGGCAGCAGCACGACGATCGGCATCACCGGACAGCTCGCCCAGGCGGAGAGCGTGGAGGCGGTTGAGAATGCGATAAGCGAAGCGTTTCTGACTTCGTTTGGACTGAACGGTTACAGCAATCTTGGGATTGTTGTTGTATCGGAAGGAAAGGTGAATATCCGCGACAGTGCGTCGACGGACGGCAAGATCGTCGGCAAGATCGGAAATGAGGCCGGCTGTGATGTCATTGCCACGAGCGAGGACGGTGAGTGGCTTCAGATAAAATCCGGGGAAGTAGAGGGTTACATCAAGGCTGAGTATGTACTGACCGGCAGCGAAGCGCTGGACAAGGCATCCTCCCTTCTGAAGACGGTTGCGGAAGTGACGACAGATGGTCTGCGTGTTCGGACAGAGCCGGACATGGACAGTGCGATTCTCGATATCGTCGGCAGCGGTCAGAGCTTCGATGTGGTTGAGGAGCTCGATGAGTGGGTGAAGATTGACCTTGACGGTGAGGACGGATACATTTATAAGGAATATGTGGAGGTCGGCGCGAAGCTGGATGAGGCGCTGACGATTTCAGAGGTGCTTTATGGCGAGGGCGTGTCGGACGTTCGCGTGGCGATCGCCGACTTTGCAAAGCAGTATATCGGCAACCGATATGTGTGGGGCGGCACGAGTCTGACCAAGGGTGCGGATTGCTCGGGCTTTGTGCTGGCTGTGTTCCGGAATTTCGGGATCAGTCTGCCGCACTCCTCCAGGGCGCAGGCGAACTGCGGCACGAAGATCAGCCTTTCCGATCTGAAGCCGGGTGATCTGGTATTCTATGGGAGTCGTTCCAGCATCAACCATGTGGCGATCTACGCCGGTGGCGGCCAGGTCGTTCACGCCAGCAACGAGCGCGTCGGCATCACGATTTCGAGTCTTTATTACCGTACTCCGGTGAAGGCTGTCCGGATTATAAATGATTGACAAAGCGGATTGTTTGTGCTAGAGTAGTGAAGCATGATTTCAGCCGTCATTCAGGGTCTGGAACACTCCGACCGTCCCTTAATGACAGGCGTTTAGAAGAACAGGAGGAAAAACACGATGATTTCTAAGGAAAAGAAGCAGGCGATTATCGCCGAGTATGGTCGCAGCGAGGGAGACACCGGTTCACCGGAGGTGCAGGTGGCACTTCTGACGGCGAGGATTCAGGAGCTCACTGAGCACCTGAAGGTGAATCACAAGGATCACCATTCCAGAAGAGGACTTCTGAAGATGGTCGGACAGAGACGCGCAATGCTGGCGTATCTGAAAGAGAAGGATATCGAGAGATATCGTGCACTGATCGCGAAATTAGGTTTGAGAAAGTAAAAGGCCATAGGGCGGAGAGCTTCTCCGCCCTGTTTTTCGTAGCGTCTGTCGGCGGAAGATATTTTCCGAGACCACTGAAAAGCGCAGAACGCGGCGCCGTTCCGCGTTTTTCAGTAGTTTCGGTATCTTCCGCTAAAGATATATGATTTTCAGAAAGGAGATACGAAACATGTACAAAAGTTACACAATGGGACTGGGCGGAAGAACGCTCAGAGTGGATGTCGGACGCGTAGCCGCACAGGCGAACGGCGCGGCATTCATGCATTACGGTGAGACGGTAGTGCTGTCCACTGCGACTGCGTCGGAGAAACCCCGCGACGGAATCGACTTCTTTCCGCTGAGCGTGGAGTATGAGGAGAAGATGTATGCGGTCGGCAAGATTCCGGGAGGATTCAACAAGAGAGAGGGCAAGGCGTCCGAAAACGCAGTGCTGACGGATCGTGTCATCGACCGTCCGATGCGGCCGCTGTTCCCGAAGGATTATCGCAATGATGTGACGCTGAACAACCTGGTTATGAGCGTAGACCCGGAGTGCCGCCCGGAGCTGGTGGCGATGCTTGGTTCCGCGATTGCGACCAGCATTTCCGATATTCCCTTTGCAGGTCCCTGCGCGATGACGCAGATCGGCATGATCGACGGCGAGCTGATCGTGAACCCGTCTCAGGAGCAGTGGAAGAAGGGTGATCTGAGCCTGACCGTTGCCTCTACGAGAGAGAAGGTCATCATGATCGAGGCCGGCGCGAATGAGGTGCCGGAGGCGAAGATGATCGAGGCCATCTATAAGGCACATGAGATCAATCTGGAAATCATCCGCTTCATTGACCAGATCGTGGCCGAGGTGGGCAAGGAGAAGCATGCTTACACGAGCTATGCGGTACCGGAGGAGCTGTTTGCGGCGATGAAAGAGATTGTTCCGCCGCAGGAGATGGAAGAGGCAGTCTTCACGGATGACAAGCAGACCCGCGAGGCGAACGTGCGTGCTCTGACAGAGAGACTCGAACAAGCTTTTGCGGATAAAGAAGAGTGGCTCGCGGTATTGGGCGAGGCGGTCTATCAGTATGAGAAAAAGACGGTTCGCAAGATGATCCTGAAGGATCACAAGCGTCCGGACGGCCGCGAGATCACGCAGATCCGCCCGCTTTCCGCGGAAGTAGATATCATCCCGAGAGTCCATGGCTCTTCGATGTTCACGCGCGGACAGACCCAGATCTGCGATGTGTGTACGCTGGCCCCGCTGTCTGAGGCGCAGAGACTTGACGGTCTCGATGAAAATGAGACCGGCAAGAGATATATGCATCACTACAATTTCCCGAGTTATTCGGTTGGCGAGACGAAGCCGTCCAGAGGACCGGGACGCCGTGAGATCGGTCACGGTGCGCTGGCAGAGAAGGCTCTGGTTCCGGTGCTGCCGAGCGAGGAGGAATTCCCCTACGCGATTCGCTGCGTGTCCGAGACCTTTGAGTCCAATGGCTCCACGTCGATGGCTTCGACCTGTGCGTCCTGCATGTCCCTGATGGCGGCGGGCGTTCCGATCAAGAGGATGGTGGCAGGTATCTCCTGCGGCCTTGTGACCGGCGATACGGATGACGATTTCGTGCTGCTGACCGATATTCAGGGTCTCGAGGACTTCTTCGGCGATATGGACTTCAAGGTGACTGGTACAACCGAGGGCATCACGGCGATCCAGATGGATATCAAGATCCATGGACTGACAAGGCCGATGGTTGAGGGTGCGATCGAGAGATGCCGTCAGGCGAGACTTTTCATCATGGATACCTGCATGAAGCCGGCGATCGCTGAGCCGCGCAAGACGGTCAGCCAGTATGCGCCGAAGATCATTCAGATGTCGATCGATCCGCAGAAGATCGGCGATGTGGTCGGTCAGAGAGGCAAGACGATCAATACGATCATCGAGCAGACCGGCGTGAAGATCGACATCGAGGATGACGGTTCCGTTTCGATCTGCGGTACGGACCAGGCGATGATGGACAAGGCCAAAGAACTGATCACGATCATTGTGACCGACTTCGAGGAAGGGCAGGTCTTCACCGGCAAGGTTGTCAGCATCAAGGAGTTCGGCGCGTTCCTCGAGTTCGCCCCGGGCAAGGAAGGCATGGTTCACATCTCGAAGATCGCGAAGGAGCGTATCAATCGCGTCGAGGATGTGCTGACGCTGGGCGACGTCGTCAAGGTCGTCTGCCTCGGCAAGGACAAGATGGGCCGCGTGAGCTTCTCTATCAAGGACTGCAAGGAAAAATAAAGTTTCTTACGTTTACGGGCACAGCCGATGGAAAATAGATCGGCTGTGCTTTTTTGTCCTTGCGTTTCTGATTTTCCCATGGCATAATATAGCGTAGCAGAACAGAAAGAAGGTGAGGTTATGGTAGAACTGGATCAGTTTAAATATACACTGAACAGCTACGCAAAACCGATGACAGAACTGAGGGATTCACTTTGACCTCGCGTCAAAGGAGCTCAGAATCGAGGAACTGGAAAGAGAGATGGAAGCTCCCGGCTACTGGGACCGGGCAGAACAGTCACAGGAGGGCATGAAAGAGCTGAACCGTCTCAAGTCAGAAAAAGAAAAATTTGAGAGTCTTCAGAGCCAGTACGAAGACATCGAGACCCTGATCGAGATGGGCTATGAGGAGGACGATGAGTCTCTGATCCCGGAGATACAGGAGAATCTGGAGCAGTTCACGGAGCAGTTCGAGTCCATGCGGATCAGGACCCTGCTGTCCGGTGAGTATGACGCCTGCAATGCGATCCTGAAGCTGAACGCGGGCGCGGGCGGCACGGAGAGCTGTGACTGGGCCGGGATGCTGTACCGGATGTACACGCGCTGGGCCGAGCGAAAAGGATTTTCCGTAGAAGTGCTGGACTATCTCGACGGCGATGAGGCAGGAATCAAGTCTGTGACCTTCCAGGTGAATGGCGAGAATGCCTACGGCTATCTGAAGTCCGAGAAAGGGGTACACCGGCTGGTGCGTATTTCCCCGTTCAATGCACAGGGCAAGCGACAGACGTCCTTCGTGTCACTGGATGTGATGCCGGATATTGAGGGAGAGATTGATGTTGAGATCAATCCGGATGATCTGAAGATCGACACCTATCGATCGAGCGGCGCAGGCGGACAGCACATTAATAAGACTTCGTCGGCGATCCGCATCACGCATCTGCCGACAGGCATTGTGGTGCAGTGTCAGAATGAGCGTTCGCAGTTCCAGAACAAGGACAAGGCGATGCAGATGCTGAAGGCAAAGCTCTATATTCTGGAGCAGCAGAAGCAGGCGGAGAAGCTTTCGGGTATTCAGGGAGAACTCAGCGATATCGCCTGGGGCAATCAGATCCGCTCTTATGTCATGCAGCCCTACACGCTGGTCAAAGATCACCGGACCGGCGAGGAATTCAGCAATGTGAATGCAGTTATGGACGGCAAGATTGACACATTTATCAATGCGTATCTGAAATGGATCAGTTTGAGTCCGGAAGAACAAAAATAGGAGGAAGACCGATGATAAAAATTGCAATCATGGGATATGGAACGGTTGGCTCGGGCGTCTATGAGGTTATCACGACGAACCAGGCGGTTGTCGACAAAAACGTCGGCGAGGAGCTGCGCATCAAGTATGTGCTGGATCTCAGAGAGTTTCCGGGAGATCCGGTTATGGACGTGCTGACGCATGATTTTGAGGAGATCCTGAACGACGATGAGGTGAAGGTTGTGGCCGAGGTCATGGGAGGCCTGCGTCCCGCCTACGATTTCACGAAGCGGCTGCTCATGGCGGGCAAGAGCGTCTGCACCTCGAATAAGGAGCTGGTCGCGGAACACGGCGCGGAGCTGATCGAAGTAGCGCGCGCACATGGGGCAAATTATCTCTTTGAGGCGAGCGTCGGCGGCGGTATTCCGATCATCCGGCCTTTGAATACTTCTCTTACGGCGGATGTGATCCTTGAGATTTCCGGCATTCTGAACGGGACGACGAACTACATGCTGACAAAGATGTCGCAGGAGGGTCTTGATTATGACGACGTGCTGAAGGAAGCGCAGGCGAAGGGTTATGCCGAGCTTCACCCCGAGGCTGACGTGGAAGGATTTGATGCCTGCCGCAAGATTGCGATCCTGACCTCTCTGGCCAGCGGACAGCAGGTAGATTATAAGGATATTTATACCGAAGGCATTACGAAGGTGACGGTGGAAGATTTCACCTACGCGAAGAAGATGGGCCGCGCAATCAAGCTGCTCGGTGTCAGCAAAAAGGTCGGCGACACTTACTGCGCGATGGTGAGCCCGGTCATGATCGACAGTTCGAACCCGCTTTATATGGTGAACGATGTGTTCAACGCGATCTTTGTGAAGGGGAATATGCTTGGCGATTCGATGTTCTATGGCAGCGGAGCGGGCAAGCTCCCGACTGCGAGCGCGGTGGCGGGCGATATTGTGGATGCGGCGAGAAATCTTGGCGCTGTGACGCCGGTTTCCTGGTCGCAGGAAAAGCTTGCTCTTGCACCGGTCAGCGAGATGAAGCATCGCTTCTTCCTGCGTGTAAAGGGCGCCGTGTCGGTTCTGGGAATGGAGAAGATTGACGCCGGGATCGAGGGCGAGGTCGGTATTCTGACGCCGTCTATGACGGAAGCAGAGTATCAGGAGCTGGCGAAGGGCCTGGATGTTATCAGTATGATCCGGGTCGAGGAATAAAGGAGGAGACACATGGATATTGTATGCCTGGATATGGAAGGCGTGCTGGTGCCGGAGATCTGGATTGCCTTCTCCGAGGCCAGTGGAATACCGGAGCTGAAGCGGACGACCCGTGACGAGCCGGACTACGACAAGCTGATGAAGTGGCGGCTCGGCATTCTGAAGGAACACGGGCTGGGCCTGAAGGAGATTCAGGAGACGATTGCAAAGATCGATCCGCTCCCGGGTGCGAAGGAATTTCTGGACGAGCTGCGCACGCTGACACAGGTGATCATCATCAGCGACACCTTCACGCAGTTCGCGAAGCCTCTTATGAAGAAGCTCGACTGGCCGACGCTTTTCTGCAACACCCTTGAGGTCGCGCCGGACGGCGAGATCACGGGTTTCCGGATGCGCACTGAGCAGTCCAAGCTCTCCACGGTAAAGGCGCTGCAGTCTGTCGGTTTCGAGACGATCGCAGCAGGGGACAGCTATAATGATCTCGGAATGATCAGGGCGAGCCGTGCGGGTTTCCTGTTCCGCAGTACGGAGCAGATACAGAAGGACAACCCGGATATCCCGGCCTTTGAGACATTTGAAGACTTTCTGGCGGCCATCAAGGGCGCACTGAGGGAATAAGGAGGAAGGCGCTGTAGACTTGCAGCGCCTTATTTTCTGCCAAAGGGGGATGCTATGTCGCTGCATCTGATCCTCGGCAACGCCGGGGCGGGGAAATCCCATTATCTGTTTGAAAAAATTATAAAAGAATCGATTGCGCGGCCCGACAGGCAGTATCTGATTCTCGTGCCGGAGCAGTTTACGATGCAGACCCAGAAGGATCTCGTCATGATGCATCCCAATCATGGGATCATGAATATCGACGTGCTCAGCTTCGAGCGGCTGGCGCATCGTGTTTTTGAGGAAGTGGGCGGCGAGCACCGGCGGATTCTCGAGGACAGCGGAAAAAATCTGATTTTGCGCCGGCTGGCAGAGGAGAAGAGCGGCGAACTGCATTTCCTCAGTGGAAATTTAAAAAAGCTGGGCTTTATTTCAGAGGTGAAGTCGCTGCTGTCCGAATTTGTCCAGTATCGGATCGGGCCGGAAGAGCTTGACGGCATAATCGCCCAGAATCAGGACAATCCGCAGCTCTGCTTTAAGCTCGCAGACATGAAGGTGATCTGCGAAGCTTTCCAGGCTTACCTCAGGGACGCCTATCTGACGGCAGAGCAGCTTCTTGAGGCGCTTGCGCAGGTCATCGACAGGTCCGCCTCGGTGAGGGGCAGTGTGATTGCGCTCGATGGCTACAATGGTTTCACGCCGATTCAGATGGAGCTGATCGGGCGTCTGCTGGAGCTCTCGGAAGATGTGTATGCGACCTTCACAATTGACAGCCATGAGGATGCTTTCGCGCCGGAGGCGGAGCACGCGCTGTTTTATAAGGTGAAAAAGACAATCCATGACATTGGTGAGACGGCGAAAAAGGCGCATGTTCGCGTGGAGGAGCCTGTCCTGCTCGGACGGGAACAGGTGTGGCGATATCAGGACGCGCCAGCGCTTGGCTTTCTGGAATCCCATATTTTCCGGCATGAGAATCGTTATTATGCGGAGCAGACCGATGAGATCACACTCTTTGCGGCGCGCTCCCCGCAGGAAGAGACGGAGCATATCGGCCTGGAAATTCTGAAACTGGTGCGTGACAGGGGATATCGCTATCGTGACATTGCGATTGTCACGGGAGATCTGGAGACATACGGCACGCTTTTTACGAGGATTTTTGCCACGCTGGATATTCCGGGCTTCATCGATCAGAAGCGGGATGTCCTGAAGAATCCCTTTGTGGAGGCTCTGCGCGCGCTGCTGGGCGCGCTGCGGGAGGATTTTTCCTACGAGGCGATGTTTCGCTTCCTGCGCAGCGGAATGGCGCCGGTCGTAGCTTCGGAAGTCGATCTGCTGGAGAACTATGTACTGGCGCGTGGAATCAGAGGTCTGTCCGGCTGGACGAAGAACTGGCGCTACCCGCTGAAAAACATGTCGGAGGAGGAGCTTGCAGCACTGAATACGCTGCGTGAAAAGGCGGTGGAAGGGCTGGCTTTGCTCTCGGAGCAGATGAAAAAGAAAGGGGCCGACGCGGAGACGATGACATGGGCGCTGTACTCTTATCTGCTCGGGCTTGGGGTTCAGCAGCGTCTGAAAGAGTATGAAAATCGTTTTGAGGCGGAGGGAGAGCATGACCTTGCCCGTGAATATGCACAGATCTATGGCATGGTCATGGGTTTGTTTGATAAGTTCGTGATGCTGCTTGGCGATTGCCAGGTGACGTTGGATGAATATGCGGAGCTTCTTGACGCCGGACTTGCTGAGATGAAGCTTGGCCTTATCCCGGCGGGGACAGATCAGGTCGTTGTCGGAGATATGGAACGGAGCCGTCTTAAGGGCGTGAAGGTTCTCTTTTTTGCAGGAGTGAATGAGGGCAGTGTGCCGCGAAAGAAGGGGGATGGAGGCCTGCTCTCTCAGATGGACCGGGAGCGACTTTGCGAGCAGGGCGTGGAACTTGCGCCAACGGCGCGGCAGGAGACCTGCATTCAGAAGTTTTATATGTATCTCACGCTCACGAAGCCGTCCCGGCAGCTCTGCCTTTCCTGGAGCCTTGCGGATGCGGATGGAAACGCGCTTCGCCCCTCGTACCTGATTGCATCGGTGCAGGAATTATTTCCGGAAGTTCCCGTGCGTACGGAGGCGGATCAGAGTCTTATCGGACAGCTGGCTGCTCCGGAGGGTTCGCTGCGTCTGCTTGCGGAGGCGCTGCATGCGGAAAAAAAGAGAGAGGCCACGGCCGGGCAGCGGGCACTGGTCGGCTGGTTTGCCGGGCAGGAAGCATGGAGAAAGAAACTCGATGAGCTTCTGGACGCGGTCTTTTATACGCGCAGGGAAGAACCGATAGGACGGGCCACGGCAAAGGTACTCTATGGCAGGCTGCTGGGCGGCAGTGTGACGCGTCTGGAACGTTTTGCAGCCTGCGCTTACGCACATTTCCTGCAGTATGGTCTGCGTCTTGCGGAACGTGAGATCTGCGGACTGAAGGCAGTGGACATGGGAAATGTGTTCCATGACGCGCTGAAATATTTTTCAGAAGCGGTGGAGGCGGGCGGATATGGCTGGTTCCATGTGCCGGATGAGAAGCGGGAAGAATGGATGGCGCAGGCGCTCGGCAAAGCGGTTCAGGAATATACGGAAAAAACGCTTCTTGCAGATGAGCGCGATGCGTATACGCTGCGGAGGATGGAGCGCGTCGCGCAGCGCACAGCCTGGGCGGTGCTGGAACAGCTGAAACGTGGGGAATTCCTGCCGGAGGAGACGGAGGTCTCGTTCCGAAATCTGGAGCAGCTGCCGAGTGTATCCGTACTGCTCTCTGAGAATGCGCGAATGCGCCTGCAGGGCAGGATCGACCGGCTTGATGTCTGCCGGCGGGACGGAGAGGTGTTCGTGCGCGTGATCGATTACAAGAGCGGAGGGACGCGCTTTGATCTGACGAGCGTTTACTATGGGCTGCAGCTGCAGCTTGCGGTCTATCTGAACGCCGCGATGGAGCTGGAAAGCAGGAGCGGCGGAAAGGTGCGCCCTGCCGGAATGTTCTATTATCACATTGAGGATCCGCTGCTTGACTATCTGGATGAGGAAGATCCGGCCAGACGACTTCTGAAGGAGCTTGCGTGGAATGGGATTGTGAACAGTGATCAGAATGTTGTGCTTCTTCAGGACCGCGGGGTTCAGACAGGTTCGGATGTTCTGCCGGTGAAATTTAAGAAAGACGGCGGCTATACTGCTGCCTCGAGCGTTGCGGACGAGGAACAGCTGCTCGCCCTGTCACGCCATGTAAGCGGAAAGCTGAAGGATTATGGGGAGCGGATCCTGCGCGGTGAGGTGAGCCTTGCGCCGTATGAGCTGCGGCAGGAAAGCGCCTGCCAGTTTTGCGATTATCACAGCATATGCGGTTTTGACCAGCGGCTGCCCGGTCTGAAGAAGCGCAGGCTTGAACCTCTTGAGCCGGATGAAATATGGAAGAAGATCCGCGCGGAGGAGAAGTCCTGAGCTCGACGCGAAGTTAGCTGCTTTCTTAAGCTGCCGTTTCCGGCAGCTTTTTTTCAAAAAAGAAAAACCAAATGGGAATTCGATACGTCTGACTAATATAAACAAGAAAAGGAGATGTATTTGGAATGAAAAAAAGACTGGTAGTATTGTTATTGGCATGTGTGACTGTGCTTGCGGCAATGGGGTGCGGAAGTTCTACAAAGACAGAGGATGCGGGCGTCTATGAGACGGAGACGATGGATTCCGATTACGATGCGGCGGAGCCGGACGAAGCTGTAGCGAATGAAGTCGCGGCGGATGAGGCTGCGTCTGAGGAAGAACAGCCGGATTTCAGTTCTTATGAAGAGCTGTTCGCGTCTTTGACTCAGACAGGTGAGGATAAAAACCGCGAGTACATGTGGAAACTGCTGGCGACTGAGGAATACTGTGAATTTGCTGCAGCTGTGAAGAGTTCTGGGGAACCTTACATCTACTATCTGGATAATGGAAAGGGTTTGGGTTTCTATCCGGGGACGACGGAGCAGTATGGAGATTGTCTGTTGTATTATGGAGATTATGTGGACGGGAAAAGACAGGGAGAAGGGATCTGGGTCGGCGCCTGTGACAGTAATAATCACGCCTGTTATTATTGCGAAGGAGAATGGGCGAACGATATGCCGAACGGGCAGCAGTATGAGCAGAGAGACCACGCGCGAAACCTTGATATGAAGTATGAGTTTGAGTACAGCCATATCAATGGTTCGATTGTATATGAAGGAACGGTCAAAGACGGGCTGTGGGATGGCGAGGTAATCTATACGAAGCTTCAGGACAGCGGAGATCATTACGACTGTACCATATCCTTTACGGAGGGGAAATGGAACATTGTGGAGGAAATCTATAATGAGGAAAATGAAATCAGCAGCTACGATGTCACATGCGGCAAAGGAGTTCTGAAAAATAGCATGGGAGTCCATATAAAGGAATCTCAGCTGAATGATCTGAACGGAATAGAGGGTTTCTGCCCTGCCGTGTAATTTCCAGACAGGTACGCAGGCCGGAGCGATCCACTTCTTGAAGCTGATCGAAAATGAGCTTGTCTTCAACGAAGAAATAGAAAATCAGGAGGGTATGGAACAGTTATGAAACGTGATTATTGTGGAAGGAAATCAGGAAACGGAAGAAGGACTCTGTTGATCAAAGTGGCCGCGGCAGCGGCTGTGGTACTGGTGCTCGGAGGGTTTGTCACAGTGCTCGGAAGCCGGAACAGTACGGGTGTGGAAAAGACGGCGGAGCAGACGGAGGGCATTACGGCGGCTGAGGCGACAGCCGAAGAAACTGTGGAAGAAGTTACTGAAGGGCCGGTGAAGGAGCCCTGGGAAGATTATGAGGAGGATATTCAGGAGATTATTCGTTGCTGTGAGGCCGGAGAATATGATGAGGCGCGGGATGTTCTGCGCGGAATCCGCGTTTATGAATGGCTGGAGGAGCAGGACGGACCGATCATCATCGAGGCTGAGAATGGAAAAGTTCTGGGATTTTACCAGCTGGAAAATGGCGACAAAATAAAATATATGGTCTACTATGGAGATTACGCTGACGGAGAAAGGCAGGGCGAGGGAGCCTGGTTTTCTCAGGGTAATACCTATACCGGATTCGGAGAGTGGGAGTCCGGTGTGCCAAACGGAGCGTGGGAGGCGGCTACGAGCTATGCAATCCAAACCTATGGCTCAGTTGATGTCGGTCCGGTACATATGAGTGGTACGGTGCATGACGGTCTGTGGGACGGAGAAGTCACGATCCGCATTGAAAAACGCTTCGACAGTGCTTATAACGAGGACGATACGTTCGCGGGCTCTTTTACGGATGGGAAATGGGATGTGATTTATGTGATGGAGGCGGATGACAAGGCCGAACTCAGTTTTTCCTACAGAGGGATGGGCGAGGGAACGTATGAGGGAATGACGGAGTATGTCGTGGCGGAGGATCCGTACAGCCCGAATATTTCAGGATCCCTCAAAACTACCTATACGGTCCTGGATCCGGAAGAGTGCTGCAGCGTCGTTGGATTTGGAGCGGAAGAGTGGCTGCCGTATCCGATTGTGCGCGATGTACCGGTGGAGGGAGGAGCAGGCCTGGAAGATGCTGTAATCATCGGCTAGGATATCAGGCCTAAAGCTGCCGTTTCCGGAAGCTTTTTTCAAAAAAGAAAAACCAAAAGACGTTTTTCCCCGTCTTATTGATGAGAGGAGGGGAATATGGAAGGAGAGTACAGTAGACGTCTGGCAATGGCATACGCGGTCTTATCGGTGTGCCACATGTATGTTCCAAGCATTTGCTGCGAGAGCTACAAAGTGGAAAAAACCCTGGAGAAATATTATAATGAACTGTCGGATGACGAAGGAGATGAAATGAGCTGGCATGTGATCCAGGCTCTGACCCGCTGCGGACGCCATTATATCTATTCGCTGAATGAGCTGGATCTGACCCTGCACGTCCGGCGTTTGCAGGAGAAGCTGATCATTATCATCGAGTCGGACGAGACGCCGTATCTGATCGCGCAGATCAGCGAGAAGAGCTCCGTGAGCTTTGAGCCGTCTCGAAACGCGTGAAAAAATGCGGACAAAAACAGATTCTTGCGGACAGAATAACTGCATGATAAAATAGCCGACAGGAACGGCATATTTTTGGGAGGGAAAAAATGTTATACTATTATTCCGACATCGGGCCAAAGCGGAGTCAGAATCAGGATAATTTTTATGTGGACGGGGTAATTAATGAAAGGCAGCTGCCGTCCACGGAGGGAGAGATAAAGGGAAAGCCTGGCACGCAGGAGCCGAAGCTCTACGCCATCTTTGACGGGATGGGCGGGGAAACCGCCGGAGAAAAAGCTTCCTTGTGCGCCGCGCTGCTGGCGGAACGGATCTGCGGGGAGCTGCGACCTGCATTTACGAAGAGCGAGCTCCGGGGCAGCCTGGCGGCTTATTATCAGGCCTTTCTCAAGGCGGTGGAGGACTTCGCGGACGGCTACTTCGAGGTGTGCGGTACGACCTGCGCCGCAGCGTTGATTGATCAGAATCGCATGATTCCCTTCTGGATGGGGGACAGCCGCGTGTACCTGCTTCGGGACGGGGAACTGCGCCTGCTCACAAAGGATCACTCCATGGCGCAGACCAAGATCGACTGCGGCCTGCTGACGGAGGAGGAAGCGCGCCGTTCACGGAGCTGGCATGTCCTTCTGAGTTATATGGGGGACGAGGATGCGGAGTTTTCCATCGGGGAGGAGACAGAGCTACGGCCGGGTGATCGCATTTTCCTGTGCTCGGATGGAATCACGGACGCATGTAGGGATGAGGAGCTGCGGGAACTGCTCGGGGGAAGTGTCGATGACGCGCTGTGCGTGCTGAAGCAGATCGCCGAGATGAGGGCGGACGACAACAGCACGTTCATACTGCTGGATATAGAATAAAAAACAAAAAGAGCAGGAGAGGAAGGGGACATGGCACAAGTCAGGATTGGGGAACAGAAGATAAACAAAGGAGAATTCTATTTTGTATCGGAGGCTTTGGGGGATGAACGTCTCGTAGCCCCATTCTTCGAGATGGAGGAAGCCTACTGGATCAATACGGAGGATTTCTATCAGAAGATGCGCCGCGCGCTTGAACTCGTGGCTCATGTGGAGGATATCCGGCTCTGGCCGGAGGACGGGGCGTATTCCAGCGAAGGCAGACTTAAGAAAATGGGGGAGAGGCTAAAGAAGGAAGCAGAGGGAAACGCATATCTGGAAGGAATATCCGGTACGCAGAAGCTGTTCTTTCTGTCCCGCTGCTGCAGCGAGGATTCTGATGTCTTTTTCTTCCGAGCTGCGGTCAACGCTTTTGTGGGGGATAAGTATGTGAGCATCTGGACAGACCAGATGACAGGTGAGGTGCTGGCGCGGGAGCAGAGAAGGTGCGCATGGAAGCTGCGAAGACTGATTCTCGACCTCTATAACGTAACGAGTCGTCGGGGAGCGCATGTGGAGATCGGCGCTTCGGAAGACGGTCCGGACGCTCAGAGTGAAAATCAGGGCGTCCGGCGTCTGCGGGATCCGGAAGTCTGCCTGAAGGCATTTTATTATCTTATGCGTGGCTATTGTGAAAAATATTATCCGGACGCGTTCTCTTATAAGGATGTCCACCTGAACGACCTGATGCATCTGCCGATACGGGATTATCTTCCGGTAAACAAAGCGACGAGGAAAGAGCTCGGTTTGAAGCCGGTCACAGGAAAACGCTATTATGTCCGTGAGGATCGGGGGCAGGTCCGCTACTATCTTCTCTTTGAGGTGGAGGCTGGAAGGGCAGAGAACAGGGAGGTGGACATTCTCCGGAAGCTGTGGGAGGAGGACAATGACAGAACGCCGGACGCTATTATAAAATTCAGGGAGGAAATTCACTTAAATAATGGCAGCAGCCATCTGGTATTCTCCCTGCCGTCCGCAGCGCTGGCGCTGAGCAGAAAGTTTCTGGCGGGGCGCAGCGTGACGGAAAAGGAGAAGCTTTTTGAGGATGCGCTGGACGCGGTGTCCTTCCTGCATAACAGCGAGCCGCCGCTGTATCATCGCGACATCTGGCCGGGAGCCTTTCTTGTGTGCCGGGTCAAAAACCGTTACAAGCTGTTCCTGGAGCACTTCGACTGCGTGAAGGACACGACGGCCGGCTACACAGAGTATGCAAAGGTTCGGAAGAATGAGGAGAAGACAGAGCGCGGACCGTATATCGCTCCGGAACGTCTGGGCTCGCAGGACAGCCCTGAGCATCCGGAAGCGTGGGAGAAGGCCGATCTCTATTCGCTGGGAAAGCTGGGGCTGTACATCCTGACAGGCGGGACGGATCTGAAGGATCTGGATCTCTATGAACAGGAAGCGCCCGGCTGCGTTGCCCGGATCCGCACCCTCTGTTCCGAAAATCCGGAGGATCGGGGAAGCCTGTCAGAAGAGGGGTCAGCAGAGAGTTTTGACCCGGGAGAGATGGACGAGGAGCAGAGAAATCAGTTTCTGCTGCAGCTTAACAGGATGCACAGACCTTTCCAGGGATACGAATTCCTGGAGCAGGACGGGGTGGTCAGGGAGCTGGGACGCGGCGGCTTTGGCTATGTCTATGAGGGAAGAGGCCGCGGAAATATCTTCTCCAACATATGCGCGGTTAAGGTCATCGGCTTCCGGGAATTTCCCGATGCCGGGGATGTGGAGGCGTTGGACCGGGAGATTCGCCTGCAGAGCACGCTGGCCTCCTCCTGCCGCAGAAATATTGTAGAAATTCTGGACGCGGCGGTACTGTATGTCTGCTTTGACCGCGATGGCAGGATCCGGCAGGTATCTGACAGGGAGAGGAAGGGCTGGCGCGTTTTCCAGTTTATCATGATGGAGAAGCTTCAGCCGGTGTTCGAGAAGGACAGAGGAGGAGCGCGGCTGACCGTGGACGCCCTGCGGTACTATGATGAGGAGAGTTTCCTCAAGTTCGCCCTGGACGTCGGGAACGCCGTGGAGACGGCGCACAGCCATGTGGAGCTGTCGTCCCGGGAGGGACAGCCGGTGCTGCACAGGGACATCAAGCTGGAGAATGTATTCTACTCGGAAGGATACGACTTTTATAAGCTCGGCGATTTTGGGCTGGCTCGGGTGTTGGAGGGCGGCTGCGCCAGCAGCAACGTGGGTACGGACGGTTATCGTGCGCCGGAGGTGGATTCGAACAGGGAGTATGACCAGCGGGCGGATATCTATTCTTTTGGCATCCTGCTGTACCTGCTGCTCAACGATCTGAAATTCCCGGGGTCCGAAAGCTACAGGCCGAGATTTGGGGTGCAGTATCAGCCCGGGCATCCGTTGCCGGCTCCGGCTCATGGCTCCGCCAGACTGCAGCGGATCGTGTGCAAGGCCTGCAGCTTTGAGGAGGAGGAGCGCTACGCCACCATCGGGGAGATGCTGGAGGAGCTGCGCAGGGCAGGAAAAAAGGAAAAGACAACACGGAAGAGAGTAGAGACAGAGCGGGAACAGGAGGCAGAGAATGCGTTGGATGCAGGCGCGCCGGAGCTGAGAATGCCCATGAGGCTGCGCGCCTCTGACGGCGTACGATCGTCAGAAGAAGGAACAGGGGGACAACAGTATGCACAGTGAAATTGAAAAACAGGAAAGGGACACGATCCTGCGCTGGCTTGGCGAGCAGGAGACCTTCTTCCCCGAATACCGGCCGGTATGGGAGGAGGACGGATACCGCGAGCTCTACCGGGACGATTACGGGATCGTCTATGATCTGCAGTACCGGGACGGCAGGACAGGCTGCGACTGTGTGCTCCGTGTAACTGGCTTTCGGGATTATTTGTTTTCTTTTAAGATGAGCAGGCTGGAAGAAGAGATGGAGAAGCGAAAGGAATGGACGGCACTTCATCCGGGCGAGGCCGTGGCAGTGAGGGAGACGGCAAGTCTGCCATATAAGGATGGAGAACGAATGATCTGCTTTCAGTTAACCGAAAGGCAGCAGCCTGTGCTCAGATGGAACGGGGATACGCCGTGGCTGACGGTGGACAGGCTGCGCCATTTTGACGAGGATGAATTCCTGCGCTTCGCGATTGATATTGGCAGCGCCGCTCTGGACTGGCCGGAGTCAATCTACAGTCACAATGAACTGTGCCTGGAAAATACATTTTATGACAGGGTTCATCACCGATACCTGATCGGAAATTTTGGCGATGCGCATGAGTCCGATTGGGAAAAGGAGAAGAAGTTCCGGGAGATAGAGGACAGAGCAGACGAATTTCTGGGTCTGTATGGAGGGGGTGGCGAGCATTATTACTTCGCAGTCATGCTGTACCAGCTGCTGAATGACCTGAAACTTCCTGGTCTGGAAGAGGGCTGGATCGACCTGTCGCAGCCGCCCGCTCACGGAGGGAAGAGACTGCAGGAGATTGTGCTGAAAGCCTGCCAATATACGAGAAGTTCCCGCCCGACCATAGGGGAAGTGCTGATTGAGCTGAAAAGCTGGAAGGAGGAGCGGGAGCGGCTGAAGGAGAAACGGACGGATACCTTCGGGCGCGCGCAGCTTTTGTATCGGCAGCAGGATTATGAGAACGCCGCGCTTCTCTGGTTCCTCTATGCGGAGGAAGGGGACGCGGAAGCACAGGGCCTGATGGGCTGGCTGTACGCCAATGGCCTGGGCGTGGAGGAGAACGCGGCGAGTGCGTTCCGGTGGTATCAGAAAGCAGCTGCGCAGAGCGATATGGACGCGGCTTTCAATCTGGGCGTGCTGTACGAGACGGGACGCGGCGTGGAGAGGGATTACAGCCTTGCCGTGAACTGGTACTCTGCCGCAGCGGCGCTCGGAGATTCGCAGGCGGAGGCGCGTGCCCGCGTATTGTCGACAATATGATAATTTGCAGAGGAGAGAGGGCGTTTTATGCGTGAAGAGCTGAGCAAAAGCAGCAGAGATCAGATTCTGCGCAGACTGAATGAGGAGAGATTGCCATTCCCGCGCTTTGCGTTTGCGAGGGAAGAAGAGGGTACCGGTATGCGTGAGCTAGGGAGGGGAAGCTTCGGCATCACCTATGTGGGAGAGGGCAGAGATTCCCTCTCAGGCCTCACGCGCGCGGTCAAGGTACTCGGATTTCAGCAGGAAATAGACCCTGCCGAGATTCCGAAGATCAAAAGAGAGATCGAGCTACAGATAAGGCTTTTCTCCCGCTGTGGGCGCTATATTGTCAATATATTTGACGCGGGAAGTCTGTATGTCAGGCTGGATGAGGATGGTTCGCTGCTCAAGATTGTCGATCCGGCCGGGGCTGACATCGAATAGAAAGAGGACTATCGCTATCTTCAGTTCATCAGCATGGAAAAGCTTGAGCCGGTGCTCCGGGGACACAGCCAGGACCCGCAGCTGACGATCGACGCGCTGCGAAGCAGTGACGAGGACGAGGTGATAAAATTTGCGCTGCACATCGGGAGCGCACTGGAGGCGGCGCATCAGGAGAACATTCTGCACAGGGATATCAAGCTGGAAAATATTTTTTATTCGGAGAGTACGGACAGCTATAAGCTGGGAGACTTCGGCCTGGCGAAGCTGGCCGAGGGAGGGACGACCAAGAGCAGGGTGGGAACCGGACCCTATCAGGCGCCTGAGGTGGATAATGTACATCGGTATGATCAGAGGGCGGATATCTACTCCTTCGGAATTACCCTCTACCGCCTGCTCAACGAGCTGAACTTTCCGGGTTCCGGACCGCTGAAATTCAGCAGAGAGGTCAAGCACAACCGGGACAGTCCGCTCCCGGAGCCGGCGCATGGATCCGACAGACTGAAACGGATCGTGTGCAGAGCCTGCAGCTTCCGACCGGAGGAACGTTACCAGACGATGACGGAGTTGCTGGACGCGCTTCGGACAGTGGACGCCACGTCGCGGCCGGAGCCGGAGGAGATCCTGATCAGTCGCTATGAGGCGTCGGAAAAGAAAGCGGAGCCGGAGGAGACGCTGAGCGTCGGAACAGGGGGCGCGGAGGAGGAAGGAAGAGAGCAGGAGCTTCTTAAGCATCTGCAAACATACGAGCAGTAGGCAGGACGCTGGAAGGAGGAAAGAAAGGAGCAGGAGGAAGCGCGGCGCCAGGAAGAGGAACGAGAGAGGAAAGAGAAAGAAGCGCGCCAGGAAGAGAGGAGAAAGCAGGAGGAGGAAGCGCGGCGCTTGAGAGAGGAGAAAAGAGAGCGGGAGGAAGAAGTGCGCCGGAAGGAGTGGAGAAAGCTGAAGGAAGAGGAGTTCTACAAAGAGAGAAGAGAGCAGCGGAAGGGTCGGCGCATCTGCGGCGCGTTGATGTTTGCGGCAGCGCTGATCGAGCTTTTCCTTCTGGTCGGTCATGAGACGCTGGGGATTTCCGGGCCTCTGGTGGGCGAGAATCTGTACTGGCTTGTCCTTCTGATCGGCTATGCCGGCCTGGTCCTGTATGTGAAGGACTTCAAAGCCACAGCGCTCAATGCGCATCTTGTAGTAAGCGTTCCCTTTGTGATGATTGTTTTGGGAATTATTTTGTCTGTAAACAGTATCGTTAAGATTGTGGACGTGCCGGATATCCTGACGCAGCTGCATTTCGCGCGTACCGGACTGGTCAGTCTGCTGATTTTCTTTATCTGTTAGATGCAAAAAGGAGGAAAAACAGGATGGATCGAGAGAAAAAAGAGCAACTGATGGATGCGTTTCGCCGCTTTCAGATGGGCGAGAACGAGGCCTTTAACGAGGTGTACAGCCTGACGCAGAAGCTTGTACGCTACGTCGCCTGGTCTGTCTGCCATGATTGGGAACTGGCGGAGGACGCGCTGCAGGAGACGTATATTTCCATCATACAGTATAAGGACAGGCTGGAAAATCTGGAGGCGATCGAGGGCTGGATCGGAAGAATCGCGGGCAATAAGGTGCGGGATATGTGGAGAAAAAATGCAAAGACGACGCTGCTCTCTGAGGAGGAGCAGTTCCTGTTCGACGAGCAGGAGGAGCCGGATGTGCTGAAGCTGCCGTGGGAGGCCGCGGACAGCAGGGAGACGCAGCGGCTGATCCGCGACATCCTGGATCGGCTCCCCGAGGAGCAACGGCTCGTGCTGACGGAGTGCGAGTACAATGGCCTGAAGGTGCGCGAGGTGGCGGAATACTATGGCGTCCCGGAGGGAACGGTGAAGACCTGGCGCAGGAAAGCGAAGGCCGCGGTGAAGGCGGAGGTGGAGCGCCTGTACCGGGAAGAGGATACGAGGCTCTACACGGTGCTCGAGGATATGGCGATCTACTGGGCGATCCATTTTGCAGTTCTGGAGACGGAGGAGAGAGAGATGCCGGCGAAGGTCGCGCAGTGCCTTGCATCTCTGGAGAGGGAAAAGACGCCGGAGCGGGAGCGTCTGCTGCACTGACAGGAAGGCTCAGGAGGGAAAAAGCGTGGAACAGTCAAGGCTTGCGAAAAAAATGGAGAGCTACGCGCAGCTTTATGTGCGAAGCGACCGGGGAGGGGCGCTTCCGACGCCCCTGTCGGAGGGCTATATTCTGTATGTGATCATGCGCTTCGCAGATCCGGAACCGCTGAAGGAGGATCTGGCTGTCTGCGGGGCGGAGGAACTCGACGGACTTCGCAGACGGCTCGCGGAAGACAGACCCTTTACCGTGACGAGACTCGAATTTCGGGAAATGCTGAATAAAGCGCCCGCCCCGGGCAGGGAGGACGACGAGCGCTACAGGCGCGTGATCGTGAGGATGGCGCAGAAAAAGGCTGTGGAGCGGGGGCAGGAGAAGGTCACCATCGACTGTTATCTTGACGCGATCCTGGGAAATCCGGACGCGCTGGTGCGGAGGATTCTGCGCCGCTCTGTGCCGACTCCCGTTCCCGCGCCTGCGTCTGTACCGCTCCCCGATATGGGATGCATGAAAGCGTTTTTTTCCTTTTCCGGCGAAAAGCAGAGGCTCCGGAAAAGCCTGCGCGGACGGATCATCGGGCAGGACGAGGCCGTGGACGCTTTTGCCGATGGAATCCTCGCCTCCCGGATGTTTCAGGAGGAGGGAAATGTGAGGCCGAAGGGGCTTTTCGTTTTCGCTGGCCCTCCCGGCGTGGGGAAGACTCTGCTGGCTGTGGAGGGCGCGCGGGAACTCGGCATACCGGTCCGGCGTTTTGACATGAGCGAGTACGCCCACAGCGAGTCCTATGTGGGGCTGACTGGGAGCGATAAGGTGTGGAAGGGTGCGGAGAGAGGCAGCCTGACCTCCTTCGTGGAGGACTGCGCCGAACAGAAGAAGGAGTGCTTTCTGATTTTTGATGAGATTGAGAAGGCGCACCCGAACACGATCCATTTGTTCCTGCAGATTCTCGACGCGGGGCGGCTGACGGACGCTTTCACGAAGCGGACCGTCTCCTTTGGCAATTCCTTTATTGTGTTTACGACGAATGCGGGCAGGAGCCTGTATGAGGAGGGAAAGCAGCCGGCGAAGAACCTGGCGAAATCCGTGATCATGGACGCGCTGCGAAACGATATCAATCCCGCGACGGGCGAAGCCTTTTTCCCGGAAGCGATCTGCTCCCGGCTCGGCACAGGCTGTGTCGCGATGTTCCGGCATTTGTCGGTCTACGATCTTGTCTGCATCGAGGTCGCGGAGATGAATCGCTACGCGCGGATGTTTCAGCGCAGCTATGGGCCGGAGGTCGTTGTAGACGAGCAGATTCCCTTCCTGCTTCTCTTGCGCCTCGGCGGGGAGTGCGACGCGAGGACCTTTCGTGCGGAGGGAGAGCGCTTCATCAAAAACGAACTTTTCGCGCTGGCAGAGACAGCCAGCGAGTCGAAGGTCGTGTGCTCCCTGAAAAAGAATAACCGGATCCATTTCAAGGTACACGAAAACAGCCGCCGGGAGCTCGCGCGCCTGCTCAGCGGCACGCAGGAAAAGGAGAGCATCCTGCTGGTTTCCGAGAACAGCGGGAACCTGGAGGAATGCGGGAAGCTGCTGGAGGGCGGCGCGTACAATATCGTCCCCGCCGACAGCTACCGCAGAGCTGCGGAAATCATAAGGGAGGGGGAGATCTGCCCGGCCGTGCTGCTCGTGGATCTGCCCGACGAGGAGATCCTGGAGGGGACGAGGCGTTTTGTCGACCGTTCGCCGCTTCGCGCAAGCTTTTATGATTCCTTCCTCCATTTTCTGGAAAACGCGGCTGCGGAGCTGCCCGGGACGTCGATCTATGTCCTGATGTTTGAGGGCTGCTATGACCCCGCTGACCTGGAGCGGGAGCTCTCCTGCCGGGGTGTGGCGGGTCTGATCGACGTGCGGAACCGAAGACAGATCGCGGCGGAGATCTACGGCTGTATCGAGAGAAACCGCATGGGCCAGATCGCGCACCGCTTTGCCCGGGAGAAGAAGGGGTTGTCCTTTACGACCTCACCGAACGATGAGAACGGGGAGCTGGCGATCCGCCTGCGCGGCTTTCGGGTGGAGACGCTGGTGTCGGGGAGTGACAGCGACGCGCTGCTCTCTGACGAGCGGATGCCCTCGGTTACCTTCGACGACTACATCGGTGGTGAAACGGTTAAAAATGAAGTGAGGGCCTTTGTCAGCTACCTTAAAAACCCGGGGAAATACAGGAACAGGGGTGATGCGCAGCCTCGTGGGATCCTGCTGTATGGCCCGCCCGGTAAGGGCAAGACCTTTTTCGCGAAGGCGTTGGCGCATGAGGCCGACGTGCCTTTTTTCCCGGCCAATGGCAGCAGCTTTATCGATCAGTACGCAGGAAGCGACCCGAAGGCGATCCGCGAGCTCTTCCACAAGGCCCGCAAGTATGCGCCGTCCATCATTTTCATCGATGAGATCGACGCGATCGCGGGGAGGAGGACCGGCGAGTACCGGGCGGCGGAGGAGACGTTGAATATGCTCCTGTCAGAGCTGGACGGCTTTGACGCGGACGGCGGCAGGCCGGTCTTCTTCGTCGCCGCGACGAACTATGGGATAGACCAGAATTCCGCAACGGCGCTGGATCCGGCGCTGGTCCGGAGGTTTACAAAGACGATCTATGTGGGCGAGCCGTCCTGGGAGGAGCGTCGGGAATTTATCAGAAGGAGCGTCGAAAAATATCCGGGTGCTTTGAACGCTGCGGAGCTGGACGGACTGGCGGCCAGAAGTGCCGGACTGAACTACAGTGGCCTTAAGAATATCGTGGAGGCTGCTGCGCGCGAAGCGCAGAACCGCGAGGCTGCGGTCACGGCGAAGCTGCTGGATGACGCGTTAGAAACCTGGCTCTTCGGGGAGAAGAAGGTCTGGGACGCGGTGGCTATGGAGCGCAGCGCCTGGCACGAGGCCGGCCATGCCTTAATCTACCGGAACGCGGGCCGTACGCCGGAGTATATCACGATCGAGGCGCGGGGTAATTACGGCGGCTATGTCATGTCAGCGGAGCCTGATGAGGGAACGGTGACGAGGGAGGCGCTTCGCACGCAGATCCGGGCCAGCCTGGCCGGCAGGGCGGCGGAGCTGCTCCGCTATGGGAAGGAGGCGGGGCTCTCCGTTGGTCCGGCCGAGGACTTCCGGCAGGCGGGAGCTCTGATCAGTGCCTATGTCTGCGAATACGGGATGGACGAGCGGCTGGGTCTGATCTATGTGCCGGATTTGCAGCATCCGCCGGAGGAGGTCCGGAAGCGGATCAACGAGCTGATGAATGAATTTCTGGAGGAGACGATTCATGAGCTCGAGGGCGTGAAGGACGCGCTGCAGCGGCTCGCCGATGCGCTGCTTCGGAAAAACAGGATGAATGCCCGCGAGATCGAGGAGGTTCTGGGGGAAGCGAAGCATGTATGAGCTGAGCAGGGAGGAAGAGATCAATCTGCTGATGGAGCTGAACCGGCGCAGGCTGCCTTTCCGGCAATACGAGTTCTGTGCGATCAACGGGGAACCGGAGCTGGGGACCGGGGGATCGGGCGTGGTCTTTGCCCTCAGAAGCAGGAAACGCCGCCATCGGGAACACTTTGCGGTCAAGGTGATCGGTCTTAGGGGAAATATTTACCGGAAGGACGCCGAACGGCTGGCGGAGGAGATCCGGCTGCAGCGCGAGGTACAGGCGGGCTGCCCGTATGGCGTCGTGGAGATCCTGGAAGAGAAGTCCCTCTATGTGCGCTTTGACGAAAACGCAGGGATCCTGGACGTCGCCGCGGAGGAGCCACCAGAGAATCTGCGGGACTATCGCCTGCTGCTGTTCATCCGGATGGAACTGCTGGCTCCGCTGCTTACCTGGGATCAGAACCGGTGCCCCCGGGTCGCGATGACCGGTGAGTGGATGGATTCCGGGGAGGAAGAGCCAGATTTCCGGTCCGACGGGGAGGAAGCAGTGCTTAATTTCGCGCTGGATATCGGGGAGGCGATCCTGGTGGCTCATGAGCACAGGCCGCCGATCCTGCACCGGGATATCAAGCTGGAGAACACCTTCTATTATCCGGAGACAAATCACCATATGGGGCGCAGCGGCTTTAAGCTCGGAGATTTCGGCCTGGCCCGGATCACGGAGGGCGGAGGCGCCAGCACCAGAGGCGTGGGGACGACGGGTAATATCGCGCCGGAGGCGGAGGGCCGGGGCCGGGACGGAGATAAATATGATGAGCGGGCGGATATCTATTCCTTCGGGATCATGCTGTATCTGCTCCTGAATGATCTGAACTATCCGGGCTCCGACCGCTATCGCTGTAATTGGGAGCTGCAGTATCTGCATCCGGAAAGCCCGTTTCCGGAGCCCATTCACGGCTCGCCAGAGCTGCGAGGGATCGTACTGCGTGCATGCAGCTATCGCCCCGAGGATCGCTATCAGAGTATGGCGGAACTGCTGCATGAGGTCGGGCAGCTGAAGGAATACAGATATCCGGGATCCTGCATGCGTCCGGAAGTGGAATCGTTTCAGACGAAGGGGCAGGAATGGGTATATCTTTATTACCGTGGCGACTCTTGGTGGGAACTGGCAGGGAATCTGGAATACTGGGCGGCCAGATTTTACCAGAGAGGAGAATATCGAAGCGCGCTTGTGCTGACTCGGTATCTTGCAGGGAGTGACAATCCCTATGGACAGAGGATGCTGGGGGTACTCTATATGTATGGCGCAGGTGTGGAAGCGGATCTCGAGGAGGCGTTCTCCTGGCTTGCGAAGGCTGCAGCGCAGGGAGACGACATGTCCGCAAAATTGCTGGAAGGGCTGCACGTGGAACGATCGGATATACAGGAGGGAGACATAAGAGATGCCTGAGATGAGAAAGGAGAGCCGCGACCGCTTCCTGCGGGAGCTTAACGAGCGCAGGATCCCCTTTGAACGTTATGAATTTGTTCAGGATGAAATGGGCATGAAGGAACTGGGAGGAGGCAGCTTCGGCATCGTCTATGAGGGGAGAGGGCGCGAATGGCTTGCCGGAAATGACTGCGCGATCAAGGTGCTTGGATTTCGGGAGACGGTTTACCCGGATCAGATCGGGCAGATTGAGAAAGAAATTCGCCTGCAGAACGAGCTGTACGGGAGCTGCCCGGGCGGCGTCGTCCGGATCGAGGACGCGAAATTCCTCTACGTGCGCTTTGGTGAGGAGGGCGAGCTGCTGGAGGTGGCCGGGGACAGGCCGGAGGAAAAAGGGGAGGAGTATCAGATATTCGTCTTCGTCGTGATGGAAAAGCTCCGTCCGCTGCTTGGCGGCGCCAGGAGCGGACGGCCATATCTGACGAATGAAGCGCTGGCCGCCTGCGAGGAGAGCGAGCTTCTGAAGTTCGCGCTGGAGATCGGAGATGTGCTCCGGACGGCGCATGAGCACAAGCCGCCGATCCTGCACCGCGACATCAAGCTGGAAAATATTTTTTACTCCGAGGTCTATCAGGTCTATAAGCTCGGTGATTTCGGGATAGCCCGGGCGGCGGAGGGCGGAAACGCCAGCACCCGGGGAGCGGGGACCTGGGGGAATATCGCGCCCGAGGCGGAGGACTGGGGAATCGGGGGCTCCGGCTACGACCAGCGCGCGGATATCTACTCTTTCGGCATTATGCTGTATCTGCTCCTGAACGATCTGAACTATCCGGGCTCCGATGAATACCGCTGTGAACGCCACGTCCAGTACAACCAGGATGCGCAGCCACTCCCCGAGCCCGCGCACGGCTCGGAGGAGCTGAGAAGAATCGCGCTGAAAGCCTGCAGCTACTGGCCGGAGGACCGCTATCAGTCGGCGGCAGAGCTGCTGAAGGACCTGCGCGCCGCGCAGGAGTGGGCAACGTTTCCGCAGGAGCCTGCCGCTCCCGCATGGCCGGAGGAAGAGGAAGGGATCGTAGTGAGCCGCTATGGAGAGCCGGAGCCGACTGAGGAAGCAGAGGAATTTCCTGCGTCGGTACAGTCGGAGGAAGCGTCCGGGGAGCGGGGAGAGCGGCAGGACGGCTCACCGCGTGCGTTTCCCTTTGACACTGCGCGGATGGAGCCGATCTGGAGCTGGATACCGGCGGGCTTCCTGCTCTGCGTGATCGGCTCGGGCATGTCCTTCTCCATCGATCGCTTTACGCCGAACCTGCAGATCGCGCTGGGAGTCGCGCTGGGATACACCGGCATGAGCCTGATCGTCGAGGCGGTCGCGTCCTGGACCTTCCGTCTGCTTTTTAACGCGGCCCGATTCTGCGTGGTCGTCTGCGGCCCGGCCTGCATGCTTCTGCTTGGCTGGCTGTCTATCTGGTATCAGTGGACGATGATAAGGGGAAGCGTTCTGGAATATAGCGGAATCGTGAGTTTTCTGCTCGTCGGTCTCGTGAACCTGGTATTCCGGCCCGGCAGGAAAGCGAAAAAAGGATAGAAAGTATAAAAAAGGTGTAAAAAGACGGTCGCGAAGACCGTCTTTTTATATGTGTCAGAAATCTTTTCAAACTGCTGTAAAACCAATTGGAAATCTCCTGCGTCTTATATACAGAAAGGGAGATGAATTTACAGGACCTGGTCGTCCTCGGAGGGCTGATAGCGGACGATATCCTCCACATTACAGTCCAGAATGCGGCATAGATCATTCAGCGTTTTGGTGGAGATGTCCTGGTTGTGCTTCAGCCTGTGCAGGGTGCTGAAAGAGATGTGATGTGTATTCGTCAATGTGTACCAGTTCTCGCCGGATTTTTTAAGCGTTTCCCAGAAAGGAGTGTAATCTATCATGTCCCACCGCCATATTTAGGATGATTTTATGGTAAATAAGAAATTTTAACTTGTATATATTCGTAAAAACGAATATACTGGAAAGGTATGGACAGAGAATTTTGTCAAAAGGAGAGGAAAATGGAAGAAATAAAACGGGAAGATCCGGAGATCGAAGAGACAGATGCAAAAGAGCTGCCAGATGAGGAGGAGATTGCAGAGCAGCCGGATGGCGAAGAGATCCAGGAGGCAGAGACGGGGGAAAAGGAAGATGTATACCGGATTTTACTGGAAAAGATGGACGAGCTCCAGAACCTGTTCGAGCAGCGGCTCCGTACAGATGAATATAAGAATCGGCTGTTTGATCAGCTATATGGGGATCTGAAGGAATACCAGAATGATGTGGTCGCATCGGTCACGACGCCGATGCTGATGGAGATCATCTCGATTCTGGACAGAATGAAAAAGCAGAGCCCTTCGCCGGATCCGGACGATTATCCGGGAGCATACGCAGCGCTGCTCCGAAACTGGAACAATGCGGTGGAGGATCTGGAAGATCTGTTATATGCGCAGGATACGGAGCCCTACTCGGTGGAGGGAGACGTGCCGGACACGAAGCGGCAGAAGATCGTGAAGACGGTCGCTACATCGGACCGGAGCCTGGATAACCAGATCGCGCAGCATCTGTCCGGCGGCTATGTCAAGAATAACAGGATCATAAAATTTGAGCGCGTCTCAATTTATAAATATCAGGAGGAAAAAAATGCAGAAGAATAAAGTATTCGGAATCGATCTGGGGACGACCTATTCGTGTGTGGCTTATGTGGACGATTTTGACAAGGCGTCCGCCATCAAGAACAGCGAGGATGAGACGACGACGCCGTCCGTTATCTATTTTGAGAATGAGGACAGTCAGATCGTCGGCAAAGAGGCGAAGAATTACGCGGTCATGGAACCGGAAAATACGGTTTCTTTCATCAAGCGCGAGATGGGCAAGGATTATCGCAGAAAGATATACGGCGTGGAGTATACGCCGCAGGAGCTCTCTGCGAAGATTCTGACGAAGCTCGTGAAGGACGCCAACGCCTCGCTGCGGGAGCAGGGTGTGCTCAAGCCGGAGGAGCCGGATATCAAAAAGGCCGTCATTACCTGTCCGGCTTACTTCGGACTGGCAGAGAAGGACGCGACGCGCGCGGCGGGGGAGATTGCCGGGCTGGAGGTGCTTGACATCATCAACGAGCCGACCGCCGCAGCCATCCATTATGGAGTGCTGAACGGGCAGGAAAATAAAAAGGTCATGGTCTACGACCTGGGCGGCGGTACCTTCGATGTGACGATCATTGAGATACAGGGAGGCAACGCGATCAGCGTCGTCTGTACGGGTGGCGACCCGGAGCTGGGCGGAAAAGACTGGGATACCGCGCTGGTGGAGTACCTGAAGGAACGCTGGAAGACCGAGATGAATACTTCCGAGGACATCACGGACGATCTGGAGACGCTGAGCAGCATGATGGATTCAGCGGAAAATGCGAAGAAATCGCTGTCCACGAAGGAGCAGACGCCCATACTCGTGAATTATGAGGGAGAACGCATGAAGCTGAAGCTGACGCGCGACGAGTACGACGACATCACGCGCAGCCTGTTACAGAAGACGATCGACCTGACAAATCGCTGCCTGGAGGCCGCCGCGCAGAAGCGGGATAATCCGGTGCAGCTCGAGGACATCGACGAAATCCTGCTGGTGGGAGGATCCTCCCGGATGCCGCAGGTGCAGAAGATCATGGAGGAAGTGTATCAGAAGCCGGTGTCGTTGTTTGACCCGAATGAGGCGGTGGCGAAGGGAGCGGCGATCTACGCGCAGAAGACTGATCTGATCAATGTCATCACCGAGGAGCTTGCCCGCAAGACAAACAGGAAGGTGGAGGACGTCAAGGCGCAGATCGACCAGGGCGCGGACGTGAGCCTCATGGCTGAAGAGGCGTCGGTTTCGCTGTCGAGCATGGGCGAGACGGGAAGACTGACGACGATGCGGATCAATAACGTGTCCAGCCGGACCTACGGGATCAAAGTGTGGGATCCGCACAGGGAGAAAGAATTCATTAGCAATTTCATTTTCCAGAACGATCCGCTGCCCCGTAAAGAGACAAAAACCTTTTACACAACTGCTCCAAATCAAAATCAGGTCGACCTGGAGCTCTATGAATCGACGGGACACGACGAGGAGATACGCAATCTGGAGAACGCGACGCAGATCACCGTGTTCGCCATGAAGTTTGTAAAGCGGGTGCCCATGAGTACGGAGGTGGTGATCACGCTGCGGCTGGAAAACTCTGGTCTGATCTATGTGGACGCGGAGGAGATGAAATTTCATTCAAAGCTGAACGCGACCTACGATGTGAAGAACGCACTCTCTGAGGAGGAGATGGACGAGGCGAAGGACAGGGCGCGCAGAGCCACCATAGATTAAAACAGAAGAGGGAGATAGATAATGAGGGATTTGGCGATAGAAGATATTGTCGAAGTGTGCCAGAGTCTGGGCATGAAAAGAGCATACTACAAGGAGATGGATCCGGCGAAGCTGGACAGGAAGATCAGTCAGCTGGAGAAGAAATACGCGGTGAATCCGCCATCTCCCGCAGAGCTCTCGCGCCTGGAATCCATGAAGGCAGTCCGACGTGTCCTGGGCGAAGGCGGGCTGGAGGAGGCGGTCGGCAGAGAGGAGCTGGACCGCTTCCGAAACGAGCTGATCCAGCAGTATACGATCCTGAAATGCAGCGAGGCGAATGCGGGGCGGCCGGATGCGGAGCTGCTGGACCAGCTGGACGACCGGTTTTTCAATATCTTTTCGCCGGAAGAAATCCGAAAATCCGTCGGGGCGGCCGGCGGGAATGCCGGTGCGGGAAAGGATACCCTGTTTCCGGAGGAGTTTCTGAGGCTGATACAGGACAGGCTCCTAGGAAGGCAGAATTATCAGAATTACCTGCTGCTGCAGCAGAAGATCCGGGTCCCCGGCTTTTACTGGGAGGGAAATAATTTTCAGACTCTGAAAAGAGAGATCGCCCGCGTGGCGAAGGACAATGTCATGCAGCGTAGCAACGGGACTCCGAATGCCGTTGAAGATGTGACGTCCGCGCTGGACAGGGAGCTGCTGCCGTATCTGGAAAGCGGGAAGATGCGGGACGCCGGGATGCGAAGGGCGGGGCTGGCCGTGCTGCAATACCCGCTGCTCATCGAAAAGCTGCTGGCCGGCCGGTCCGTCACGAGCAGCCTGAATCTGAGCGATCCCAAAATGCGGACCTTCGTGCTGGATCCGCTCAGAGAGGAGCTGCGGCTTTCTGCAGCCGTATTTGACCGGGTAATGGAGATGATCGCGCAGCCTCTGAACATCATCCTCCCGAGAGCGAAGGAAGCGGAGCCGGAAAGAGAAAGTCATAGCCGGAAAAAGGAAACGCGCAGCGAGCAGCCTGAGAGAACAGAAAAATCACGTTCGGAAAGGCAGAATAGACAGGAAGAACGGCGGCAGGAGTGGAAACGGAGGAGACAGGAAAGAAGAGAGGAGAGAGCGTCGCGGGGCTGGCTGTACAACCTTTTGTACTTCTTCAGCAAGGTGGTTATTGCATTCGTACTCTTCGTTGCTATCTTCGTATGGGTAGCGGATTTTGTTGACCGGCAGACAAGCTATCAGTCTCTGGTCAAGGATGTGAGCGGAGAAGTGCTGGCGGAAGCGGTACATACGGTGGATGGGGAGGAATATGAGTTCCCGTATTCCGCGGACTATATTCAGGATATTGTGACCGGCGAGAGCGAAGGCAGCGCTGCGAAGACGCGTGTGACGCCGGTGACGTATCGCCTGGACGATGGCCACGTCTGCATAGAGGTGGAGGAAAATCTGTGCGTGGATTCCGATGGCGTCTACGCGGAATATGTCAGCTGGAACATCCTGAGCATAGACGCGGAGGGTCTTGCCGCAATCCCACATGCCGTGGACAACATATGGTATGAGGCGCAGGCCGGGTTCGAGGAGGATACATCAGAGATTGAACTGGGAGAATCCGAGATCGGAGAGAAGAAAAGTGTCACCTCCGTGACGTATCGGCAGACGACGGAGGATTTCAACGTGGTCGTGCAGGAGGAGCTGATACTGGACGCGTCCGGCTTCCGCGCGGAGCGCGTGAACACGCAGATCGAGGGGATCAACATCATCGGAAGCTGGATATCGAGCTTCAACCGCACTGGCGAGGTCTATGGAAACTATTGGGACGTTACTTCCTATAATGAAGAGACGGGCGCCTGTGATGTGGTGGAACTATATAGACACTCAGATGGACATATTGGCGGTTCCCGCTATGGCGAACTGGATAAGGATACAGGAGTATTCGAGGTCGATTCGGTGGTCTTTACCTACAATCCGGCGTACCGCACCTTCACATATGAGAAAAATAGAGAAGGCTGGTATCTGGAGCGGCAGGAGCTGATCGAGTAGCGGCGAGGAGGAAGAAAACAAATGGCGGGTGATTATATGCGCTGGCGTCTGGAGGAGATTGAGGCCGGTCTGGAGAAACGGACGGAAAAGTCGGGGCCGGGGCTGGTCGTGTGGACGCCCCTGGCGCTGCTGTGTTCGATCGGACTTCTGCTTGCGATGTGTATAGCAATATTCGGCACGCTGGTGGTGCTCAGACAGAGTATTATGGGAGCGGAGGGCGGACATATCGTGATCTCTGTATGCGCGATGGCTGCGGCGTTTGTGTTTTTCGCGCTGGCGCTGACGCTGACGCGTGACACGGTGCAGGAGGTAAAGATTCACCGGCAGCTGTCCGGATACCGCAGGACGCTGAAAGAGCTTCGGGAAAACGAGGGGGAAGAGCTTGCCGCCATGAGAGCGGCGAGTGACATGGAGCAGGGGCTGGCCGAGATCGACCGGAAACGGACGCGTCTCGCCCGGTTAAAAGACCGGCTGTATATGCCGGGCGCGCTCCTGTACGCTGCTGTCATGTCCTCTTCCTATTTACTGGAGAATCTGACGGAACGGGAGGACGATCTGAGCGTACTGATGCTCTCGTTCGGCCAGTCCAAAGGCAAAATCTGGGTTATGCACATCCTGCTTTTTATCCTTGCCCTTGTGATCCAATATCGGATCGCGTCGACCGCGCGGGATCTGACGGGCGATAAAGTGAGAAACCGGACGCTGATCGGGATATTGCCTGGTTCGTTTTTCTACGGATGCGTAGTCGGTATTGCGGCTGGCGCATTAAACGGCACTTTTCAGCACGACTGGCTGGGCGTAGCGTTCCTGTATCTCGCAATCCTGGCAGCGGGAGCTTTCTTTGTGTACTTGCCGCTCATTGCAGACTATGTCCGGTTTGTGATAAGCAGATCCCTGGGTTAGCGACGCGCGGTCAGAATAAAAAAATTTGAATTTCGGAAACCAAAGGACGCTTTCCCGCGTCTTATTTACAGAGGATGAAAAATACATCCCACAAACAACAGACAAAACGAGAGAGAAAGGATGGACGAAGATGGGTATTTTTTCTAAAAAGACTGCGGTGTGCAGACAGTGCGGCAGGGAGTACCAGAAGGGATTTTTTGACTCGGATCTCTGCCCGGAGTGCGAGAAGGAGCAGGAGCAGAACCGGAACGAAATCGAACGGCTGAAGGAGGAAGTTCCCGGCTATGTGGCATACCGAAAGGCCGCGTACCTGCCGGAGCTGACATTCAGCGAGCTGCAGGACGTGGTGATTCACCGCGACGGGATCCTGGAGAAGTACAGACGGCTGAATGACGGAATCGACAGGGAGGCGCTCGAGTATGCGGGCGATAATTTCCGGAAGCTGTCAGAGGAAGAGATTCTGAATGTGATTTTAATGACAGATGAGCGTCTTCTGGATGATTATACAGGAGCTTCTTTTAATGACTATTTTTTCATTCCCAACGGCTTTGATCAGCTCATTGTCGACGCGCAGGATGTGTTTGCGGTCGGATATACGACCTACAAGGGAGAGAGCATAAACGGAAGTGAGATCATTCTCTGCGCGGTCTTCACCAACGATCCCTATATTCCGGCATTTCCGGTCGTTTTCACCGGGAAAAAGAAATTTATGGAAATTGGAAAAAGCGCGGCGGGACGCCAGGCGGCGGAGGAGCTCTTTGAGTCGAATTGTCCCAATCTGACCTATCCGGTCTGTGATCTGAAAGAGCTGAAGAATCAGATCGGAGCTGAGAACGAGATCAGGGGAAATATCGACCGGAAGACCATGTTGAAAATGATCTCAGACGCACAGTCCTGTATTACTATTTTTAATCTGAAGCGGATGGATTCCGTGATACCGGAATCGTCGGAGCTGTGGATTGAAGAGTACGGATATATGGGAGAGGCGTATTTTCATGATGCGCTTCATCTGGACCGGAGGGCGAACCAGAATTTCTGGGATAAAAAGACGAGAATGTATCTGGTTGAGTAAAAGAAAACCGGACAGGCGGCAGCCGCGTCTTATTAACAGAAGGGATGAAGGATATCCCAAAAACACAATACATTTGGAGGGAGAGCAGAATGAACAGATGGAAAGAATTTGGAGTATCGGATAACCCGTTGGAAAACCTGGAGGAGCGGCTGCTGATCAAGCTTCTGGCGAAGGATATGCCGGACGCCGACAGGAGTGAAATCTTCCGGGGAAAGTACAAGAGATTCCTGATCGGCGGCGCGGTATCGCTGGTGCTGGGTGAGCTCCTGACCATTCTGAGCCTTGTTATGAATAAACCGATGAATCAGATCGGCAGGGGAGTGCCGTTCATAATCTATGCGCTGATCGCGCTGGTCGCTTACCTGGAAGTGATCGCCTGGGCCTTTGAATGGGTACGGCCGATTGCGAATTTTTCCACAGCTCTGTCCAAAGTGGGCGGTCTTTTGTTCGAGAAGCTGACAGGAGGCGAATGGATCCTTGATGCGATGGTTCTTTTTGTAAAGCTGTTGTTTCACTGCTTAGTCTTGTGCGCTCTGGCAATGCTTACCTGGCGGGTGTTCCCGCTGCCGTTCATTGCAGGTTTCCTCTTTTACAGGAAAATGATGGCGGGATAAGCGGAAACCATATACGACTGACACAAGAAAAGGACGGTTTGGCAAGCCGTCCTTTTTTGTGTGCCGTCATCTCGCAGGCTGGCAGTTTAGTTCAGAATGTGATACTCCCGATAGAGTTTCTGGCGCGTAGCCTGATTGTCGATTGCGTGGCGCAGATCCTCCAGGCGCTCATCCGTCAGAAGAAAATTCGTCAGCCGCGCAAAACGATCTTCCCCTTTTCCTTCCCCTCGTTCCATAGCCTCCTGTCTCATATCATCCAGTGCTTTACACATGTTGAATGTCTCCTTTCTTTCATCTTCCTGTTGTTCTTCTATGTATTGTTCCAGTTTTTCATCGCGGAGCAGGATGGCCATCATCTTGCCGGTTTCCTGATCCAGCTCGCGATATGCCGGATTCTCCTGCACTTCCTGGTAAATCGCTTCACGGTTCTGATCCTTTTGCAGAAGCCGGAGAGCGTATTTGAGCTGGCTCCGGCAGCTCTCAATGTGTTCGAGTTCGTACATATTGATCAGATTCAGCCGATCGTTTTTTGTAAATTTACTGCTGTATTCATCCCAGTTTTGGTAATCGGCCTTCTCATGCTCTGCCGAGATTCTCCTTACTTGCTCCCGATAACGCGCGGCCTCAAACTCCATGTTCCTCACAGGCATATCATAGCTGATCTTTGATTCATTTTCCAGGCAGTAGATGCAGAAGGAATAGCCGTCTGCATAGCGCTTGCTCACGTCAGCCCGCCGCTCACGAAGGGCATTTCTTTCATCTTTTGCGTAGAGTACGGTGATGTCATCCTCCAGGTCCTGAGGATGATGGGCTGCCTTATGGCATCCGCTACGTTCCGCCATATAAAATTGTTGTCTCTGAAAATATGGCGATACGCCTCGATATGCCTCAAGCACACGACCTTCAGATTTATGTGTTTTATACTACAGCAGACAGTACGATTTGTCAATGGGGAATTTGCCGTGTGGAGAAAAGATTTTTTGCAGGACAGGAAAACCAAAAGGGCGGCAGCCGCGTCTAATTAACAGGAAGGATGAAGGAAACATCCAAAAAGAGCATAAGGAGGAAAGTAAAATGAGTAATTGGAAAGAGTTTGGAATCACGGATAACCCAATGGAGAACTTCGAGGAGCGCGTGCTGGACAGGCTCCTGGCGAAGGATGAGTCGGACGCTGACCGGAGTGAGATCTTCCGGAGAAAATATAAGAGATTCCTGATCGGCGGCCTGGCGTCGTTGGTGCTGGGCGCAGTCCTGATCATTCCGGGCCTTGTGATGAACAAGCCGTTGGAGCAGATCGGCGTGGGATTGCCGTTCATGATTTACAGGCTGATCGCACTTGCTGCTTACCTGGAGGTCATGGCGCTGATTTTCGAGTGGACGAGACCGATCGCAAATTTCTACACCATCCTGATGAAGGTTTTTGGCATCCTGTTTGCGTTCCTGCCATGGGGTGATGTGATCTATCTGGGCATCCTGCTTCTGACAAAGGGACTGCTGCATGCTTTCCTTCTGTACTGGATTGCACAGGCCTGCTGGTGGGTGTTTCCGCTGCCGTTCGTCGTGGGGTTCTTCTTCTACAGGAAGATGATGAGGGGATGAAATATATCCCCTCGATAACAGGAAGGAAGAACGGGGTGGCAAGGTGATGAATTTATATTTGACAAATGTATGGAAAGAAGGGAAATGTTATCAGGCGTATTACCGGTTGAACAGTGGGCTGGATGTGCGGGCAGTGCGTTGCCCGCACTGTGGAAGGCAGCGAGGTGTGTTTTCCCTTTGTCTGAAGCAGGAGCTCCAGAAGCTGGAGGAGACGGAGGAAAGGCAGGAGCCGATCTGCTATGTCAGTGGAAAAATTCTGAAAATTGAGGATGATGAGTTCTTTTCTTATATAATAGACGGTTCCGGCGCGCTGCTTCGAGTCTATGTGCCGGAGGAGCGCGAGGCGAAGAGCCGGATCTATCTTAGAAGCGGGTATCAGATCAGTATTGCAGGTTCTCTTCAGGAGGAGCACATGCAAAAGGCGGTTCGCTGTGAGGGCTGCGGCTGCGAGATTCCCTATGAAGTGCGGGCATATCATTTGCTGGAGCACAGCAGCAGACTGGGCAATGACTGGAAAAAATCAGATTTTTTTGAAAAAGGTACAACCAAATAGAATTTCCGGTCGTCTAATAAATAGATGAGAGATGAAGATAAACCCACTCACAAGGAGGAAACGAACATGAAAGAGATCAGAAGAACTGCCGCAAACAAAAAACAGATGGTGATGGCCTACATCGCCTACATGATGGGAGGAAGTCTCTTCCACCGCTGCCGCTGCGCGAGCAGTCAGATGGAGACGCGGCTCCTTCTCTCCTACAGGGAGATGAAAGAGGAGAAGGTGCTCGCGGCAGAAGAGCGCGTCCTGCGTGAGCTGGACAAAAAGGGGCAGCGCTTCCTTGGCAGTTTGGCTGACCTGGACTGCCTGGTCCACATCTGCCAGGAGGAAGACCAGATCGTCCTCGTCTTTGAGACGGGCGGTTTCGATGGCCTGCTGGCGGAGGTCAGCGAGTGGGGAGGTGTCCGCTTCACCCCGTTGTATGAGTGCGAGAGGGCCGCGTAAGCGGCTCTCATGCGGCCTTTGCCGGTGTGACATAAGCGCTTTTAAAGCCTGCTGTTCTGAATGCATGCGAATATACAAAGAAAAGGGAGGAAAGAAAAAATGGGAAGACAGCCCTGTATTATCCGGGAAACCTGTGGGGGAAATTACGCGTACCAGCTGGAGGACGATATGCTGCTGCACCGCGAGGTCGAGTGTGTCGGGGAGATCACTGCGGAGTCGGTCAATTCCCTGATTTCGCAGCTGCGCTATCTCGCGCGGCGGGACGCCGGAGCCGAGATCACGATGTACATCAACAGTCCGGGTGGCGAGGTTTCGAGCGGACTGGCGCTCTACGACGTCATGAAGGCGGTGCGCTGTCCGATTCGGACGGTCTGCGTCGGCATGGCGGCGAGTATGGGCGCGGTGCTGCTCTCTGCCGGGGACCGCCGCGAGATCCTGAAGCACGCCCGGGTCATGATCCATGACCCGCTGATGCGCGGGGTGGGAGGCAGCGCGCTCCATGTGCGGAGCCTCAGCGAAGACCTGATGCGGACACGGGAAATCCTCTGCGAAATTCTTGCGGAGCATACGGGGAAATCGATCGAGGAGATCTATGAAAAGACCTGCAACGATACCTATTTCTATGCAGAGGAGGCGGTGGCCTACGGGCTGGTGGACCGCGTGATCGAGGAATTGTGAAACCGTCGGGAAATCTGCTGCGTCTGATCTACAGAAGCTGATACAAGATAAGGGAGGGCAAAAGAATGATACCGAGAAAAAATCTGATCCTTGCGGATAACCAGTACTACAGCCTGGACTGCTATAAGACCCGGTTGAACAACAACGTGCTTGTGGTGGGCGCGTCCGGCAGCGGCAAGACGCGCAGTATTGTCGAGCCGAATCTCCGGCAGGCCTGCGGGAGCTACATCATCTCCGACCCGAAGGGGAACCTCTGCCGGAAGTACCGGGATTATCTGGAGAAAAGGGGATATGTGGTGAAAATGGTGGATTTCACGCATCCACAGCGTTCGGAGGGCTACAATTTCTTTCGCTACATTCGTTCAACACAGGACATCGTGAAGGCCGCCCATATGCTGATGTACGATGAGAGGTCGAGAAACGCAAGGGATCCCTTCTGGGATCAGGCCGCCGAGCTGTTGCTAAGTTCGCTGATCGCCTATCTCTATCTCTTTCGCCCTGTCAGAGAACAGAACCTGCGAAATGTGATGAAGCTGCTGGACGTAGCGGGCGTTGCGGAGTGCAATGTGGACGCAAAGACAATCATGGATCGGCTGATGGATGATGTACGGGAGAACTACCCGGGAAATTTCGCCTGCCGCCAGTACGACAAGGTGAGGCAGTCAGCGGGAAGGACTATGCGCTCCATCCTGATCTCCGTCTCAGCGAAGATCGGCGGCTACGATTTTCCGGAGATGGAGCACATGATGGGCGGGGAAAGCCTGGACTTTACGGAGATCGGCAGGAGAAAGACGGCGGTATTCGTGGTGGTCAGCGATACGGATCGTTCCCTGGACGGGCTTGCGGATCTCTTCTTCACCCAGGCGATGAATGAGCTGTGCTCCTATGCGGACGACCACTGCTCAGACAGCCGCCTCCCGGTGGATGTGCGCTTCATCATGGACGATTTTGCGACGAACTGCCGCATTGGCGAGTTCCCCCGCATGATCTCGTCCATCCGCTCGAGGGGAATCTCGACGATGCTGATGATCCAGTCGGAAGCGCAGCTGGCGGCGTCCTACGGTGAGGATGGCAGGACGATCATGGGGAACTGCGACACCTACGTCTACCTGGGCGGAAACGATGTGGATACGGCGCAGGCGGTGGCGCGCCGCTGCGATCTGCCGGTGAAGCGGATTCTGAATATGCCGGTCGGCACGAACTGGATCTTCCGCCGGGGTCAGGAGCCGATTAACGGGAAGAATTTCCCGCTGGAAAAGATGGAGAAGGAGATGAAGGAAGAGGGATATAGACAATCTAATCTGGGAAGAGCATGAGTATTACAGGCCAAGGATCGAGCGGGGCGTAAACAGCCCCGCTTTTTCAGCTTTTCATAGTGTGGCAAAAGATGTATAATGAAAACCAGATTTCCAGCAGCCGACACATTTTTGGGGAGGCCGAGGTGGAGGGCAGATCGTCAACGGATTTTCGGATGGAGGAGAAAGCATGAGCGTGGTATGGACTGAGGATCAGCGAAGGGTCATCGATACGAGAAATTCGAATATTCTGGTCTCAGCTGCCGCCGGTTCGGGTAAAACGGCGGTGCTTGTCGAGCGGATTCTTGCGCTGATCACCGACCCGGAACATCCGGTGGATGTGGATCGCCTGTTGATTACAACCTTCACTAACGCGGCGGCGGGTGAGATGCGGGAGCGTATCGGAAAGCGTATCGGGGAACTGCTGAAGGACGATCCCTCGAACTCCTGGCTGCAACGGCAGGAAACGCTTGTGCACCGTGCGCAGATCACGACGATTCATGGCTTCTGCCTGTATGTGATCCGGAATTATTTTCACACGATCGATCTTAATCCGAATTTCCGCATTGCGGATGAAGGCGAGATCAGGCTGATCAAGCAGGATGTCGCGCAGGAGGTTGTGAACGGGGCGCATCGCGCCGGAGAAGAGGCCTTTCTGCGTTTCGCGGACAGCTACGGAAGCGGAAACCGGGGCGGCGGTCTGGAGGAGATGATTCTTCAGCTTTATGAGTATGCGGTCGCGAGTCCCCAGCCGCTTCGCTGGCTTGAACACTGTGCGGACGCCTATGAGATGCCGGAAGGAGGAGGCTGGGACGCCTTCGCAGGCGCGCCGGAGGTGCTGCAGGAGCTGCATACGTCGGCTGCGGATGCCGCAGGCTGCATCAGAGAAGCAGAGGAACTCACGCGTCTGCCGGGAGGCCCTGTGGCCTATCAGGAAGCGTTGGCGGATGATGAGCGTCTGCTCCGGAATCTGCAGGACTGTACCACGGTGGAAGAATTTCGTGATCTGCTTTCGGACGTGTCTTATATGAAGCTGCCGAGTCGGCGTGCAAAGGTGATGGCAGGCGCGGATGAGGAGCTTTGCGAGCGCGTTATGGAGCTGCGCAGCGATATGAAGGATGCGCTGAAGTCTCTGAAAAAGCAATATTTTTCGGTGCCGGATGATGTCCAGTTCGTGCAGCTTCGGAAGACGCAGGAGCAGGTGCGGACACTCGCAGCGCTGACAAAGGAATTTATGACGCGGTTCGACGAGCAGAAGCGGAAGAAAAATATCCTGGATTTTTCCGATCAGGAGCACCTGGCTCTGCGTATTCTGACACGCGAAGTTGATGGGAAGCTGGTTCCGTCGCAGACGGCGGATCTGTTCGCGGATTATTTTGAAGAGATCATGGTGGACGAGTATCAGGATTCCAATCTCGTGCAGGAGGCGATCCTCGAGAGCATCAGCAGGAACCGCCATGGGCGGGATAACCGCTTTATGGTCGGCGATGTGAAGCAGAGTATCTATCGCTTCCGGCAGGCGGAGCCGGGACTTTTCCTTGAAAAATACAGAAATTACGGTGGGAATGAGGGAGGCGTGCGCATCGACCTGCACCAGAATTTCCGCAGTCGAAGCGAGGTACTCACCCCTGTCAACGAGGTGTTCCGGCGTATTATGCGTCCGGAACTCGGCGGCATCGACTATGATGATGCGGCAGCGCTGCGGGCGGGAGCGCTCTATCCGGAGTCCGCCGCGGCGGAGGCAGAGCTCTGCGTCCTTACGAAGGAGGACTGGGAGACGTGGGAGAAGGAGTGTCGCTGGACAAAGCCGGAGGCGGAGGCTCATCTGGTAGCGTCGCGTATCCGAAAGCTGCTCGCGGACGCGCAGGTGATGGAGAAGGAAGAGATGCGCGCAGTGCGTCCCGGCGATATTGTCATCCTGCTGCGTACAATGTCCGGCTGGAGCGAGACCTTTGTCCGGGTGCTGCAGGAGGAAGGGATCCCGGCCAGGGCGCAGTCGCGCGAGGGATATTTCGGGACAATGGAGGTCGAGACGCTGTTATCTTATTTAAAGGTACTCGACAATCCGACGCAGGAGATTCCGCTTGCGGCTGCGCTGCACGGAATGCTTGGCGGCTTTTCCTCGGAGGAGCTGGCGAAGATACGTGCAGCGAGTCAGGAGGGAAGTTTTCACCGGGCCTGTGTTGCCTATACAGAAGAAATGGAAGATTCGCTTTCCGGCCGCCTGCGTGCTTTTTTCGCAGAGCTTCAGAAGAACCGGGAGCGGGCGGCCTACATGCCGGTGCATGAGCTTCTGTGGAGCATTGTAGCGGAACACGATTACCTGAACCGTATCCGGGCCCTGCCCGGCGGAGAGCAGCGCCTTGCCAATGTACAGATGCTGCTTGCGAAGGCGCAGGATTACGAGAAAATCAGTTATCACGGACTGTTTCATTTTGTTCGTTATATAGAACGAATGCAGAAATATCAGATGGATCTCGGGGAGGCGGCATTGCCGGGACAGGGCGGCGACGCGGTGCAGATCATGAGTATCCACCATAGCAAGGGGCTGGAATTTCCGATTGTGTTCGTGTCAGGTATGGGAAAATCCTTTAACCGGCAGGAAAGCCGTGATAAACTGGTGATGCACAGCCGCTGGGGCGCTGGACTTGACTATATAGACGCGGAGCGCAGACTGCGCCGGCCCACCCTGCTGAAACAGCTGATCCGGAGGCAGAACCGGCTGGACTCTCTGGGGGAGGAATTGCGTATCCTCTATGTGGCGATGACGCGTGCGAAGGAAAAACTGATTCTGACCGGCATGGCGGAAGAAAAGCTGCTGGAGACAGAGCGGCGCGGAGAGCGCCTGTCGTTTTCCCGGATCGCGGGTGCAGGCTGCTGTCTTGCGTGGATTCTTCCGGCGCTCAATCCGGCAGACAGCGCGCTCGCAGTACGCCGGATTTCGATGGAGTCCCTTATCCGTGAAGCGGTTGCGGGGCAGGTGTCAGCGGAACTTTCGAGAGAAGAAATGGAGGCGCAGCTTCTGCAGAAAGAAGCCGATCCGGCGCTTGCGCAGGAGGTAGATGCGCGTCTCTCCTGGGAATATTCCTGGAAGAACCGAACTGCCGCGAAGCAGAAATACAGCGTCACAGAACTCAAAAAGCTCCGGATGCGCGAGGAGTCGGATGCGGAGGAGGAGCTTTATCCGGAGTCCGATGTGATTCCGCTGATTCCGCAGTTTGTCGAGCAGGCGGAAGGAAAGACCGGCGCGGCGAGGGGGACGGTTTATCACACAGTCATGGAGTGGCTGGATTTCAGCAGAATCTCTGATATGCGCGCAGAGCTTCGGCGGCTTGTGGACGCCGGAAAACTTGCGGAGGAGGATGCACGTGTGGTAAGATGGAGCGAATTTCGCGCGCTGAAGGAAAGCGGTCTTTCCGTGCGAATGCAGCGCGCCGGTGAGCGCGGAGAGCTGTTCCGTGAGCAGCCCTTCGTCATCGGACTGCCGGGCGATCAGGTAGATGGTTCGGATCCGGAGGAGACCGTGCTGATTCAGGGCATCATTGATGCTTTCTTTTACGAGGATAATGGCATTGTCCTCGTGGATTATAAGACCGATCACGTACGCACAGGGCGCGAGCTTTCTGACAAGTATCGCGTGCAGCTGGACTATTACGCGCAGGCGCTGCATATGCTCACCGGAAAGCAGGTAAGAGAGCGGCTGATCTATTCGTTTACACTGGGCGAAGTGATCCCGGTATAACTGGAAGGAGAAGAAAGTCATGAAAAAAAAGAGTCTGCGGATCAGAAATCTGCTTATCGGAGAGGGCAGGCCGAAGATCTGTGTGCCGATTGTCGGATATACGGAGTCGGAGATCCTCACGCAGGCGGAGGCTCTGAAGGGTTCGCCTGCTGATCTTGTGGAATGGCGTGCGGACTGGTTTGAAAATTTGAATGAGCCGGATGCGGTGACAGGAATGCTGGAAAGTCTCTGGAAAGAGCTGGGCGGTCTGCCGCTTCTCTTTACGATTCGGACGGCAGCGGAGGGCGGCGAAGCGGATATTTCCTGGCAGGAATATCGGGCGCTGAATCTTGCGGCGGCCGGGAGCGGTTTTGCAGACCTTATTGATGTAGAAATGTTTGCGCAGGCGATTCCTGCGACCACGAAACTGGTGGAGGAACTGAAAGCCTGTGGTGTTCTGGTCATCGGATCCAGTCATGATTTTCAGAAGACGCCCCCGGTCCGTGTGATGGTGGAACACCTGTGCGTCATGCAGCAGTCGGGAGCCAGCATCTGCAAGCTGGCGGTGACGCCGCAGACAAAGGACGATGTAGTCGCGCTGTTGAACGCCACATGGGAGATGAACAGCCGCTATGCAGATCGTCCTCTGATCACGATGTCGATGGGAAAGCTGGGGCTTATAAGCCGACTGAGCGGAGAGCTGTTCGGTTCGGCAGTGACCTTTGGCTGCATTGGTCAGGCGTCTGCTCCGGGCCAGATCGAGGCAGGGCGTCTTGCAGAATATCTGGAAGAATTGTCGGAGGAGTGACGCGTTCATGCTTGCAAAGGAACTGCCTTATTTTCAGATAGGAACCTCATATGGCGGATGTCAGGACTGGTTTACCGATCCGATGATGAGGCTCGGCGGCTGTGCGGCGGCAGCGGCCTGCGACAGCTGCATCTATTTTGACCTGCACAGACCTGATCTGGCGGTTCCGGGAATCCCGTTTTCCCTGTGTCGGAAAGAAGGCCTGAGTCGTCAGAGCTATATTGCTTTTGCCATGGTGATGAAGCCTTACCTGCGGCCCCGCATGGGCGGTGTCGCACGCCTGGAAATCTATCTGGAAGGGATGAGCGCATATCTGCACGAGCGGGGCATCCGCACGCTCGCCATGGAGGGGCTGCCGGGAGAGACGGACCTTCCGACGGCGAGGGAGAAGCTGCGCACGCAGATCGACGGTGGCTTTCCGGTGCCCTGCCTGTTGTTGATGCATCATGATCCGGCCTTTAAGGATTATGAGTGGCACTGGTTTCTACTGATCGGTTATCGGATGAAGGAGGGGCGCCTTCAGGTGAAGGCGGTCACTTACAGCGAGGCAAAATGGCTTGACTTCGATGGACTCTGGAACACGGGCAGGAGCCGCAAGGGCGGACTGATTCTCTATCGTGAGGAAGCGGGCGGACAAAAATGAAGCAGGTAGATTTTGAGAGTGGAAAAATAGCAAAAAATATTGCGCAGACGGCCTTCCCGATGCTGGTGGCGCAGATTCTGAATCTGCTCTACAGTATCGTGGACCGGATTTACATCGGACGAATTCCGGGGGAGGGAACCGAAGCGCTCGGTGCGGTCGGACTGTGCTTTCCGGTCATTCTCATTATCACGGCATTCACCAATATGTACGGGATGGGCGGTTCCCCGCTCTTTGCCATGGAGATCGGGAGAGGGAACAGGGAAAAAGCCGGACGCATTATGAATACCGCGTTTCGCCTGCTCTGCGTGACAGCAATTGTAATTTTTCTGACAGGCGAAGCGGGCGCGAAGCCTTTGCTGACACTTTTTGGAGCTTCCGACAGCGCAATGCGGTATGCGGTCGTCTATCTGCGTATCTATCTTCTGGGAACTCTGTTTTCCATGCTGGCGACCGGTATGAACCCTTACATCAACGCGCAGGGCTTTCCGGGTCTTGGCATGTGCTCGGTTGTCATCGGCGCCGGGGCAAATCTGATTCTTGATCCGGTGTTTATCTTCGCACTGGGAATGGGCGTGAGAGGTGCCGCGGTCGCCACTGTGATTTCGCAGGGACTGTCGGCGCTATTTGTGCTGCGCTGCCTGCGCGGCAGTCGTCTGGAGTACCAGATTACGCTGGAAAAACAGCGGAGGGTGCGGGATTATTTTCCCTATGCCGGAGATATTATAAGCCTTGGCACGGCGCCTTTTGTCATGCAGTGCACGAATTCTCTGGTGCAGATCATCTGCAATCGCATGCTGATGCAGTTTGGCGGAGAGATCTATGTCTCTATTATGACGATTATTTCCTCAGTGCGGCAGATACTGGACACGCCGGTAATGGCGGTGACGGAGGGAGCATCTCCGATTATCAGTTATAACTACGGAGCCGGACGTCCCGGAAATGTGCGCAGTGCCATCAAAATTATGACAATGGTGGGCGTAGCGTATACACTGATCGTATGGCTGCTGATCCGATGGAAACCTGTTATGTTTATCTCCATTTTCAGCACGGATGAGACGCTCCTTGCCGATGCTGTTCCGGCGTTGCACCTGTATTTTTATGCTTTTATTGGACAGGCCTTCCAGTACAGCGGCCAGACGGTCTTCAAGGCTCTGAATAAGAAGAAGCAGGCGATTTTCTTCAGCCTCTTCCGGAAGGTTGTCATGGTCGTTCCGCTGACGCTGCTGCTCCCGCACCTGTGGGGACTGGGAACAGATGGTGTATTCATGGCCGAACCGATATCGAATGTGATCGGCGGCGGAGCCTGTTTTCTCACGATGCTCCTGACCATCTGGCCGGAGCTTAAGAAAATGGAGTGACGGCGGCTTAGCTGCCGGTCATGTACTGCCGCCCCTCGTGGTCCATCTCATAATTCTCCGTGTAGATCAGCTCCGAGATCGGCACGAGCTCATAGCCCTTCTCCCGAAGCCCCTCGATAACCCGAGGCAAGGCATCCTTCGTGTAGGTTGCGCCGTTGTGCATGAGGATAATCGAGCCGTTCCCGAGCTGCTCGTTGTCCAGCACGCGCGAGACGATCGCGTCCGCTCCGTAGTCCTTCCAGTCCAGACTGTCCACATCCCACTGAATCGCGTGATATCCGAGCCCGTTCGCAGCTTCAATTAGCGTATCGTTATAATCTCCGTAGGGCGGCCGAAACAGCGTCATATCGAGGCCGGTCAGCTCTTTTACCTTGTCGTGGACGCTCTGAATCTCCTCTTTGCATTCACTGGTGCTTAAGGTTGACATCTGCTTGTGGTTCTCGCTGTGGTTACCGAGGTCATGCCCCGCGGCGGCGATGGCTTTAACATCGTCCGGGTAGGACGCGACCCAGCCGCCGGTCATGAAAAAGGTGGCTTTTACATCGTACTCGTCGAGGATGGAGAGGAGGGTGGCGGTGTCCTCATTCCCCCAGGGGAATGTCACATTGCGGGGAAATACCTTAATACCTTAATTGCTTGCAAATGCTTGCATTTGCCTGCGGAACCGGATATAATAAATAAAAACAAAGTAAGGAGTGATCCACATGGCAAACACAACAGCCGTTTACGCAAGGATTGATACTGACCTGAAAGAGAATGCAGAAGGCATCCTCTCTCAGCTTGGCATTTCACCGTCTGGTGCAATACAGATGCTCTACAGCCAAATCGTACTCAGAGGCGGAATGCCGTTTGATTTGCGGCTGCCGCCCAAAAAGCCTGTCGCTGCCGGGGCACTTACAAAGGAAGAACTGGATGCTGAGCTTGCGAAAGGGATGGAATCCCTTAAGTCTGGCAAAACCTACACCGCCGATGAAGTAGACGCGGAGCTTCACAAGAGGTACGGCATATGAGCGAACAGTACAAGGTCGTTTATTCCCCAGCGGCATTAGATGACCTTGACGCCATTTACAGCTATATCGCCTTTGACCTCCAAGTCCCGCAGACCGCTTTGAACCAGACAAACCGCATTCGGAAAGAAATCCGTTCATTGGGTATCTTCCCTGAAAGGTATGCAAAAGTTGACTGGGAACCGTGGGCTTCAGTCGGGATGCATCGCGTAGCCGTTGATAACTATGTTGTTTATTATCTAACGGATGTGGGCGCAATGACTGTCACCATTGTCCGTATTTTCTACGGCGGCAGAGATGTTGAAAGTATCATCAATTCCGAAATAGACTAACGAAGAGAGCAACGCAAACTGCTCTTTTTCGTTAGAATCTGTCCATCTGCTCCTGGGGTAGCCACCGCAGGATAGAGAATATCTGACTGCTATAAAAATTGAGAAATAATTGTGATATGTTTCAGTTGTAAATAGCCGGGAAAACCGGGAAAATTCCCGGAAATCCCGGCTTTTTATTATAACTCAAAAGAAAAATTTTCATTCTGGCTAATCGTGCAGTCAAATTTTCCCTGCCAGGTATCGCGGGCTTTCAGGCTGTGATGGATATAATTCAGAACGTATTTTTTGTGAAGGCTCCACTCCGGCGCTACCAGAATCGGCCGCGGTCCGTCTCCGGTCAGGCGGTGGATGACGATTCGCGGCGGCAGGAGTTCGATACAGCGAATGAGGATGTCCGTGTACTTCTCCATGCTCAGAACCTGAAACAGATGTTTTTGATAGTTCCTATAGAGATCTGTTCCTTTCAGAACATGAAGCAACTGAAATTTTATACCGGAGATGGGCATCTGCACGATGTACCGGACTGTAGCCAGCATGTCGTCAGCTGATTCACCGGGCAGTCCCAGAATCACATGGACGATGACTTCGATTCCACGCGCAGTCAGTGCAGCTACCGCCTGATCAAAGACGGACAGGGGATATCCACGCCGGATGTATTCTGCCGTCTGCGGATGAATGGTCTGCAGGCCAAGCTCTATCCAGACAGGTTTGACGGCATTCAGCTCTTCGAGTAAATCCAGAACTTCGCGCGAGAGACAGTCAGGGCGCGTGGCAATGGAGAGGATAGCGATGTCTGGACGGCTGATAGCTTCCTCATAGACGGAGCGCAGATATTCTACCGGAGCATAGGTTCCCGTATAGGCCTGAAAATAGGCGATGAATAAGCTGCCGGTCTGTTTTTCAGATAGTTTCGTTTTTGCCTGTTCAATCTGTTCCGTGATCGTGAGCTTCCGATCTGCGGCGAAATCTCCGGAACCGCCTGCGCTGCAAAAAATACAGCCCCGCGTATCCAGCGTTCCATCGCGGTTCGGACAGGTAAAGCCGCCATCGAGCGCAAGCTTATAAAGCTTCTGCCCATATTGGGATTTCATTTCATAATCGAGTGAATGATAGCGCTTATCAAGCCACATGGGAATCGTCCTTTCCGGGCTATTCTAGCATACCGCGCGGAATGCCGCAAAGTGAAATCACAGCAAAGGATTCCTTATCTATCCGGAGCTGCCGCCCGAATCGTTTACCATCAAAATAGTGATATTTCTGCAAGCGTCAAGCACCTTTTTACATTGTTTGATTTTAAGAGAGTGTTAATTTGGCAGGATATAGATATAAAAAAGCCCTTCTCCATCACATTTAATGAGAAGAAAGGCTAGAAGATTCTTTTATTATCAGATATGCCCAGAATGTAATCTGATGAGACATTATATAGTTTGCAAAGCATGATCAGATGACGAATGGGCAGTTCATTAGCGCCGCGTTCATAGCGGGCATACATAGTTTGGGATGTGCCTAGATAGTCGGCAACCTGCTGCTGGGTCATATCATGATCTTCCCGTAAGTCACGTATTCGTTTGACGTAGGACATTTAGAGGAACTCCTTTTTCATCATGCTATCACATGATTAAAGTTTGCTATTTACTTTAGTAAATATTTGTACTAAAATTAGGAAAAACAAAAAGGAGAGGAAAATTTATGTTTGATTTTACGTTGGTTCTGCTCTGGGTTGCATATACGATCATGTGTTTTGTGATCTATCATAAGATTTTCAGAGTGTATTATTTCGGAAGTGTGGCAAAGGGTATTATGTCAGAGATTATCAGCTGTGTGATTGTCTCTACATTTCTGACAGCGCTGACCTTATGGTTTTGGTTTGTTGCGGTAATCATACTGGTGATTGCAATATTCGTGATAAGAGGAAAGCTGGAAGACCCCGCGGCAAAAAATCTCGCGACCATTCTGATGGCAGTGCTGATTGTTCTTGTAGTGATCAGTGGCAGGACAGTGAGAAAAAATGGAAGTTCCAGTGATGCAGACAGTATATCTGAGAACGGAATTTTCATGACCGAAGAAGAGCAGGAGGCCGCAGCAGTCGAGGAAGCAGAGGCAGAGGCGAGCGCACAGGAACAGGAAGATTATGTGGCGAATCATGTGATTACATGCGATGGGGAGACGCCAGTTGTATTCTTTGAGTCCAATCCGACCTTGAAACAGATCGAGGATGAGTTTGGGACGTTTGATGAAATACAGGTTGGCTCGACACCGGAATGCTATTATGATTATCAGGTATACGTTGGTGATCTTCAGGGGCAATATGTGATCGAAACCGAGGCGAATGGTATTCTGATTGACGCATACTGGCAATGTGTTTCCGATGATATTGACCAGTGTACAGAGCTCATCAATAAATGGGTAGCGTACTATAACGGAAAATATGGCGAATATGTGAAATCTGAGTGGGAATCTTCTTCTATGACGAGCTATGACTGGTATATTTCTGTAGAGGAAGACGAGGACTCCTATGAAATTTATGCTGCATCTATAGGAATCGTGATGAATGGTTCCTCTATGACTCTTACAGTTTCTCAAGATAATACGGAAGATTTCTTTGAAGAAGCGGGATTTGAATATACTTTTGAAACCTACGCCAGAGATGATGGAACAGAATTGGTGGTTTTTCTGGATGAGATGGAGTGCGAGGTAGAGTATTTACAGGAAGAATATCCCATATATTTTAAGTATATGAAATTCGCGGATTATGATACGATTTATTATGATTCGGGTAAAATCTATGAGGACGCCTATGGAGTGGAGATATACTCGGACCTGTCATTGACGGTGGATATAAAAGACGGAGGAATGTCGATAGAAGTAACGCAAACTGGGACGATTGACGGGCATTCTGATCTGGATTTCAGCGGTACTTATACGTTGGCCAGTTTTACCGACGAGGATGATGAATATGCTGATACCTACGATGAGTATGAAACATATGAAAATGAATATATCCTGCCGAACAGTGATACAGAATATCTGGATATGGATGACTTGCAGGGCTTGACGGCAGACGACTGCAGGATTGCCAGAAATGAAATTTACGCACGTTACGGACTGATGTTTGCAGATGAATCATTACAAGATCATTTTAATCAGTGCAGCTGGTATGAAGGGACAATTGAGCCAGGTAATTTTGACAGCAGTATACTTAGTGACATTGAAGAGGCTAACCTTGACTTGATTGTAGAGTATGAAAAGGATATGGGTTACAGAGAATAATTTCAGATGATAATGGAGGATACCTCCGGCAGTGTAAATACTGCTGGAGGTATTTTTGGTTATGGCGAAAATCTGAATTATATTCCGGCAAACCGGAAGCTATGGATAATCCGTATGCTTGCCCTTTCATCCGCATAAAATGAAAAAAATGCGGATGGAGAAGAGGCGGCTTGAGAAAGAGCGGACACAAGCAAGAAGGAAAGGAGGGTCAGAAAGTGACAAAGTACATTGTAAACAGGCAGTTTTCGGGGGAGTGTCCGACTGCCAGGACCATTGAGAGAATCATTCGGAATCATATGAAATAAACGAAAATAACAGGGAAGCCGAAACCAAAGGTTTCCCTGTAACTGTCTGAGGAGGTATGTATGCGTGAACTGACAGCAATCTACTGCCGCCTGTCCAAAGAGGACGGCGACAGGGAGGAGTCGAACAGCATCGAATCACAGCGGAGAATGCTGAAGGCATTTATCCAGGATTCCAGTGATCTGGAGTTTTACAGGGAGTATGTCGATGATGGGTACACGGGGACAAATTATGACAGGCCGGGATTTCAGGAGATGTATGCGGACGCCAGGGAGAAATGCTTTTCCTGCATTGTCGTCAAAGATCTCAGCCGCCTGGGGCGTAATTATCTGGAGACCGGCAACTATATACAGCAGATATTCCCGCTGCTTGGGATTCGCTTCATCGCGGTGAATGACGGGGTGGACACAGGGAAGCCGGAGCAGCAGGGATTTAACATGATGCTGCCGATCCGCAATATTTTTAATGAGAGCTACTCGCAGGACATTTCCCGCAAGGTACAGTCCAGTTTCAGGGCCATGCAGAAAGCGGGAGCCTTCTGCGGGGCCTACGCGAGCTACGGCTATCAGAAAAATCCGGCTGATCGGCATAAGCTGATCGTCGACCCTTACGCGGCGGGGGTGGTGAGGAAAATCTATGAATGGTATCTCTCCGGGATGGGTCAGAGGAGTATCGCGGCCAGGCTGAACGAGAAGGGGGTTCTGTGCCCTTCCATCTATAAAAAGGAAAACGGGGAGAACTATCGGAACTGTAATCGTTTGGAATCGACCTCCTACTGGACTTACAGCACCGTACATCGGATTTTGAAAAATGAGATGTACAAGGGGGCTATGGTTCAGAACAAGACTGTTCGCCGGATGCGGGGAAAGGCGAAGATGCGTCCAAAGGGAGAGTGGATCATTGTCGAAAATACGCACGAGGCGATTATAGAACCGGAAAAATGGGAGCGTGTGCAGGAGCTGCTGGAGCAGAGGACACGGGTAAACGATTTTAACCAGAATGTCAGCATCTTTGCGGGCTTCCTGAAATGCGCGGACTGTGGACGGGCGATGGTGAAGCGCAGACGGCGCGGGAAATATGTTTACACCTGCGGCGCTTATTCCAGATCAGGGACGAAGCTGTGCTCTCATCATTCCATATCGCATGAGGTGCTGGAGAAGATCATTCTGGACGATCTGAATACTGTGATTGCCAGTGTGCGGGATATCAAAACACTGGTCGAGGCGCAGCGGGCGAAGGGAAGGACGAAGACAGACCTGGCATCGAAGGAGATCGAGCTGACGGAAGAAAGGTTGCAGAAGTCCGGGCGTCTGAAACGGGAGGCTTATCTCGATTACAAAGATGGCCTGTTGAGCAGGGACGAGTACCTGGAAATGCGGGAAGACCTTCTGAAACAGGAAGGCTTTCTGACAGAAAAGCTTGAGAAGCTCAAAGCGACCGAGGAACAGGGAACGGAAGCGCTGCTGGATTCTCCGTGGATACAGACGCTTCTCGCCCGGCAGCAGGTTGACAGCCTTGATCGGGAGACGATTGTGGATTTTGTGGAAAAAATTGAGGTGGGCGAGAAGGACGAAAACCACGAGCAGAAGATCACCATCCATTATCGTTTCTCCGATGAGCTGAAGGATTTATTTCAGATCGTCTACACGGATATTTCTTGATAAAAGTGCTGATTTCCTCTATACTCTATGTAACAGGAGAAATCAGCATTTTTTGGAGGATGACATGAATTATTTGAATTCAACAGAGCCGATGAAGCTTTTTGAAAAAGAGTGTAAGGGCAGGCTGTATGTCGATAAAAGTATGCTGATAGAGAAAATTTCGGATAAAGTGGGGAGTGCAGGGCAGTATATCTGTATCACGCGTCCGAGACGTTTTGGAAAGACGATCAACGCCAACATGCTTGCAGCATATTTTACCAAAGGCTGTGACAGTACGGAGCTTTTCAATGGTCTGAAGATTCACGACTCTCCGGTGTATGGAGAAAAGCAGAACCAGTACAATGTCATCCATATTGATTTCAGCGTACAGCCTGATTTTTGCGAGTGCTATCGGGATTATATTTCCAATATTATAGAAAACCTGAAAGAAGACTTGGCGGAAGCTTACCCGTCTGTTGCGGGCAGAGACTACGCGCAGATCAGCCGGATGTTCCGTGATACGGGAGACACATTCATTTTCATACTTGATGAATGGGACTCCGTGTTTTATGAGAAATTTATGGAGGAGGACGACCGGATTCAGTTTCTGAAATGGCTGAAAGGTCTTTTGAAGGACAAGCCCTATGTGGAACTCGCCTACATGACGGGAATACTGCCGATCGCGAAATATTCCAGTGGATCGGAATTGAATATGTTTGACGAATATAACTTCATGAATGACAATGTGTACGACCAATATTTTGGCTTCAACGAGGAAGAGGTTCACAGACTCTGTGAGAAGTATGGAAGCGTCTCTTTTACGGAATTGAAGGAGTGGTACGACGGCTATTATTTCTATAACGGGGACAGCCTGTTCAATCCGCGTTCCGTGAACAGGGCGCTGGATCGCGGCGTATGCCTGAATTACTGGACGGAGACAGGTCCGATGAATGAGATCGCGGACTGCATTGAGAATAACCCTAGGACAAAGAAACACACCTGTAAGATCGAGACAGCCTGACACCAGGCTGTCATTTTTTCCCGCAATCATGCATTCCCCCACGCCGCATCGAAACTCAGCGCGACCTGCGCTTTCTCTGTACTGACGCAGTAGATCGGAAGCTTGCGGCTCTGCACTTCGCTGAAGACCGGGCTGAGCTGTCCGCAGACAACGAAGGCGCCGGCAGCGGCGATCAGGACGCAGAGCGCCGGGACGATGAGCTTCCTGCAGGAAAGTTTTTCCGGGGAAAGCTTTGTGGAAATTTTCATAGAGACTCCGGAAGTATTTCTTTAGGAAAGCTTATGAGTTTTCTGACAGAATCATTCTTGATAAAAAAGCAGATTTCCTCTATACTCTAATAGGCATAGAGAAGTTTATGACAGGAGGGCACGGGAGAATGAGTGCATATCGCAAAGTGCTGGCGCTGGACAGTTCCGGCCTCGTAGCGAGCGCGGCGGTCGTGGAGCGTGATGAATCCGGCAGCACGCTGCTCGCGGAATATACGGTGAATTATAAGAAGACACATTCCCAGACGCTGCTTCCGATGCTGGATGAGATTGCGCGTATGATCGAGCTCGATCTTCACTCGGTCGATGCGATCGCTGTGGCTGCGGGGCCGGGTTCCTTCACGGGTCTCAGGATCGGTTCGGCGACGGCGAAGGGACTGGGACTGGCTCTGGACAAGCCGCTGGTCGCAGTGCCGACGGTGGACGCGCTTGCTTACAATCTGTTTGGTGCGGACGGCCTGATCTGCCCGTTGATGGACGCCAGGAGAAATCAGGTCTATACAGGAATCTACGAGTTCCGAGGAAGCAGCCTTGCAGCGCTTGAGCCGCAGATGGCGGTGGATATCACGGAGATTGCACAGCGCCTTCATGCGCGGGAGAGAAATGTGATTTTCCTTGGAGATGCAGTTCCTCTTCATCGGGAGACCTTGAAAGAACTCTTCGCTGATCGGGATATTCGTTTCGCGCCCGCGCATCTGAACCGGCAGAGAGCCGGGGCGGTCGGCGCGCTTGCACTGGAATACATAAAGGAAGGAAAATGGGAGAGCGCTGACGAGCATAAGCCGGAATATCTGCGCATGGCGCAGGCGGAACGCGTGCGGGCCCAGAAAATGAAGAGCGGAGAGCAGGCGACATGATCCGCCGGATGACCGAGGCGGATGTATCTCGTGTGGCGGAGCTTGAGCAGAGTTGTTTTTCCACGCCCTGGTCGGAACAGAGCCTGAGGGAAAGCCTTGAAAAACCCGAGTACCTCTTTCTGGTCTGTGAAGAAGATGGTAAAGTCATCGGCTACGGAGGCCTGCTGCAGGTGGGTGATGAGGCGGATATCCTCGACATTGCGGTGGCGAAAGACTCACGCGGACACGGATACGGGACGGAGATCGTGCGGGCGCTCCTCGCGGAGGGCCGGACGCTGGGCATACGGGCCTTTACACTGGAGGTGCGTGTGAGCAACCGGGCGGCGGTTCACGTCTACGAGAAGCTGGGATTCGTGTGCGAGGGCCGGCGGAAGGATTTCTATGAGAAGCCGCGGGAGGATGCGGCCATCCTGTGGCTACGGATGGATGACTGACCACCAATTCCCTGTTTGCAATACGGCGCCGGTGCATTATACTGAGAATGCCGGGGCACAAGAGTACCGTAAAACAGGAGGAGAATTGATGCGTCAATATACGAAGGAAAATAAAAAACTGTTAAACAAACTTGTCTGTAACCGCTGTGGACGGGAGCTGAAGCTGGAGCAGGGCGCTTCGCGTGAGGGCGTGTTCCACGGGGAGGTCCTCTGGGGATATTTCTCCGAAAAGGACGGCGAGCGCCATAGCTTTGATCTGTGCGAGGACTGCTACGGACAGATCACTGCGGGCTTCGCGATTCCAGTCCGAGTGGAGGACGAGTCAGAGCTTTTATAGGAGAGATTTATGCTGGATGTGTGTCTGCTGGGGAGCGGCGGCATGATGCCGCTTCCCTATCGTTTTCTGACTGCGCTGATGCTGCGCTACAATGGAAGCAGCCTGCTGATCGACTGCGGGGAGGGCACGCAGGTCACGATCAGGGAGAAGGGCTGGAGCTTCAAACCGATCGACGTGATCTGCTTTACCCATTATCACGGCGACCATATCAGCGGGCTGCCCGGCCTTTTGCTGTCGATGGGAAATGCGGAGCGGACGGAGCCGCTGACGCTGATCGGACCGAAGGGGCTGGAGCGGGTCGTGAGCGCGCTGCGGGTCATCGCGCCGGAGCTGCCGTTCCCAATTATTTATAAGGAAATAAACGGACAGCGGGAGGAGTTTTCCCTGAATGGCTACCGCCTCACTGCGTTCCGGGTAAATCACAATGTGCTGTGCTACGGCTATACGTTTGAACTTGACCGGGCGGGAAAGTTTCAGCTCGATAAGGCGCTTGCGCTTGATATTCCCAAGCCGTACTGGGGCAGATTACAGAAGGGCGAGACGATTGAAGTGGACGGGCAGACCTACGTGCCGCAGATGGTCATGGGTGCGCCGCGCAAGGGTCTGAAGCTGTGTTACTGTACGGACACGCGCCCGACGCAGTCGATCATCGACCATGCAATGCACTCTGACCTTTTCATCTGCGAGGGCATGTACGGGGAGAAGGATAAGGAGGCGAAGGCTAGGGAACACCGGCACATGACCTTCTATGAAGCTGCAAATCTTGCGCGCAGCGCACAGGTAAAGGAGCTCTGGCTGACTCATTACAGCCCGTCCCTTAACTGGCCGGAGGCCTATATGGATGAGGTGCGTAAGATCTTCCCGGCGGCGTATGCCGGAAAGGACCGCAAGTCCGTAGAACTGTCGTTTGAAGAGGTGCCGGAAAATGAGTGAAAAAAAAGATATTTTAATTCTGGCGATTGAAAGTTCCTGTGATGAGACCGCCGCCGCCGTCGTGAAAAACGGACGTGAGGTGTTGTCCAATGTAATCTCTTCGCAGATTGCGCTGCACACGCTGTACGGGGGCGTGGTGCCGGAGATTGCCTCGCGCAAACATATCGAGAAAATCAATTATGTGATCCGGGAGGCCTTAAGTCAGGCGGGTGTCGGTCTTGATGACCTTGACGCGATCGGCGTGACCTACGGACCGGGGCTGGTCGGCGCGCTGCTGGTCGGCGTCGCGGAGGCGAAAGCGATCAGCTATGCCGCAGGGCTGCCGCTGGTCGGCGTACATCATATCGAAGGACATATTTCTGCAAATTACATAGAACATAAGGATCTGGAGCCGCCCTTCCTCTGCCTGGTGGTGTCCGGCGGACATACGCATCTCGTGATTGTAAAGGATTATGGAAAATATGAGATCCTCGGGCGCACGCGGGACGACGCAGCGGGGGAAGCCTTTGACAAGGTGGCGCGTGCGATTGGCCTGGGCTATCCGGGCGGACCGAAGATCGACCGGCTTGCGAAGGAGGGAAATCCGGATGCGATCCACTTCCCACGGGCGAAAGTCGGGGATTCCGGCTATGATTTCAGCTTCAGCGGTGTGAAATCAGCAGTGCTGAACCATCTGAACGCCTGCAGGATGAAGGGCGAGCCGATCGTGGAGGCGGATATCGCTGCATCCTTCCAGAAGGCGGTCTGTGACGTGCTGGTCGAGCACACGCTTCATGCCGCAGAAGAATATAAGATTGATAAGGTCGCGATGGCGGGCGGCGTCGCATCAAATTCTGCGCTGCGCGCGGCTATGCAGGCCGCCTGCGATCGGAGAAAGCTTCCGCTCTATTGTCCGTCTCCGATTCTCTGTACGGACAACGCGGCGATGATCGGCGCGGCGGCTTACTATGAGTTTATGGCGGGAAATCGCGCAGGACTCGACCTGAACGCGGTCCCGAATCTGCCACTGGGAGAACGCTGATGGAAAGAAAGAAGGGAACGGCGATTGTGCTTGCTTCCGGACAGGGGAAGCGGATGGGTACGAAGGTGCCAAAGCAGTTTCTGGAGATTCAGGGAAGACCGGTTCTGTGGTATTCGCTGGATGTATTTCAGCGTTCAGAGCTGATTCAGGAGATCATCCTGGTCACAGGGGCGGAGCAGGTCGAATTTTGCAGAGAACTTGCCAGGAACAATCATATCGACAAACTGTGCGCGGTTGTGACCGGGGGAAAGGAACGCTATCATTCGGTCTGGAACGGACTGCAGGCGATGAAGAGTGAGCAGGATCGCATTGTCTTCATCCATGATGGCGTCCGACCATTTATTGACGGAGAAATGCTCCGGCGCGCGTACGACGAGGCCTGCGTGAATGAGGCCTGTGAGGTGGGAATGCCGGTGAAGGATACGATTCGGATTCTGGACGAAGAGGGAAGGGTGTGCATGACGCCGAAGCGCAGCCGGGTCTGGCAGATTCAGACGCCGCAGGTCTTCACTTCCGAGCTGATCGTTCCGGCTTACCGGAAATTGATCGCGCAGGAGCAGGAGCTTCTGGCGCAGGGAGTGCAGATCACAGATGACGTGATGGTTGTGGAGCAGATGTGCGGTCGCTCGGCAAGCATGGTAATGGGTTCCTATGAAAACATCAAAATCACGACACCGGAGGATTTGAAGATTGCGGAAATATTCGCAAAAAATGGTTGACAAAAGGGAAACACGCTGGTAAAATCAACTTTGTCGCTTATGGAGAGATATCGAAGTGGTCATAACGAGGCGGTCTTGAAAACCGTTTGTCCGTAAGGGCGCGTGGGTTCGAATCCCACTCTCTCCGTTACACACGGAAGAGTGTGTTCGAACAAAATATAGTCTGGTAAATAACAGGCACTGTGGAGAAATACCCAAGCGGCTGAAGGGGCTCCCCTGGAAAGGGAGTAGGTCGTTAATAGCGGCGCGAGGGTTCAAATCCCTCTTTCTCCGCTCTTTTTTATCGCTGAAAACTGTCTTAAAAATTTTTAAAAAATTTGTAAAAAAAGAGGTTGACAGGACAAAAAAGATTTGGTAATATAATCGAGCTGGCCGCGAGAGCGGACAGCGGACGAACCTTGATAATTAAATAGTGCTTTGAAAAGATCTTCGAAGATTCTTTTGAAACAACCTAAGAAACAGTAACGGATAAGAACAGCCA
>MSHD01000034.1:0-43818 GCA_001941045.1 Lachnospiraceae bacterium Zagget2
GAACATAATGAGTTCCTCCTAAAAAATATTTGGCCTGACTGTCGGTAGGTGCCCACCCGTTTATATTTGAAAGCATAGCTTTTCAAATTTCGATTTGTAATTAGCTTGGCTCCGGAGAATCCTTCCAAGCTCTCAGCAAGGGGCTTTCACTCTGCGAACCATTTTTTCATATTTGTTTTGCGTTGGAGTCCCTTTCACAATTTCTTTGGGCGGAAATAATTTGTCGAATTGTTCCGCTTTTGCCACATCGACATCATAAATTTCATCTTCATAATATCGTCCGCTGACTCCAAGAAGCGCATCTTCGTAAAGCTCGCAGACATGAAGTGCGTCCGCATACATATTTTCACTGTTGCGAATATCATAGACTTGAGCAGCGGCAAATCCCTGTCGGGTATAGTAATCAGGATCGCCGCAAAGCAAAATCGCACGACATCCAAGCTGCCTCGCGATTTCTTTTGACCTTGCAATCATTTTTCCACCAATTCCCTGTCTCTGAGAATCCGGCAGGACACCAATCGGACCGAGAGACACGACATCAAATACTGCTCCATCGTCTCTCTTTATATACGATTTCAGTGACATTACGTTTCCGACTATTCTGGTCCCATCGACAGCGACAAGGTCAAGCTCCGGGATAAACGCGGGGCAGTCCCGCATGATATGGATGAGATAATGGTCATTGCATCCTGGTGTATAGTGATTCCAGAAGGCTTCCCGAATTACATTTTCCGTTTCCCGGTATTCATCTGGCTTTTCATTTCTTATGATAATCATGATTCTCCACTCATATTCCGATCTCAGCGCCTATTACTTCAAAAGGAAAAATCCACAAACATCATTACTGAATTCGCCCGCTGCAAACTCATGCTCTTCCCCTTTGATATCAACAGTATAAACCGGGAAACTGTACTTCTGATTGTAGCGAGGATCACATACTTCTGCTTTCTGCCCCGTTCTATTCCATTGATAGTCAAATATATTGACGCCAAACAAAATTGTGTTTCCGGCAAAACCTGTTATTTCATGCTGCCATGTTTTCTGTTTCCGCGTTTTCATGGTACACGAACCATTCCCTTCCGCAATATTCCGATTTTGCAGTCTGTTGAGTATCGCTGATACAGGTGAATAAGCATCCAGCTTCACATAGACAAAAGCTGAATTATGTAATTACCTCTGTCTTCAGCATTCCCTGCACTGCGACGGAACCATTATCCTTCATTCCCAACAGCCAGACGCATTCTTCCGCTTCCTGCGCATACACAAGGATCTTCTCTTTTTCAAAGCATTGGTTCACATAATGTATCTCCATATCCGTTACCATATAATCCCTGTAAAACTGGCTTCCAAACGCATTCAGCAACAGGTCAACATATTTCAGGTTTGTCATATGTCCCGACTTGTCAAGGTCCGCGTAGTGAACCGTATGCGTGTAGCGGTACTTCATGCCATCCGCTGTTTTTGGCATCTTTCTCAGGAACGGCTCCAACTCGGCCAGACGTCTTTCTTCCATATTCTGAGGGAAATCTACCGCCGCCGGCCTTGCCAGCCGCCTCTTTTTCATATCATAGAAGCAGCTTTCTACTCTGCCGGAAGCATACACCTCCCCATCCCTCGTGACCACGAAGCCATGATGAAACAGGGCGGGGGAACTGGTTTTCTCCAGCCAGGTCTCCATATGCAGTGGAGCCGTATAATCCGCCTGCCTTTCCAGATGCATCCTGTATTTTGTATAAATGCCGCAAATGCCATACTCCTCCGGCAGCGTGTCATTGCCCTTGCCGAGATTATGCATATAATAAGTTGCCATATCCTGGAAATAATACAGGTATCCCCTTATTCCAATCAATCCATTTGCCTCTGCATCCCGGTACATCGGCAGATAGTCTCTTTCAAGCACCATCTTCCCATCTCCTTTCGTCTTCTGGTGCTTTCAAGCTCCGAATTAGCCTTCTTTTGATTATGTAATCATTTTCCCGACAATTTCCTGTTTTTCGGCTGAAGAACCACTACCTGCGCTCGCAACGCGGAGGCCGTCTCGATCTCACTGCCCGGAATCGTCGTGACACTGTCCATAAGTTCCGTAAACTCGTCCACCGTTCCGATCACATCATAACCATACTGATCCCGATCGCTCCGGTAATGCATCGGGATCACAATCCGGGGCTTCAGCCTCCGGACAAGTTCCGCAGCCTGCCGTGCGTCGATCGTGTAAAAACCTCCAACCGGAATCATCACAGCGTCCAGATTCCGCAGCTTCTGCAGCTGATCCGGCATCAGCTCACAGCCAAGGTCGCCCAGATGCGCGATCCGGTTCTCCCCATCGTCGATAATAAAAATCTGATTGTTCCCCCGTTTCGCGCCCTTCACTTCATCATGCCAGGTACTGACCTTTTCAATGGAGAACGGCATTTTCGTCCTGCCGCTCAATGTCACGCCGCCGCGGAAATTATGATCTGCATGCTCATGGCTGCAAAGCACCAGATCGGCGTTTTCCCGCACCGGCTTAAGCCCCGGAACGCTCCCGTCCTCATAGGGATCAACAACGATCGCGTAATCCTCTTTTTCAATTTTAAAACAGGAATGTCCAATCCATGTAATCTTCATCTGCTCTGCTCCTTTTTTCTTATTCTATCAGGAATTATCCGTTTATAAAAGAGTCTTTTACAGCGGTAATGCCCTATATTCCAAACATCACCACTACATAGTACATATTCCCTGCCCTGCAGACCGCCGCGGCGGCGCGTCCATTGTACTGGGACAGCATGGCGCTCCGATGCGTTGCGGAATTATAAAAGGCGTCATACCAAGCAGCCACGTTGCTGCTCGTAGAGCTCTGGATAATCTCGCCGGTGCAATTCCGCATCCCGGAATGGGACAAATCTGTTACCAGCTCCTGCGCTCTCTCCAGAGCAGTCTCTTCCATAGAGCTGTCCCAGGTAAGCTCACTGAGCCCGGCTTCGCTGCGCTTTCCATTCAGGTAATCGACAAAGTCCTTCGATAATTCGACCGTCGTCTCCGTGCTCTCACTGCTTCCCTGCCCGGAAACGGCTGCCGAGGTATCCGCTCCATAATAGCTCTCATACGCGGCTTCATATTCACTCATCATCTGGTTGTACCGTTCGATGTCCCCCTGAAGGTATACCACATACATCTCATCATAAGTATAGGGCGGTGTAAAGCTGGACGCGGAGACAGTGGCGGCAACGGCGCCTGACTCTACCGTGCTGGATACTTCTTCCGCCTCTGCAGAAACGGCTGCCTCACTGCCCTCTGTTTGGGTGGACTCTGTCGCGTTCTGTGTTTCTTCCACAGACTCGCCTACCCCGGCTTCCGGTTCCTCCTCCGAAGATGTCTCATCATCTGTTTCCTCCACGTCGTCGGTGTCCGGTTCAGCGGCCTCGACCTCTTCTTCGCTTTCATCTTCCAAAATTTCCTCCGACGCAGAGGCATCTTCTGCCTGCACAGTCTGTCCTTCCGTCTCCCCGCTGCAGCCGATCAGCACCATTGCCGTCATACTGCAGGCCAGCATTGCCATCAAGATTCTCCTCTTCAAGATTCTCCCCTCCTCTCTTCCGACTCGGTTTCTTCCGCGAGCCCCGCGTCCACCATCTTCTCATAAATTTCATGTTCCAAAAGTTCCATCGAAGTCACCGGGCTTATGTAAGCACAGGGAATCTTCTTTGCCTCCGCGATGCCCTGCACCTTCGCCGACATGGCATGGCATAGTGAATCATACTTGAACATGACAAGATCCGCGTTTGTGATCATCGCTCCGCAGCTGCTTTTCCGCTCGGAGTGATAGCAGCGGATGTCCGGATAACGGTTCCGCAGCTTTTTCGTCAGGTTCTGGTTCCCGCCGATCAGGTAGATCTTATGGTGCCTGCTCACCTGCCGGATCGTGTCCTGCATCCTGTCTTTCTGCACTCATCCACACCTCCTGACGCCGCCCCAGCGATACGAGGTATAGCCGTCTGGCAGGGTCTTACTCCACTCATAGGAAGCACCCGGCCGGTTCTCTTTTACCAGGTACATTCCTCTGCATTGAAGAAGCTCCTCCTTCTCCCGGAACAGGAATTTCGCATTCTGATAGTCGAGCCTTCCATCCTCATAACGGATGACTGCCATCAGAAATGTAGGGTTGCTGTGCATGTCGCCCCCGCTTCGGGATCGGATCAGGCGCTCGATCCACGCCTGCCGGAATGCCTGCTTCCCATCCATCCCTGTATCAATTACCCATACGCTGTCTCCAACTCTCCAATCTCTTACGTCTCTCAGCTTCATATCTCTCCTCCTCGCTTTCTCACCCATTTTCGGTATTTGACGCTGTTCCCTGCGATCTCCATGTCCGCCCCCAGCGGCAGTGCTTTCAGCTTCTTTCGATAGTAGTGCACATAATGCGGCAGTCCTGTCTTCTGGAAATCATAGCAGAACAGGTGCATCTCGTCTGACCCTGTCTCTTCCCACTCCTGTTCCTCCAGATAGACCCGCGGCTTTCCCGGAATCACCCTGTCCCAGTCATGCGGCACATCGGACTTCAGAAGGTAGCAGTTCCCGGCGTCTTCCGGTTTTTCAAACTCCACGGCGTACAGCATGCTTGTCGCCGCCACATCATAATCCCAGATCACCCGGACGGTCTCAATCTCCTTCAGCTCCTCATAGGACTTCATGTGGATGACCAGGCCGATATCCGTCACCTTCTTGCCCGCTTCAATCCGCAGAAGCTGCTGTGCGAAATTAAGCGGCGTCATACCCGGCGGGATGCGCTTTGCCCCATACCGGCTTCCGGCAATCGCCGTCCCCCGATGCTGGAACGGGTGGACCGGAACCGTATAAAGTGCTGTCCGCTCTTCCTGGTTTCTTTCATAAAGATCGACCATACAGGTTACCTCCGCTTCCTTCTCATCCCGTATCACCTGATCGAGCGCGATGATCGACTGGATGATGAGGAAGACATCCCTGCCAAGATCCGCCCTCGGATACATTTCCTGTACGACCTCATGAATATACATCCTGTGCATTTCCTGTTCTGTCATTCCTGCAAATTCCTTTCTACAAAATAATTATTATGGCTGAAAGGAACCTGTCTTCTCTCAAGGTGCGAACTTCTGTTCGATTTTGTACCAGCATTGTAAATGCCGCACGCGCTGAAAGTCAATGGATTTTATAGAAATTTAATCACTTTTCAGGCGTTCCTCAGTTTCGAGAAAATTTCCTTTCAGTCTTTCACCGGGAGAATGTCGAAAGCCGACAGTTTCTCACTAAAAATTCGCTCCAGCGTTTCCCTGTACTCTGCATAGCCAAGCAGCCGGAACGCTTTCTTCTGTTCCATCAGGAAGTGGAGTTTCTGAAGCTCCAGCTGGTCAATCTGGTAGAGGTCAACCTCTTCACCCCCGGCAGTTTCCCCGCCAAATTCCGCACGCTGCATCCGGCTTATCTCCCGTGCTGCCGCGTCCAGCGGAATGTAATGGATTTTCCAGAAGAACTCCGCGTTCTCACAGCAGAGCAGGCGCGCGCTGCGGTAAGCCACCCTTTTCCTTGTCTCCTCCGTGGGCGCTTCCTTTGTGTTGCCCCACAAAAGCGGCAGGATGCCGTTCATATCCTTGCCAAACACAATCGCCTCAATCTCCACATCTCTTAGCTTCAGCTCGGCAGAATATTTTAATAGCAGCTGGCGGACGCCGATCACGCAGTTCCTCTCGCAGCTTTCGCTCCAGCGCATCATCCGTTCCATGACGTTATAGCAGAGGTATACCCGATCTCGCAGGATCAGAATCCCGCAAAATCGGCCCATCCGCAAAAGGTCAAGGTATCCCAGCATGGCCGCCGCCCTGCGCACCTCGGCGGATTCAAAATAGACGCCTTCCGAAAACAGGGTTTCCGCATCATATTTTTTCAGCTTCCCCTCCCTGTTATAGCTCCACGCCTCCCTTTTCTCCTCCGCCATGCCAGTACCCCGCAGCCGCAGCAGATCGGCAAACGATGGTCGCTCATCCGGCCATTCCCGGAAGCCGTATCTGGCCAGCCTCTGCAGGACTTCCGCGTCCCGCACCTGTTCCCGGATCTGTTTTCGATAAAACCGATGACGCCGGTAGTTCTCTGCATTGACCAGATAACGCCCATCCGTCTCCTTCAGGAGGGTAAAGCCCCGCTCCGTCAGATAACAGTACCTGCGCCGCAGGAAGCTCTGATATGCAATATAGCCATCCCTTTCCAGCTCCTGCATCGCCCGGCACACATACCGGTAGTTCCAGTCCAGCATGCTCCTGTCTGTCAGAAGCTTTCGCGGAAGGATCTTCGCAAAATAAAGTTCCCGCAAAACCATCAGCTTAAAGGAGCCGTCCCGCAGCTTTTCCGCCATATCCTGTCACCCTCTCTTAAGACCCCCTAAAGCCCCTCCGCAAAGTTTTCCGTTATCCCAGGAAAAGAATAGTCCGGATAACCGGTCTCAAAGAAGCCCTGTATTTCCGGCACTTTCCCGCTTCCCTCACGGTGGAATTTCTGTACTTTTCCCATTTTGCAAAAAGTGTACCGTATTCGTAAGGAAATCCGGCAGTCTCTCCTCCTCTACCAGACAGATACAACAGCCCTCATAGTCCCTGCTTTTCCTGGTGGTAAAGAGGTACTGCACACGGTAGGGATTGTCATCCATGCCGAGCGCCTCGACTACGGCGTCCCCTACCTGATGCGCCTCCGTATTATCATTGTCGAAAATCCGTTTTGTCTCTCCTTTTACAAACCGCACATACGCCAGATAAAAGCGCCCTTCCAGCCCGGATGGGACTCCATATAGTTCGCAGTATGCTGCCACCGCGTCCCGCACGAGAGCTTTCAGGAACCAGCCATCCTCTGCCCGGCGGTTGTAAAGCTCCGGTGTACGGATCACGAGACAGCCGTCTTCCATGTCTACCTTCACCAGTTCACTGCCCGCAGACTGCGCGGTGCCGCAGCTCCTTTTCCCACGTCCATCCTTCCATCTCTCCCGAAGCGCCATAACGATGAGCTCCGCCTGATGCAACATCCTTTCCGTCTCTTTCTCTGTCAGGCGTCCGCTGCCTCCCAGGGCGACCAGCCGCGCAGTCCTCTCGATCCTGGCGGCACAGTCCGCGATAAATTCTACTGAAGTTTCATAAGCCATCTATAAGTCCTCCCATGCATGCGCCACGTCGACCACATCGAGGATCTCAAGCCGGTTCTCCGGCGGCGCATCCTGCCTGATAGTGACGAGGTAGTAAAAGCCCACCTTTTTCATCCGCTCTTCCCCTTTTGGGTCCTCCAGAAGCGCGATCCGGCAGTCGCATTCCTGCTCGTACTCGTTCTTCGGTATTTCCCGCACAAAGCGGCAGACCGCCGTTTCCATATGCCGCGGCACGTAGGCCACCTGGACAAGCTGCTGGTGCTTGTTGATATAGGACAGCTGGAATGTCTTCTGAAAGCTCAGGATAAAATTCCTGCTGTAGGGCATCGCGTCAAGCAATACCCAGAACAGTTCCATTGCCATCCTCTGCTCGCGCGTTATCTCCCTGATCGGAGAAGCCGAGACGTAGACTTCCGTCTCATCCAGATAAAGCTGCCTCGATCGCAGCAGCGCATGGAAAGCCTTCTCGATCGTCTTTTCCCCATTTCCATATTCATCGAGCGCTCCCGCATACCACAGCACCTGCCCGGTTTCCAGTACCTCGACCTGTGACAGCAAATCCAAAATTACACTGGAATACTGCATACTCTCTTTCCTCCCTTCATACAATCATGGATTTCTGCCGCTTCCGCCTCGCAGCCAGCTGTGCAAGCACCTTCGGATCGGTGGAATAGAGTTCGTATTCCGAATCCGAAGAACGGAAATTGACGGCAATGTTGCTGTGGTTGACACAGATCAGCCCCTTCCCTCTCTGGAAGGATTTCACCAGCTCAATCTCCGAATCATCCAGCTCCAGTACCTGCTGCACCCGCTTCGCCTCCTCCTCTTCCAGCCCCATCACAAACTTGAACTTGCAGGCATTGATGATCCCTTTCCCATAGGCTCCGCCCTCGTAGGCAAAGAAGTCGTTGAGATCCTGGGTGCTGCAGACTGCCGCGCCGCCGTAGCCTCGGATCAGCTTGAAAATATTCAGGACAAAGTCCGCCGCAACCCGGTTTGCGCTTGCCCCGATGAGCGCCCACAGCTCGTCAAGAATGATCACCTTGCGCTTTGTCTTGTCCTCCTTTACCTTATCCCACACCAGGTCGAGCACCAGGAACATGCCTGCCGGCAAAAGATCGGCGGAGAGATAATCAAGGTCGAAAACCATGTAAAGACTGTCCACATCCACATTGGTCTGCCCATTGAATGAGGATGCGGAGCCACAGACCAGCGGCTTTAAGATGCCCGCCACACGCTCCAGCGCCGCGTCCTCCAGGATCACGCCATAGAGGTCGCCCAGAACGGGCATTTCCTTAAAGTCTTTCTGGTTCTCCGCAAGCAGGGAGCGGTTTTTCCTTGTGATCCCCTTCTTCTCATAGGTTTTCACCAGCGCGGAATCCAGCCTCTGCCGCTCCTCCAGCGTAATGTCCTGTATCAGCAGGGAAAAGAAGGTTTTCACCGACTGGATCTTCTGGGATAAAAGCGACTGCTCGATATCGTCTCCGTACAGGAGCCGCATATTTTCATCCTGTGGCTTTCGGATTTCGAGGATATTGATACAATGTGGCGACGCCCCGCTGACAATCACATACTGCCCGCCCACCGCGTCGCAGGCCGGTTTGAACTCCACGCCCTTTTTGGGGATGATGGCAAAGACCTGATACTGTTTCAGGCGAAAGCGCAGCGACATACACTGCATGGTGAAGGTTTTCCCCGCACCGGAGGAACCAAGGATCGCGATATTGCCGTTTCGGTAAAGCTCACTGTTAAAGTTATCGACGATGGTGCAGCTCTGGTTGATCTCGTTGACACCCAGGAAAATGCCGTTGCTGTCACACATGGAATAACTCGTAAAAAGATAGGAACTGGCTGCGTCCGTCGTCAGCATATTCTGCTTCCCCTTCTCAAAGAAAAAGCGGCTCAGCCATCCGAACGGCATCGTGCTGAAAAAAGCCTCCTCCTGATGATAGTTCGCCGCCTTGAGCCGGAAGTCCACCTGATACATCTGCTTTTCCATGCTCTGGTAAATACTCCGCGCCTCCTCAAGGGAATCCGCGCACACCGTCACCAGAATGCACATATAATAAAAATCCTCGCCAACGCGGAAACCGTTTTTAAAATAGAAGCTACTGCTCACTGCGTCGCTCGCTGTCTCGTAGCTGTCGGAGGTATCCTGCGTGCTGTTCATCGCGATCCGGCTATGCGTGATCGTCCGCTTGATCCCCGCAATGACCTCTTCCTTCGGCTTCCGCTCAAAATAAATATCCACATCAATGCCCTCTCCTGCGTTCACCAGATCGGAAGTCCAGCCGCCCGGAAGGCCGACGGTCGGATACCCATTGGACGGGATATAACCGGTGATATAGTACTTGCCGTCAATCACATAGTAGCCTGGGTGCGTGAAGTCCATATACTCCGGCGCAACCAGTTCCGCCGCCGGAATATACGGCGGCATCGTAAGCGGCGTGTGCGCGCTGCCGCAATACTTTTTCAGGATTCCCGCGGCTCTCCTGCGATACAGGATTTCCTCGCTTTTTCTGCGATTCAGAAGGTCATAGAGAATTTCAGCCAGGGCATAGTCCTCCTGATCCGGCTCCACCTCGACGGCAGGATTGCCGACCCACCGGAACATCTCGGTGAGTTCCGCCGCCTGCTGGTTCAATAAGGATACAGCCTCCCCTACGCTTCCAGGCGCCTCCTTTGCGCTAAGCGTCAGGATACAGAAAAAACGCCGGGAGACGCTGTCTGTCTGGGAAATACTTTTGATCAGCTGCATCTGGTCCGTGTGGCGCTGCCTGCACTTTAACACCTGTTCCTGTGCCTGCTCTTTTTTCAGCGTCTCAATGTAGCGGTCAATGCTGGCCTTCCTTGCGACCGACTTCATCCGGATTCGGTCCGGTGCAACCCGCATCAGCTTCGCGAACTTATGGATGATCTCTGTCTGCTTGTCCGGCGGCTTTAAGACAAAGTTGGTGGGATACAGCTCCAGTATTTTTGTATAGCTGCCGTCCTTCAGGATGACGCAGCCGTTGAAAATATCCTCAACAGGGAGCGTCATCTGCGTACTTTTGCGGAATTTCACAGAGGATCGGTACTCCTTTTCCCGTATTTCCTCCGCGTTCTCTTCCCGCAGAACCGCCTGCCTGTGGCTTACATATTCCTTTAGTCCCATGGAATCCACCGCCTTTTATTCCAGAATCTCATATTCTTCCACCTCCATAATTTCAGGGGGCTCCCACGCTTCCGAAGGCTCTGCAACCTCTGCCTGCGGAAGCTCCGCCTCCATGACCATTTCGTTCTCCGGCGCTGATCTCTTACGGAAAAAGAAGCGCCTGCCCGCTTCCGGTTTTTCATATTTTCCCATGCCCTGTTTCCGCTTTCTGCGATCCTTCCTCTTCTCCGCGCCGGTCTTTAAGGCCTCCGGTTTTTCTACGACGCCGATATCATCCTCAAAGTAAATTTCATTGGCTTCCCACAAATACTGTTCTTCCGTTTCTGCCTCCTCCATACGGCCAAGAAAACGCTGGATGCGTTCCCGCGGGAGCAGCGTCTTTTCCTTTTCCTCAAGGTACTCCGGCTTCGCCTCCAGCTTAACGCGGGGATTGTAATAGACAATCCTTCGCCCCTGCGCATAGCGAAACAGTGTGAGCAGGAACTCGCTTAGGTATTCTCCGTTGAACCCAAAGCTGCCCGCAAGGATGCACAGAATTGCAGCCGTCACGCAGGCCGTAAGCTTCCATGTGCCGTCGATCTGAAGCAGCGTGATGCCCTTCAGGATCGGCAAGGCCAGAATGACCCCTTCTGCCAGCCCCCGCGCATCCGCCAGGTCCGCCAGCTTCCGGCTGGTATTATAATTCTGCGGGATATGGTACTCCGCTCTTTTATCCGCCATTCCAGCATCCCCAGCCTAAATTTTGCGGCAGTTGCATTTGAGGAAACGATCTCCCAGGCCGTATACCTCCAGCGCCACCTGATCCCCATAGTTCAGCCGGCTCTCATTCATGCAGCGCCGGATCGGAATCGAACAGGGCAGGTTCTCCGCCAGGCAGTACGCCGTATAATACTCGTCGTTGATCCCTACAATCTCTCCTAAGAAACGGCGTCCGATCATGCTCTCGGAAAGCTCCGGCTTATAGATTTCGTCCTCCACCGCGCGGTGGGAAAGCCGCCAGTCCACCGTCCGGTTTTCTTTGTCCACTTCCATGTTGACGACGGACATCCAGACTGCCTGATCCTTACTGAAATGCTCCAGGACATTCCTGCTGCTTAAGTGCCGCCGCCCGGTGAGCAGCGCGTAAGGAACGCGGCTCTCGATCCCGCAGGCCTCGACGCGCACCGAGCTCTCCGATACCAGCAGGATACGCGCTTTCACCGTATCCCCAACTTTGGGCATATGCCTCTGCGAGCGGCGGCCGAAGAAATAGTAATTCTTCATCACATCCGCCGCCATCACCCTGCTCGCCGCCACAGAATAGGTCTTTTCCCCGTCCGCATAGACCGACGCCGCGTTCGTGATGATCACGCGCATATGTGCACCCAGCATCTTCTGGATCATCTGCAGCTGCCTCTCCTGCCGCACCTCCTCGCTGACCGTCCCGATGTTCGCTGAAAAGGTTCCCGGGAGGAAAAACTCATCTGCCTTGATAAAGGTTCGGAAATCATTCAGCTTCGTGATCGCATAGACTCCTGCCCTGTTCGGCGCAACCGCTCCGCCCAGGACAACGCAGTCCCTGATCCGGTGCCTCCTTGCGTCCGATACCAGCTCCGCCCATTTCAGTCGGATCTCATCCTTCGGATGGATGCTGTCCATCACGTCCCCGAAGTCATCCGCGATCATCCGGCTCTCCTCGGGTTTTTCCAGCTCAGCGCTCTCCTCAATGACCGCATCCGGAATCTTCGCCTCCTCCGTTGCCACATACATGTCTGTCTCTGCTTCCCTGACCTGTTTTGCTGTTTCCATTCTGTTCTCCTTTCTTATGGCAGCCTCCCGCCCCGTGCGCGCCGCCCCGGTGCAGGAGCCGCTGCCTTTTGATCCTGTTCCGTTTTTTTCGTTTCTTGCCCTTGTTCCGGCGCGCCGCAAAGCCGCTCAATCAGGCGGCTGATATTCACATTGGCAAGCCCCATCTGCCGACCGTCCTGCGTCCTTGTCGCAGCCACCCTGCTGTCATTACAGAAGAAGCTGTCCACACAGAAGTCATAAAGCGGATATTTGTCCTTGCTCCTCATATACTCTGTCGTCATCATCTGTGGCAGCTTTCCTCCATTCGCCTTTGGGTGCAGGTCGTAACCGAAGGTATTAAGCTCCATCACATACATGCCGCGCCTGGTAAGCAGAAGCCTGCGCGGCGGCAGGGTGAGGATCTCGTCCCGATTATAGACGTTCCGCTGCCCTTCCCCCGATGAAGCGTCATAGTCCTTAAAGGCCGCATCAAATCCGATCTTTTTCATCCGTTCCCGCTCTGTTGAAACCTGAACCGTGGCGACGCCCGCACGGCTCTCGAAAAACTGCGCCGTCTCCAGATCATTGCAGCCGAGGAACACGGTATAGTCACAGCAGGAAATGATCGTACTGGCCGCGTCGCCATAATTCTTGTTAAGCTGCGTGATATTCTGCAGAATCAGCACCATCGCGATTTTCCGCCCGCGCACGGAAGAGATTGCGACAGGCAGACTCTCGATCACCCCGCAGTTTGCCAATTCGTCCATGAGCAGCGTGACCGGCAGCCTCTTTTCCGGATGCTCCGAATGGTCATAGGCATCGGACAGGTCTTTGATCAGGAAGGAAAAGAACAACGAGGTCAGTGCGCTGTAGGCCGCGCTCTTATCCGAGATTTTCACGAAGATCGCCGTCTTTTTCTCACCCATCCTTGCAAAGTCAATATCCCGATTGCTCGTGATCCGGCGAATCTTCGTGTCCTTAAACATGGAAAGCCTGGTCGTAAGCCCCTGCTTGTAGCCAATCTGTGCCTGTTCCGCTGAATCGCAGTAATTCCGGTAGGCAATCCCCGCCAGGGAGCTTGGTTCAATCATGCGGAAATCCGTTTTCAGGGACGTCGGCGTCGATTCGACGATCCGGTAATAGACCTCCGACATGTTACACTTTGGCGTGGCCTCCCCGTTCTCGATGGTTTCGATCACATCCAGTATTTCCTGTTCCCCCGCCCCTGCCAGGCGGAGGAGTTCAGACAGGACGCTCCTTTTCTCTGTCCGGTGCATCCCCTTAAGGCCGCTTTTGCACCAGCCAAGAAGATGTTCACGGTCGAATACCCAGACCTCCTCCGGAGAATCACACATGTATTCCATGAAAATGGCTGCCGCGTCCGCATCATAGCTTCCAGGCTCCCCGCGGCGCAGGAACTCCTCCAGCCGCTCCCTGCTCTTTCTCCTCCTTTCCGGAACGATGATGTCTTCCTTCCCGATACATGCCTGTATCCGCTCCATCGTCCGGCTGATCGCGGCGACCGGAATCCGTTTCTTCCACATACCGGCCATTGCGCGGTTCAGGAGCCTTACATACACCCAGTTATCGTAAATGGCCTTTGTACACGGCAGCGCTTCCGCACAGATCCCCTTCTGCGCTTCAATGAGCTGGCTGATCGTATCCCGATACTCCCCATTCACATAGGCCATATAAGTCTGCACCACATAATTGACGTGCATCGAAAACAGGTTGCGTTCCCCGTCCTCCCAGAAGGAATCCAGCTTCTCGCTGCTCCGCGTATTGCGCATCATGATATCCACAAATTCCTCCGCACGGGTGGAATCGAGATCCCCATATTCGTCAAAGCACTCCCCCAGGCAGTCCCAGGCGTCACTGTAATCCGTCTCAACCAGATTATAGAGCTGTGTGGTATAGCCGCCGCTTTTCACGGTAAGATACATATCCCGGAACAACTCCCCTTTGGGATCAACAACCACGATGGATTCTCCGCGCTCCATGCACTGCAATACCGCGCTTCGTATGATTGCATAAGATTTTCCCGTACCCGGGCAGCCAATCACCAGTACGTTCCGGTTATCTGTCTCGCCCGCCCGCATCGCACATACCTCTCGCCCAGCCGTGTCAAACTGTCCCAGAATCATGCCCTTCACCTTCTCTACAGGGCCGATTTCAAAATACTGTCCTGCTTCGCGCTTCTGCACCCTTCTGGCGGAACCATAGGTCGCGCGCTCTTTCCGAATCACGCCTCGCTCATCCGTCTCTGCAATCTGGTTTCGGAGTGAATCCTTCGGCATGGTGAAAATCAAAATAAGTACGATGCCCGCCACGCACAGGCCAAACAGCTTCCAGCCCGCCGCACTGAATAGCCCGTAGCGCAGGCAGACGAAGGGTGAATAACTGAGCTTCTGGTCAAAGCGGAACATCCGATCCATCAGCTGAAGGATCAGCCCGATCAGGTAGAACAGGACAAGAACTGCTCCTCCCAGCATCCACAGGAGTCTCCCTGCCCGTCCTGATTCCTTTTCCTTTTTGATGTACTCCCACACTTTTAAGAGCATCCGCCTCTCCTCACTGTGAAAAACCTGTATAGCGATAACAATATTGATAGCTGCTGATATTGCCGTAATAGCAGTCGCCGTAGGTCATCACGGAACCCGGCGAGGTACACTCGATGTAGAGATCCTGCCCTCCGATATTCCCTGCGTAAATCACTACATGCCTGGTTCCCCGGCTGTTCTGGTGCCAGAACACGTCGCCCGGCAGCTTTTCCGATGGGTCAATCACATAAAACATAGAAGATCCGGCATAGTATGCTGTCGTATAGCAGTCATTTTCCAGACCCGCGTTCCAGTACGCCCACTGTACAAAGCTGCTGCAGTCCAGATAGAGCCCCACCTGAAAATCCGAAGGGCCGCTTCCGGTGAGTGAACGCCTCGCCTGGCTATACTGGAAGCGCCCGACCCCCTCCAGCGCGGACTCTACGAGCGCAATCCGCTCTTCACTGATCCCCTGCGCACGAAGCTCATTCAAAATCTCCTGAATTTCCACGGTCTCCACGGAACTGCCGACAGCCTTACCAAGGATGAGCGCATAGCATTCAGCCTGTCCCAGCGCATAATTGTAATCACCGTCCGAGAGGCAGAAAACATTATCTTTCAGATACTCCTCCGCCGTGTATTCAATATAGGTCAGTACGGACATCGAGTATTTCTGAATGCTCTTTTCATCTGCCCCTTCGCCCTCATAGGAAATCCCCAGGTCTTCAACCGTAACCGCGTAATATGCCGTCGCGTTCACCGCCGTATCCCCGTCAAAGGAAAAGGATTCCGGAGAAAGCTCCGTGACTCCCGCCGGCACAGCCGTGAACATATTACTGCTGTTCTTCCGGATCTGGCTCTGAAGCCCTCTCAGGGTTGGCATGAATTTCTCCTCTTCATAGTCAGAAGAAACATCTCCCAGATACTCGTCCCAGTTGTCATCCTCCGTGATATTCACGTAGTAATCGGATTCATGCGCAGTGCTCTCCTCCTCGGAAATGGCTGCATTATATAGGTTATAAATGCACATAAGACGGATAATACTCCCGTCAATCGCCGCGGTATCGTCATCGGCGTCATCCGCCACATCATCCCCAAAAAGACCCTCATAAGAAAAAGAAATGGAAATCTCTACTTCATCCGCATCGGAATCCATTTCTTCCCACGCGCTTTTCACAGCCCCCAGTTCAAACGCGTAAGTAAGCGCGGCGGATGTCCTGCACTTCCGATAAGCCTTCTTGAGCATCTTCTCGATCTTCGCGCTGTATTCTTCGTACTCCGCGTCAAGAGTCCATTCATCTGCCTCGATAAGACTGGTAAAGGCTGAGCCAATCGAGGCGAATGTCCCGACAATCCCACAGATAAGGAGACTGATAAAGAGAAAGACCATCAGAAGGAGAAAAGCGATCATTTTCAGGATACGCAGTAAAATCCCGGGATTTTTTACAATCTCGATCACCGCGCCGACTTCGTCTCCGGCAGCGGCTTTGACCCCGGCCTTTGCGAGCGCCGCGGCGTCGGAGGCCACCGATTTACCCTTCTGCTTTGCCCGGTTCTCCTGTCTCTCGTCCCTGTCCATCCGATTACTCCGTCTGTTCCGGTATCTTTACCGGGAGACGCTCAAACGTGAGCAGAGTCTGCTCAGTCAGCTCCTCCTTCTTCCGGAACACGAACTCATATACCTCCCCTGTCCGAAGTCGGAGCCTTTTCGATTCCTTCAGAAAGATAAGCTGTTCTTCCTCTTCCGGAAACCTCAGGAGAATTTTATATTCCACCGGCTCTGCCCTGCCCAGAAGCTTTCCCTTTCGCTCCGCCGCCCCAATGCAGACCCCGCTGACAACACACAGACCGCCTTTCTTCCAGCCGATATAATAAGTTCCGGCGTTGAAAAGGACAGCCAGAAGCAGCGCCGCACAGAAAGCTACATTATCATACGCGCCGCGAAGGAGTTGCTGCAGACAGACGAGCAGCAGCGCCACTCCCGCCAGAGAGGAGCGTATAATCCGGCTTCTGATAATTTTCGGCATCACAAATCCTCCTCTCCGCCATCCGGCGCTTCCGGCTCCTGCTTATCACCAAACGGGAAATCCTCCGGATCGCCGCCGGACTTATTCCACCAGTAGGCATCCGCATAATTATGGGGGCTATCATCCGCGGTATGGATTTCTTTCTCCCTGATCCAGTCTTCCATCGCCTCGTAAGCCGCGCTGCCATACTTCTGAAGCTCCCTGCTTGGCCCGATATACTCCCCTTCCTCGTCAAACGCAAGGAACTGCCTTTCATTCACCGGATCATCCACATAAGCGGCGTTCCCTTTCGCAATCTCGGCGCACACCTCATCGCGGACTTCTTCATCCGGCACGTAGATGGAGTTTTCCCTCTTGTAAACCTCCTCCTGTTCCCGGATCGCCTGCGGCGTCTTTCCGATATAACAGACATACTCCGTTCCTTCCGCCCCTTTGGATTGCACAAAGGTCTCCGAGCCGGGGGAACTCTCCGCTATGCTGTGCGCCTTCTGGTAGTTGGGCTTCCCCGTCAGGGCATAGGCGTCCACGTTGGTGCGTTGCACTTTTCCGTCGAAATCGGTCTTTTCAAAGCTTGCGGTTCCATGCCCGGTCGCCGCGTTATAGGAAACGCCCACACAGTTACCCAGTCCCTGTATCTGGGCGTTCCGAAGCAGATTGTCTCCAAACAGGCTCCTCGCGGACTTCTCCGGATTGTCTCCGTAGGACGTCGCTTTTGGCTCACTTAGATTGTTAAACTGCGGCACCTTCTCTTTCCGGTTGATCATTTTCCCTGTCGTGTCAATACCGGACAGATACCTCTTTGCCTGATCCTGCGCCGAGTGGGAGGAGGCGACCTCCATCCGCTGCTCCGCATTCCGGATATCTGACGCGGTCGCAGCACTGGCTGCTACCTTTTTTCTCCCCGTTATGCCGCCTGCCACGGCCCCGATTCCGGCTCCCACCGGACCGGCAACTGCGCCTCCAATCCCGGCTCCCGCTGCTGCCCGCGCCGCCCTGGGATTCTCTCTTGCGATATCCGCGATTTTCTGGTTTGCCTTCTGGATTCCGCTGTTCACCTTCTCACTGCCGCTCCTCCAGCCATTGGCAAAACCGTTCCGTGTTACCACCCCCTTTATGCCTCCGATGATTCCTCCCGCGGCACGCGCGGCCCTGCCGGGAACTCCTTTTCCGGTAAAGCCCTTCGGAAGCCCATGGGAAGACATAAAGCCTTTAAGCCCTCCGACGCCGGAAAAACCGCCCGCTGCCGCACCGCCGGAACCTCCAAAGCCCGCAATCCTGCCGGTGATCAGCTGCGTTGCCGAACGATAAGCGCTCATCATCTCGCCTAGATCGCCCGTAATCCTGCCGGATGACAGCGCCATCAGCCCCCAGTTATTGAAGATTTGCTCCGCGTTCTGCGCCACCTTCAGAAAAGCGATCTGGAACATGCAGTAGATCAGCAGATTATCCGTGGTCCCCACCAGGGACATCGCCGTGCCGATCGTGAAACCGTACAGGAACACCTTTACGAACCACACGTTCATGATCAACAGCGCAAACTGAGAAATGATGCACCTTAACCAGCAGAAAAACACCGGGCAGGCCGTGTTGGACGCCAGCGCACAGAAGGCCAGCGGACAAAGGTACAGCTCCACAACAAAATTAGCGAAACGCTCAAACAGCTGAAACCAGAGCTTGATAAAATTCCAGACCAGGATCAGCGCCAGCACAATCAGGATCACAAGGCCGACGACGCTCACGGAAATCCAGGCATTTTCCGCGATATTGAGGACGCGCGACACATCCAGCGAAAACAGGTTTTCAATCTGTTCCGAAAAAGAATTCTGGTCGATCTCTGCCCCCAAAATCACCTGATAAAATTTATTGCCATACAGAAGGACATAGTCGATCACGCTGGAGCTATAATAGGTCAAAAACAGCGCCATGAAGAACCGCACCAGTATCATCCCCGCCGACTCGGTCTGGCTGTCCGGCATCCACATATAACGCAGGATATTCCAGAGCACAAGCAGGATCGCGATCCCAAAGCCAATGGAGATCAACGCCTCGTGGAACATATAGATTCCTCCGAAATGAGACTCCACCTGTGCGGTCGTCGCAAAAGTAAAGGGCGAGAGAATCGCGGAGGTAATAACCGTGAGGACTGCCGAGATAAAGCTTCGGATAATCGACACAATCCCTTCCGAGAGAATATTTACGATACCGATGAGTAATTCTTTCATAGAGCTCCTTCCAGCCTGTCTGTTTTAAAAGAAACCGGCGATGGTGTTCACCACATAATTGTTCGTCACAATGTAAATCATGAACAGCCCGACCACCGCGCGGATAAACCAGCTCTTCGCGCTCTGGCAGGTCCGCTCGTTCGATGAACAGATATAAAGGATTGCGGAGATCACGCCTACCACGATCGACACCGTGACCCCCAGCGTCTGGATCTTACTGACCACGGACGTAAGCATCGTGTTCATTTTGTCAAAAATATCCGTCGCCGACGAAGAGGACGTCGTCGTTGTCGTCGAAGTTCCCGATGTCAGCGCATAGGCGGTGCTGATACTCAAAAGCAACGCCTGCACCTGTGTGAGCATAATCTTCCATGCCATTCCTGACTTTTCCCTCAAGTTCCCGGTTTTTACTGCTTCCATCTTAAAAATCCTCCTTAAATCCATTTCCAACAGAAACCATCCTGATACCACACAACAAATACCCTCCCGGTCAATTCCGCCCTGCTCACCGTCGGTGTCTCCCATTCCCGCGAATCCCAGGACTCATCCCGATTATCACCCATCAGAAAGTAATTCCCATCCGGAACCTTATAGGGTCCATAATCCGAGAGATCCGCCTCGGCATAAGGCTCGGCAAGCACCTCCCCGTCTATCAACGTGACGCCTCCGCGAACCTCAACCGTCTCTCCCGGCAGGCCGATAATCCGCTTACAGTACCACGTCCCATCTCTTCGGAATACTACAATACTGCCCCGGCTTAGAGGCTCCATGAAAATTCCTCTGGATACCATCACCATGCTTCCCGCCGCGATGGTCGGTTCCATGGATGCCGTCGGAATATAGACGCCGGGAAGCATGCAGAACCTGGTGAGCAAAAATACGAGCGCCAGCTCCGCAATACAAAGCCATGTGACGCGACTACGCATCCGCAAACAGTTCCTTCGCGTAGATCCATTCCGCAGCTTTCAGCGGAAGGTACTGATTTTCCTTCAGCCTCGCCTTCAAAAGGACGTCCTGTTTCGGCGTAACGATACCGACAACCGAGCCAAGATGCTGCAGGGCGAACATCAGAAAGTCCGTTAAATTCTCCGCGATCAGCTCCTCCGCCTCATTTTTCGCGATAAACGGGGAGTAGGTAATATTTTTTACCAGAACCGCACAGCCAGGCGTCCTCTTCTGTCCGTAGACCGCCAGCACAAACGCTTTCACCTCCTCGTCCTCCAGCCCTTCAAAGGCTTCCTCATCCAGCGCGCTCAGCATGTAGCTATGGCAGAAAAGACGAAGCAGCGGAAAGACCGCGTAATCCCCGCCCGGATTGATGCCTGCCTGCAGATCCTCATGCTCCCTGGCAAGAAGCATATACTGGTTCCAGTCCTCGATGTCGGACTTGGTAAAACCCATATCGCGAAACTCCTTTAACGGGACGCTCGCAGATACCGTCAGTGCCGCAAACATGGCGTTCCCGTAGTTCAGCTCCTTTCCCTGTAAATAGGCAAAACTCGTGCTCTCACAGGCGAAGCTTAAGCACCTGGTTTCCCCATTTTTACAGGAAACTCTTATGAAATTTTTCATCGCCCACCTCCTGAACGCATTATTGCACAGGCAGGCGGCTTTTCAAGCAACGGAAATGAAGGGCGGAATGCCCATGGGATTTAGAAAAGAGTACAGCTTCATCAGGTTTCCGGAAAGTATCAGCTCTGTCACGCAAGGCTCATCAGGCATCTTCAGTTGGAATCTCCACCCGAGGCGTAACCTCTCTGCCGCTCCTGCGCGGCATCGGCGGTGTATTTCCTGCCTTCCGGCACCCGCCTTAACTCTGTGCGAAGCTGTGCCTCGTCAATATACAGGATTCTGGCTATGTAAGGAACCGGCGTCTGCAATTTCATCATCACTTCAATCATCTGCCGCTCCGCGTAACCGATCTGGTCCCTGTTTTTCATCGTCCGTCATCCTCCCACAAATGTGCCGCAGTCTCCCTGTCTGGTTTTTCGTCATCAGCATCCTGCTCATCCCCGTCGGGGATATCCGGATCGCCTTCACCTTCCGCGTTTTCATCATCCTTCTCATGTTTCCTATTCAGCTTTCCTTCCCGCCGCAGCTGCTCCATGCGGGCATCCGCATTCTTTCCGGTGATCAGGAGGCTATAAAGGCCTGCCACAAGAAACAATAGAATCATCACTTTTATCAACATTTCTCTCCATCCTCTCTACTTTTTGCGCAAAAAAGCAGCCAAAGATTGTTTTCTCTGCCTGCGTCTACTCTTTACCTTATTCAGTTCTGTAACTTTATGTCACGGTGTCACAAAGTTCGCCTCATCCCACCGCAGCACGCTGCTACCCGGCTCCTTCAACTTTATGACACGGTGTCACAAAGTTTTCTGTTTCTGCATCTGCAACGCCAGACATGCCTTCCAGCTTTGTGTCACGGTATCGCAAAGTTCGCCTCTGTGCATCTGAGCCACGAGCCGCCCCATACATGTCATAGTTGACCCGTGCCTGATAATAGTTACCGATCGTCAGCACCGCATTGTAAAGCACCGTTAGAAGATACGCCTTGATATTGCCCACTCTTCCCGTGTTCTCCGCCAGGCAGGTGAGCACATAGCGGATGTGTTCACAGGTAAGCTTCAGGAAATGGTCCTTTACAACCGCTGCCGGCTTTTCTGTCTGCGCAATCCGCACAGGGGCATCATCCGGCATCATCAGTACGTCCACGATCAGTTCCACCAGCTCATCCACCGCCTCCTTTTCACATCCCGGATCTCCCAGAAGACACTCGTAGTCTATATTCTTGCGTACCAATGCCCGATACTGGTTCATCCTCTCCATCATATCCTGAACTTCGCCGGCCATGCTGCTACAGGTATCCGACAGATTTGATAGGATAAGGGAATCTGTCTCGTTTAATTCAGTCTCATTTATATCAGTCTTATTACCGTTTGATTTTGGAACTTCCGGAAGTTCGGAATTCATACTTCCTGAATTTCGTTTTTCGCACTTCCTGAAGTATGATTTTCGAACTTCAGAAGATTCACTTTTCATACTTCCTGAAGTGTGATTTTCATACTTCTTTGAATTTTCGGCGTTTTCCGGCGCTTTCTCCTCTTCTGAGGTCTGCTTTACCATAAAGTTTTTGACGTAGATCACATTCGGGTGACCCAGCCCCACCCTGCGTTTTTCGATGAGACCGATCCCCTTTTGCACATCCAGTTCGGCAAGAGTCCGAACCGCTTTCTGCCTCCCGCAGTTCAAAAGCTCCATCACGTCCTCGACCGTGAAAATAATATAAACCCGATCCTCCTCGTCAAACCAGCGGTTCTTCACGCTCAGGCTCATACGGTCCAGCATCAGACCGTATAAGACCTTCGCTTCGCAGGAAATCCCCTTAAAATAGTCTGAAGTAAATAATAGCTTCGGAATCCGGTAAAAGCTGTACTGCTCCGCCTCCATTCCCCGGAAATAGTCAAATTGAATCTCCTGCATCTTTTGTCACCACCCCTGTTCTCTTTTCCATTGCTCCAGCAAGTCATAGATTATGTTTTCTATTTGTTCCTTCGTATAGGCCGACGGAAAGAACTGCGAAATCTTTTTTGCTGTAAGCGTCACACTGCCGGACGCGCTCTTCTTTTTTTCAAGAATCCCGGCAATCTGTTCCGCTGACAGCGCATCTGTCTGGCTGAGATTCTTTAACTCCTCAGCCTGATCTTTTGAGGGTAGGACGCTTCCACGCTGGATTGCTTCCACAACCGTCCGCTGTTCTTCCTGTCCAAGATAAGACAGGCGTTCGCCTGCAAGCATCGTGACCCGCCCCTGATCTACATAATCCAGAAGCTCCGGCACCAGTTCCGTAAGACGTATGTACCGATGAACAGTTCTGCCGCTGTCCCCTGCTGCCTCCCCTACCATGTCCGCCGTGTTCTTTTCGCCACGGCTGCCCTGGTGCTTCAGCGCCTCATACTTCATCCGGTATGCCCTGGCTTTTTCACTTGGAAGGATATCCTCCCTCTGGATATTCGCGTCCACCATGATCACCGTGGCAGCGTCATCGTCGAGATCACGGACAATGGCCGGCATTTCTTCCAGGCCAGCCAGCTCGCACGCCCTCCATCTTCGATGCCCGGAAATCACTTCGTATCCGCCGTCCGGATGCTTCCGCACAATTCCCGGAACCAGCACCCCGTATTTCTTCACACTCTCGACCGTCTCCAGCATCTTCTCGTCATCAAGCACGCGAAACGGATGATTTTTAAACGGGCGCAGCTCGCTAAGCGGAATGGATATCATTGCTTCCCCGGTCGGTATTTCCGGTTTTCCAAAAAGATCATCATAGGAAGTCAGCTTTACCTTCTGCGCACTGCTACTCCTCATAGTCCAGCACCTCCCTTGTCAGGCAGCGATATCCCTCCGCCACGATTCCGTTCGGATCATGCAGATAGATGCTTTTCCCTTCCGCCGTTGTCTCCGCCGCGCGTACTGACAGAGGAATGCAATTCTTAAAAATATGTATGTGATCCCCATAAGCCTCTCTTAACTGATCTGAGATATCCCTGGCGAAATTGGTTCTCCTGTCCACCTTCGTGAGCAGGATTCCCATAATGAAAAGTTCCGGATTCAGTTTCCGATGTACTTTCCCGATCGTTTTGATCAGCTGCTGCAGACCCTTGACCGGCAAATAGGCCGCCTCAACCGGAATCAGCACACAGTCCGCCGCCACAAGCGCATTGATCGTAATCATACCCAGCGAGGGCATACAGTCGATCAAAATGTAATCGTACTGATCACGGACGCTTCGGACATACTGTCTTAAGATCGTCTCCCTGCTCATCACATTCACAAGGGAGGTCTCCAGCCCGGCCAGTTCAATATTGGCCGGAATGAAATCGACGCCCTCCTCATGGTGAAGGATACCTTCCCGCGGCCCGATATCCTCGTCATTGATGATTTTATCCATGATATTTACCAGCGTCACCTCCAGCTCATCCGGCTCCGGAATGCCGAGGCTCGCCGCCATACTTCCCTGTGCATCCGCTTCGATCAACAGCACCCGCTTCCCGGCTCCCGCCAGGCCGATGCCCAGATTGACACAGGATGTCGTCTTGCCGACTCCGCCTTTCTGATTTGCGACGGAAATTACTCTACACATAATCCCACCTTCCTCTTCAAACAATTTTTGACCATAACAAAAGGACACTGTCCAAATTACTTATCTGGAAAGTGTCCTCGAAGTGCAAAATATGAAATAACGAATGTCGTCCAAAACGTATTATGGCTTATTATCACGTATTGTACGCCACAAATTTGTAGTAAATTTGTAGTAGATTACCACTCCTGATCGCAAAAAACGTTGATTTTACAGGCTTTTTCAGTCCACCGTTCGCATTGTCGGGAACAGCAGTACATCTCTTATCGCAGCCGAATCCGTGAGCAGCATGCACATCCGGTCGATCCCGAAACCGATCCCGCCGGTCGGCGGCATGCCGATCTCGAGGGCGTTCAGGAAGTCCTCATCGGTCGTATTAGCCTCCTCGTTGCCCTGCGCGAGCTGCGCCTCCTGGTCCTTGAAGCGGGCGCGCTGGTCGATCGGATCATTCAGCTCCGAGTAGGCGTTCGCCATCTCCCAGCCGTTCAGATAGAACTCGAAGCGCTCCACGTAGTCAGGCTTATCCGGCTTCTTCTTGGTGAGCGGCGAAATCTCAATCGGGTGATCCATCACGAAGGTCGGCTGAATCAGATGCTCCTCGACGAACTCCTCGAAGAAAAGATTCAGGATGTCGCCCTTCTTGTGTCGCTCCTCGTACTCGACGTGATGCTCCTTCGCGAGCGCGCGCGCCTGCTCGAGCGTCTCCACCTCATCCCAGTCCACGCCGGCATACTGCTTCACAGCGTCGACCATCGTGATACGCGCGAAGGGCTGCCCCAAGTCGATCTCCGTACCATTGTAGACGATCTTCGTCGTGCCAAGTACCTCCTGCGCCACCGTACGGTAAAGATTTTCCGTCAGATCCATCATACCGTGATAATCCGTATAGGCCTGATAGAGCTCCATCAGTGTAAATTCCGGATTGTGTCTCGTGTCGAGTCCCTCGTTGCGGAACACGCGGCCGATCTCGTAGACGCGCTCCAGACCGCCCACGATCAGGCGCTTCAGGTACAACTCCAGAGAAATACGGAGCTTGAAATCCTCGTCCAGCGCATTAAAATGCGTCTCAAAGGGTCTGGCAGCCGCGCCGCCCGCATTGGCGACAAGCATCGGTGTCTCCACCTCCATGAAGCCCTGACTGTCCAGGTAACGGCGGATCGCGCTGATGATCCTCGAACGCTTGATAAAGGTATCCTTTACCTCTTCATTCATGATGAGGTCTGTATATCTCTGCCGATATCTCACATCTGTATTCGTGAGTCCGTGATATTTCTCGGGAAGGATCTGCAGACTCTTGGAGAGCAGCGTCACCACGGAAGCGTGGATCGATATCTCGCCCTTCTGCGTGCGGAATACTTCGCCCTCGATACCGACGATGTCCCCGATATCGTATTTCTTGAAATCCTTATAGGGATCCTCTCCGACGCAGTCCCGCGCCACATAGCACTGAATGTTTCCCTTTAAATCCTGCACATTACAGAAGGAAGCCTTTCCCATGACGCGCTTCTGCATGAGACGCCCGGCCACACGGACCGTCTGCCCCTCCATCTCTTCAAAATGATCCTTGATATCTGCGCTGTGCGCGGTCACATCGTATTTCGTGATCTGAAACGGGTCCTTTCCCGCCTCCTGCAGCGCTGCAAGCTTCTCACGGCGTACCTTCAGTAACTGTCCCACATCCTGCTGCTGTACATTCTTCTCTGCCATCTTATGCGCTCCTTAACCTGCTCTGTGGATGCTGAGCACCTTATACTGAAGCACTCCCGCCGGAGCCTCCACGTCCACCACATCTCCAACCTCTGCGCCAATCAGCGCTCTCCCGATCGGGGATTCATTGGAAATCTTATTCTGAAGGCTGCTGGCCTCCGAAGAACCGACGAGCTTGTACTCTTCCTCCTCGCCGTACTCCAGGTCGAGCACACGCACGACGCAGCCGATGCTGATCTTGTCATAATCGATCTCCTCATCGAGCACGACCTCGGCATTCTTCAGAATCTGCTCAATCTGCTCAATACGGGCCTCGATATCTCTCTGCTCATCCTTCGCGGCGTCATACTCCGCATTCTCGGACAGGTCGCCCTGCTCCCTGGCTTCCTTGATCTTCTGAGCGATCTCTCTGCGCTGTACAACCTTCAGATCCTGCAGTTCCTCTTCCAGTTTCTTAAGACCCTCATAGGTCAGTATGTTCTTCTTTTCCGCCATTTACTACACCTTCCAATCTGGTTCATTGATTTGAAATATTATTGTACCCTTCGCCCGGCAGTATGTCAAGCTGCTTTTCCCAGTCCCTCAGGTCAAGGGTAAGATTCCCGGACGGCTTTCCGCCACGCACATCAGCGATTATGACAAGAAGACCATACTCCTCGAACGCCTCCTGCTCCAGTTCTGAAAAATACTCCTGCCGCCCGGTGACGATCGTCAGGAGCTTCACCTCCGGCAATAGACGCTCAGCCACATGCGCGACCTGCCAGGCCGGCTCCTCCTCGTTATCGATCATAATCAGTTCAAGATCCCGCCGTGCGATCTTTCGTTCACGGCGTAGATAGCGCAGCACCTCCGGCGCCCTCTCCCGGTAGTCGAAAAAAGTCCGGGGAGAATCGTCCGCTTTTCCGGATTCGGGCGCCTCCTTTTTCCACAGGAAGAATAAACTTCGAAAGAAATTCACAGGATCCTGCCTTATTTTTTTCTTCTATATATATGATGACGCCCTGAACAAATTCCAGACATCAGGCTCAAAGCTCACGAATCAGATCCTCCAGCTCCTGAAGGCTCTGCGCCTCGTTGACGCGCGCGCGCAACTTCGCGGAATTCGGATAGCCCGCCGTATACCAGGCGACATGCTTGCGCATCTCCCGGATACCTGTATATTCGCCTTTATAATCTATAAGCATCCGCGCATGCCGCAGCATCATTTCCTTTACCTCTGCAGAAGACGGCGGCGCTTCCTCCTCCCCGGTCTCCATCCGGTGCAGAATCTGATGGAAAATCCATGGATTTCCCCTTGCGCCCCGGCCGATCATAATCCCGTCGCAGCCGGTCAATGCAAGCATCTTCTGAGCGGAATCCGGCGAATCCACATCTCCGTTTCCGATGACCGGGATGCTCACCGCCTCCTTCACCTGACGGATGATCTCCCAGTCTGCCCTGCCGCTGTAATACTGCTCACGCGTCCTGCCGTGCACCGCAACCGCCGCCGCTCCGGCATCCTCGGCGATCCGTGCGATCTCGACCGCATTCTCATGCGCCGCGTCAAAACCCTTACGGATCTTCACCGTGACCGGCTTGTCGATCGCGTGCACAACCCGGGAAATAATCTCCCCGGCAAGCTTCGGATTCTTCATGAGAGCCGAGCCCTCGCCATTGTTCACAACCTTCGGCACCGGACAGCCCATATTGATGTCCAGGATGGAGAATGGCCGCTCCTCAATGCGCTTCGCCATCTCGCTCATAATGCAGGGATCGGAGCCGAACAGCTGCAGAGAGACCGGCGGCTCTTTTTCGTCAATCGTCAGCAGTGCCTCTGTGTTTTTATTCCGGTAATAGATCGCCTTCGCACTGACCATCTCCATACAGAGGAGTCCCGCACCCTGCTCCCGGCAGAGCAGACGAAATGGCAGGTCTGTGACGCCTGCCATCGGTGCGAGAATCAGATTGTTCGACAGCCGCACGCCGCCGATCGTAAGTTCTCTTTTCATTCCAGATTCTCTCCGAGGAAAAAGACTTTGTAATAGAGCTCCAGATTCCGGAGAAGCTCCTTCTTCTCACGCTTGATCTGCCGGATCTTCAGCTCGCTCCCGATATCATCGTAGAGAAGGTCGCCCTCATCGGCCTCCACCTCCAGCAGCAGAGTGCCCTCCTCATCGAAGACAAGCGTAAGGATACCGCCCACATCCTCCGTGAAAAGCACGCACATGATCTGCAGTTCATCGCGAATCTGCTGCGGGAGCCCCTTGAAATCCTCATTCAGATAATATTTTTTTTCATATGCGCTGGCTGCGCAGAGCGTCACACGCTCCTGATACATACGATCTCTCCTTTACGTATAACCATAGAGACCCCTCACTGACACCTCTCCGGCATAGACGAGCACCTCCTCGCCGCTGTCTTTGCGGACAACAAGCTCTCCGTGATCGTTGATGCCCTCTGTCGTTCCGGTGTAGGCCTCCCCGCGTTCCATAACGCGGATTCCATGCCCGCGATTCACGCAGCAGCGGTTGTAATCATCCTTCAGCGCAGATAAATCCTCCGTCTTCCGGAAAATGTCATACAACCTCTCCAGCTCGTCCATACCCGCCGCCACAATCGCCGCCCGGCCTGTCTCTTTTCCAAGATTCTGCCGGAGGGAACCCGCAATCTCACGAAGCTCTTCCGGGAACTCCTGCTGGTTCACATTGATGCCGGTTCCGATGACCACATAATTGATGTAGTCCACTTCGGTATTCATCTCCGTCAGGATGCCGCAGATCTTTCTGCCATTTACGACCACGTCATTCGGCCACTTGATACCGGCCTCAAGACCGGTACAGCTGCGGATGGCTTCCCCGACCGCCATCGCCATCAGCAACGTAAGCTGCGACGCATGCGCCGGATGAATCTTCGGGCGGAGCAGCAGCGACATCGCGATGTTTTTGCCCTTCGGCGTCTCCCAGACGCGTCCGCGCCGTCCCTTACCGCCGGTCTGCTCCTCGGCGAGCACGAGCGTGCCTTCTTCTGCTCCGTCCTCTGCAAGCTTTTTCACATAATTATTTGTGGAATCCACGCTTTCAAGGCAGATACAGTTCTGCCCCATAAAGCCGGTGTGCAGGCGGCTTCTGATCTCCTCAGGAGTGAGCAGATCGGGTGCGGACAGAAAACGATACCCGCGATTGTTCACCGCGTCAATCTCATAGCCCGCCTCCTGCAGCTGACGGATCGCCTTCCACACAGCCGTCCGGGATACCCCGAAACGGCTGCACAGCTGCTGACCGGAGACATAGTCATCCGCCTGACGCAGCACCTTCAACAGTTCTGATTTCATAGGATACCTCCCAAATGCAGAAGCGTCAGCACAAAGGCCGCCCCCGTGCAGACGGTGAGCCCCATTTCCACGAATGCCTGCGGACGGTGGCCGAGCCGCCACCCTCTCACCGCTCCGAAGGCAAACAGCAGCGTTCCCGCGAGAAACGCCAGCGCCGTACTGTGAAACCTCCATGTATCATCTGTCAGCGCCACTGCCGCCATCGCCAGGACAAACAGGCTCAGCCAGATGGAAATGCTCTCATATTTTTCCAGAATCCATCTCATATCCGCGCTCCGCAGACGCTATGCACCCAATGTGGCCGCCATCACTGCCTTGATCGTGTGCATGCGGTTCTCCGCTTCATCAAAGACCAGCGACTGGGCGGACTCAAAGACCTCGTCCGTCACTTCCATCGCATCGATGTGGAACTTCTCATTGATCTGACGGCCGATTCCCGTACCCAGATCATGGAAAGACGGGAGACAGTGCAGGAAGGTCGCCTGCGGACCGGCATTTTTCATAACCGCGGCGTTCACCTGGTACGGGAAAAGCTCCCGGATACGCTCCTCCCAGACCTCGTCCGGCTCTCCCATCGACACCCAGACGTCGGTGTAGATCACGTCCGCACCCTTCGTCGCCTTCTCCACATCCTCCTCAAAGGAGATTTTCGCGCCGGTCTCTTTCGCAATCTCCTGACACTGTGCGATCAGCTCCGGCGCCGGCCAGTACTTCTTCGGTGCGCAGGCTGTGAAATCCATGCCCATCTTTGCACAGCCGACCATCCAGGAATTGCCCATATTGTAACGGGCGTCGCCCATATAGACGAGCTTTACATCCAGGGAGCCGAAATGCTCGCGGATCGTCAGCATGTCCGCGAGAATCTGCGTCGGATGGAACTCATTCGTCAGTCCGTTCCAGACCGGGACGCCCGCATATTTCGCAAGCTCCTCTACAATCTCCTGTCCGAAGCCGCGGTACTCGATGCCCTCATACATCCTTCCAAGCACGCGCGCGGTATCCGCAATGCTCTCTTTCTTTCCGATCTGGGAACCGGACGGATCGAGATAGGTCGTCCCCATCCCGAGATCGTGCGCCGCCACCTCGAAGGAGCAGCGGGTCCGCGTGCTCGTCTTCTCAAAAATCAGAGCTACGTTTCTTCCGTGCAGCGTGTCCACCGGTATGCATTTTTTCTTCTTTTCCTTCAGTTCGGCCGCCAGGTCAAGGAGATACCCGATCTCCTCCGGCGTATAGTCCAGAAGCTTCAGAAAATTTCTTCCTTTTAAATCCATCTCTTATCTTTCCTCCTCATAGTAGACGGGCTGGCGCCAGGTAAAGAGCGCCAGCCCGGATATTCCTGTCTGAAAGCCTTACTCCTTCGCCACCTCGGTGACGGAGGTAACCAGCCCGGCCAGCTTCTGGATCTCCGAAGGGATAATGATCTTCGTCGCCTGACCATCCGCGGCCTTTGCAAAGGCCTCCAGGCTCTTGAGCTGAATGACCGACTCGTCGACGCCGACCTCTTTCAGGAAGCGAAGGCCGTCCGCATTCGCCTGCTGAACCTTGATGATCGCTTCCGCCTGGCCCTCGGCTTCCTTGATCATCTTCTCCTTCTGTGCCTCGGCCTTCAGGATCGCGGCCTGCTTCTCCGCCTCCGCATCCAGAATCGCGGACTCCTTGTGTCCCTCAGCCACGAGAATCGTGGACTTCTTCTCACCTTCGGCTCTCAGGATCGCCTCACGGCGCTCACGCTCTGCCTTCATCTGCTTCTCCATCGCATCCTGAATCGCCGCCGGCGGAATGATATTTTTCAGCTCGACGCGGTTCACCTTGATGCCCCAGGGATCCGTCGCAACGTCAAGAGACGCGCGCATCTTGGTGTTGATCGTCTCGCGGGACGTCAGAGTCTGGTCAAGCTCCAGATCGCCGATGATATTACGCAATGTCGTCGCGGTCAGGTTCTCAATCGCCATGATCGGATTCTCCACGCCGTAGGCGAAGAGCTTCGGATCCGTGATCTGGAAAAATACGACCGTATCAATCCGCATCGTGACATTATCTTTCGTAATCACGGGCTGCGGCGCAAAGTCCACGACCTGCTCCTTCAGCGTCACCTTCCGCGCCACGCGGTCGATGATCGGAGTCTTGATGTGGATACCCACGCCCCAGGTGCCATTGTAAGCGCCCAGCCGCTCCACAACCATCGCGGTCGCCTGCGGCACGATCCGTATGCAGGACGCCAGCACAATCACAATAATCAGCAAAAGAACTACAAGTAAAATGAGCATATCAGTTTTCCTCCTTGATTTCCTCCACGATAAGTTTCACTCCCTCTATCGCGCAGATTCTGACTCTGCCTCCCACAGGTATGATGTCTGCCTCTCTGCGGCTTCTGGCCATCCAGCCCACATCGGCAATCTTTACTTCGCCGGTCTGATCAAGATTGTTGATCTCTTCCGTCACAAGCGCATGCCGTCCGATCAGACTGTCCGCATTCGTCCTTACATGATCCTTCTGCATATAGCGCACTGCCAGAGGCCGTGTGACAATCAGAAGCACCAGGGAAAGCACGACGAAGACCGCAATCTGAACCGTGAGATTCGCGCCGATCAGTGCCGCCACAAAAGCTGCGGCAGCGCCTCCGGCAAACCAGATCGTCGTCAGGCCAAGCGTCACAGCCTCGACCGCCAGAAGCACGATCAGCAGTACAAGCCACCCGATCGGCGGTGTCGTAAGCAGCATGGTCTCCACCTCCTTTATCAGAGATATGATTATTATACATGATTTACGGTTCTTTTACAACCAAAGCCTTTCTTAAATTAATTCACAAAAAGTTCACATTTTTTTTGGCACTCGACGCTTGACTTGGCTAACAATATGTGCTATAAATCATATAACAGATAAAACAAATAGAATTCATTTACTTGAGGAGGTAATGATTATGTTAATGACAGATGTTTTTGGAAGGAATTTTGTAGACGACTTTTTTGACGACTTTATGAGCCCGACTTACTACCGGGTGAGCCAGAGGAACGCAGTGCCGGCGATGAAGGCCGATGTGAGAGAACTTGAGAATGCTTACCAGATCGAGCTGGATCTGCCGGGATTCCGGAAGGAAGACCTGCACGCAGAACTGAAGAACGGTTATCTGACGATCCGGGCCGCGCACGAGGAGTCAAACGACCAGAAGGACAATCAGGGCCGCTATATCCGCCAGGAGCGCTACACCGGCCACTACCAGAGAAGCTTCTACGTCGGCAGCGAAGTGAAGCAGGAGGATGTCCACGCGGCATTTGAGAACGGCGTGCTGAAGCTGACAGTCCCGAAGAAAGACGCCACGCCGAAGGTCGAGGAAAATAAATCGATTATGATCGAAGGCTGAAGCCATTATCCCATCCATTTTCCCCTAATAGCGGGGCTGGCACCAAAAAAGTGCCAGCCCCTTTCTTCATTTCTATATTCCTTACCCGATCGCAAAGGTCATCTCCGCCTTTGCGGCCAGCTGACCGTCGACAGTCGCCTTTGCGCTGCCCACGCCGATCGGACCTTTCTGTTTGATGATCTCCATCTCGAGCGTCAGCACATCGCCCGGCACAACCTTTCTCTTGAACTTCGCCTTGTCAATACCGCCGAAATAGACGACCTTGCCCTTATTCTCCGGCTGAGAGAGCAGTGCGACCGCCCCGGTCTGCGCCAGCGCTTCAAGGATCAGCACGCCCGGCATCACCGGCTCCTGCGGGAAATGCCCGTTGAAGAAGGGCTCATTATAAGAGACGCACTTCTTTCCGACCGCGCGCTTTCCTTCTTCAAGCTCCTCGATCCGGTCGATCAGCAGAAACGGCTGACGATGCGGAATGATTTCCATGATCTGTTTGATATCCATTACCATATTGCTTTACCCCCTGTACTTTTTGATCAGGATGCTCGCATTGTGGCCGCCGAAACCGAGAGAATTCGACAGCGCATAGTCGATATCCATCGTGATGCCATGCCCCTGCACATAGTCAAGGTCGCACTCCTCGTCCGGATTCTCAAGGCCTCTGGTCACATGGATGTAGGACTCCTGCATCTCCTTCACGCAGGTGATGAACTCCACCGCGCCGGCCGCGCCGAGCAGATGGCCGATCATCGACTTGGTAGAATTGACCTTCATCTCCTTCGCATGCTCGCCGAACAAAGTCTTGATCGCGCGGGTCTCGCACAGATCGTTTAAATGTGTGCTCGTGCCATGCGCGTTGATATACATAATATCGTCGAGCGCCGCGCCGGATTCCTCCACCGCACGCTTCATCGCTACGACCGCACCCATGCCGTCCTCCGCCGGGGAAGTGATGTGGTAAGCGTCGCTCGACGCGCCGTAGCCGACAACCTCGGCGTAAATCTTTGCGCCGCGCGCCTTCGCATGTTCAAGCTCCTCGAGAACGACGACGCCCGCGCCCTCTCCCATGACAAAACCGTCGCGATCCTTGTCAAAAGGAATCGAGCAGCGATTCGGGTCTTCAATCGTGGAAAGCGCAGTCAGCGCCGAGAAACCCGCTACGCCCAGACGGCAGATTGCACTCTCGGTTCCGCCGGACACCATCACGTCCGCGTCGCCGACCTGGATACTGCGGTATCCCTCGCCGATGGAGTGTGTACCGGTCGCGCAGGCCGTCACCACATTCAGGCTCTTGCCCTTCAGGCCGTAGGCGATCGAGACATTGCCCGCCGCCATGTTGGAGATCAGAAGAGGCACCATCAGCGGGCTCATACGGCCCGGCCCCTTTGTGACCATCTTCTCATACTCAATCGCGGTGCGCTCCAGACTCCCGACACCGGAACCGATCGAGCAGCCCACCATGTAGGGATCTTCCTTCGTCATGTCAAGCCCGGAATCCTCGATGGCCTCTTTTGCCGCCGCGACTGCGAACTGCGCGAACTTGTCCATTCTCCTGGCCGCCTTCGGATCCATGTACTCCTTCGCCACGAAGCCCTTTACCTCCGCCGCGGTATGTACCTTAAACTCCGTGGAGTCAAAGCTGGAGATAATCCCGAAACCGTGATTGCCGGCCTTTACATTCTCAAAATAATCATGCACATTCAGTCCCATGGGTGTAATCGCACCCATGCCTGTCACCACTACTCTCCTCATCAGATCGCTATCCCTCCGTCTACACTGATTACCTGTCCTGTGATATAAGCGCCCTTATCCGACGCCAGATAAGCCGCCATATCCGCGATGTCCTCCGGCTTTCCAAAATGTCCAAGCGGAATCATGGAAACCGCGGCCTCTTTTGCACTCTCAGGCATCGCCTGCGTCATATCCGTGTCCACAAAACCCGGAGCGATCGCATTGACCGTGATCCCACGGCTCGCAAGCTCTCTTGCCACCGTCTTTGTGAGGCCAATGATGCCCGCCTTGGACGCGGCATAGTTCGCCTGTCCCGCATTTCCCATAATGCCGGACACCGAAGAAATATTGATAATCCTGCCCGCGCGCTGCTTCAGCATCGGACGGCTGACCGCCTTGATCATATTGAAGCAGCCCTTCAGGTTCGCATCGATGACCGCGTCAAAGTCCGCCTCCGACATCTTCATGATCAGATTGTCGCGTGTGATACCCGCATTGTTTACGAGAATATCGAGACGACCGTATTCCTTGATAACCGCCTTGACCATGGCATCCGCATCCGCTGTAACGGCCACGTTGCACTGATACACGCATCCGTCGGCGCCGAGCGCTTTGATCTCGCCAAGCGTCTGCTCCGCCTTCTCCTTCGAGCCGTTGTAATTCACCACGACCGTGGCGCCTTCCGCCGCCAGCGCAAGCGCGATCGCGCGCCCGATTCCCTTCGCCGCCCCGGTTACCAGGGCCACCTTTCCTTTCAGCATCCGCTTACTCTCCTTTCAACAGGGCTGTGACTTTCTCAAAGTCCGCCATCGTCTCTATATTATACATCGTCACACTGCGATTAATTTTCCTCATAAAACCGGACAGCGTCTTGCCCGGCCCCATCTCAACAAAGGTATCCACACCGTCGACGATCATGCGCTCCACCGACTGCTGCCAGCGCACGCTGGACGAAACCTGTCTGCGAAGATAGTCCTTCACATCGTCTCCGGATTTCACATAATCCGCCGTCACATTGGTAAGATACGGCGTCGCGATCCCGGAAATCTCCACATCCTGTAGCTCCCCGGCCAGCTTCTCACCCGCCTCCTCGAGCATCTTCGAGTGGAAGGGACCGCTGACGTTCAGACGAATCACCCGCTTCGCCCCGGCATTTTTCAGCGCCTCACCGGCGGCCTCCACGGCCTGCTCCTCCCCGGTAATCACAATCTGTCCCGGGCAGTTATAGTTTGCGATGGAAACAATACCCTCCGTCTGCTCACAGATCTCCTCGATCTTCGCTGCATCCATGGCCAGCACCGCCGCCATGGCTCCGCCCACCGGCACGGCCTCCTGCATGTAAATGCCGCGCTTTCTCACCACGCGGAAAATATCCGGAAGGCTCATCACCCTCGACGCCGCCAGCGCCGCATACTCGCCGAGGCTCAGGCCTGCATTGACAGAAGAAGTAATTCCCTGCTCCTCTACAGCCTTCAGAATGGCAATCTCCACGGTCAGCATGCAAATCTGCGTGTACTCGGTCTGGTTCAGCTTCTCGTTCTCTTCAAAGCAAAGCGCCGGAATGTCCAGTCCTGACGCCGCTGAAGCCGCATCGAACACCTCGCGGCACACAGGAAACGCCTCATAGAAATCCTTTCCCATGCCCACATACTGCGCGCCCTGTCCGGGAAATACAAATGCAAGCCCGCTCATATCTACACCTCACTGAAAAAGTTTGATAATCAAAATAACAAAATTGAAATACAGGCTGCCGCGATATATCAGCCGCAGGCAGCCCTCTCTTTGTCCGCGTATGGATTCCGGCAGCGCCGCTTACTCCACACCCTTGGATTTCAGATAATCCATCACAGCGCCTACCGTCGTGATATTCTCCAGCTCCTCGGACGGAATCTCGATCTCATACTCCTCCTCGAGCGCCATCACGAGCTCAAACAGATCGAGGGAATCCGCGCCAAGATCCTCTTTAAAAGTCGTCTCTGCGGTGATCTCACTCGCATCCACATTCAGCTGCTCCGCAACCATCTCTCTGATTTTGTCTAACATTGTTTTTCTCCTTTATTTCCTTATCCTTTTACGGATGGTTTGACATTCAAAGTATATGTGCTGAAAACACGTTTGTCAAGGGCTTTCTCACCATTCCAGCACGCACGCGCCCCAGGTCAGTCCCGCGCCAAAGCCGGACAGCACAATCCGGTCGCCCGGATGCAGTCTTCCGCGCTCGTCAAGCTGCGCCAGCAGAATCGGAAGCGAAGCCGCCGATGTATTTCCGCACTCATCCATATTCATCGGGAATTCCTCCTCGGCCATGCCGAGTCTTTTCGCCACCGCCTGAATAATCCGCTTATTTGCCTGGTGCAGAATAAACAGATCAATCTCCTCCGGCTTCAGCCCCGCTTTCGCAAGCGCGTCCTCGATACACTGCGGAACCGTGCGCACCGCAAATTTGAATACTTCCTGGCCATCCATCTTCAGATAGCCGCATTTCTGTCCCTTCGCACGAAGCGGATTCTCATTCGGTCTTCCCTCGCAGAAAAGCACATCCCACTTCTCACCGTTGCTGCCAAGCGACTGCGAAAGCAGGCCGCCGTTCTCAGAGGCCGTCACAAGCGCTGCCCCCGCGCCGTCTCCAAAGAGAACGCAGGTAGTGCGGTCCGTCCAGTCCACAATCTTCGAGAGCGTCTCCGCCCCGATCAGCAGTGCATTCCGATAAGTACCGCTCTCAATAAAAGCCTCCGCGACATGCAGCGAGTAGAGAAAACCGGAGCAGGCCGCATTGATGTCAAATGCAAGCGCATGCTTCGCGCCGATCTCCTTCTGCACCTGACAGGCTGTGCTCGGCGTATCCATATCGCCTGTGATTGTCGCCACGATCAGCAGCTCCACATCCTCCGCCCGGAAATTCGCCCTTTCAAGCGCCATCCGCGCCGCCTCCGCCGACATGGAGAGCGTCGTCTCCTCCTTCGCCAGATGCCGCGCCCGGATGCCCGTCCGCTCCGATATCCATTCATCGCTCGTGTCCACCAGCGTCGCCAGATAATCATTATCCGCCCGGAAAGCCGGCAGACTGTACCCGGTACCAATTATTTTTGCTCTCATCTTCTGCCCTCAATTGCTTTGATATTCAAACCATTTTCACCAACTGCGCTATTATAACGGGATATCCCCGCCCTGTCAAGTGCAATCCACGCCCTACTCCAGATACAACAGCGGATTCACCTGCGTCCCGTTCACCAGAATCTCGAAGTGCAGATGCGCCCCCGTACTGTTGCCCGTATTTCCGCTGAGCGCAATCTTCTCATTCTGCTCCACGGTTTCTCCGACTGACACAAGAATCTTACTCAGGTGCGCGTAACGGGTCTGCTTCCCGTCCGGATGCGAGATCGCGATACAATAACCATAACCGCTCGACCAGCCTGCACTCACGACCGTACCGCCGCTGGAAGCCCGGACCGTTGTGCCGACAGGCACCGCCCAGTCGACGCCCTTGTGCATCCGTCCCCAGCGCCACTTAAACGTGGAGCTCAGCGTACCGCCGGTGACCGGTTTGACATAGGTCGGCGGCGTCTGCGTTCCCTTCTCGATAATCTCGGGAACCGCTTCCACCATCACCGTCTCAGCGATCGTTTCCCGATCCGTCTCTGTACCGTTCTTCGAGGAAATCAGCACGGTGACCTCGTGATGGCCGACCTCCGCCTCCTGCAGCACCTTCGTCTGTGTGGTATACCAGTCGTCGTTTTCAATATACTCGGTCTCTGCGTAGTAGTCCTCCTCATAGGTGGACTGCACCGTAGTGACGATCGACAATTCCGGCTCCGGCACACTGATGATAATCTCGTCGCCGACATTCAGCGTCGCGTCCCGCGTGAGCCCCTCATTCAGCGCAAGCACCTCATCCACATAATATCCGCGGCTGTTGGCAATCTCAGAGAGCGTATCCCCGGCCTGCACCTCATAGACCTGATTCTTCTCCGTCTCCTTCGTCACGAGATCAATTGCCTCCGCCACATCGGTCAGATCTTCCTCATCAATATATGCCTCGCAGACCTCCACTTTCTCGTAAAAATCCAGGTCCTTCAGACCGTCTTCTTCTCCGAGCTCTTCCTTCGCGGTCACCTCGACCGTGAAACTGTTCAGCTCGCGGCTCGTATCAGCGACGACCTCGATGCCGAACAGCCCGTCCTCATTATAAGGCTCCATTGCCGCCAGCAACAGTTCCTCCACCTCATCCATGGAGGAGAGATAGACCGTGAACTCATTGACCTTCACCAGATAATATTTCTGTCTGGCCGTCTTCACCTTCTCCTGAAGGAGCTCGTAAATCACCTGCTCCAGCTCATCCTCTTCCAGCGTGGAACCGAGCAGACGCGATACGCGCTGATAACTGCACTCCACATTGGCCAACACCAGCCCGTCCATTTCCCGTGAGACCTGCGCGCGCGCGTCCAGAAACGCATTTTCGACCACGGACTCGTCCGCCACCGCTCCGATGACCTCACCGTCCAGCAGCACCTCAAAATAGGTTGCCTCATCGTCCCAGCTGTCCCCCAGAATCGGATGAAAGCATAACATAAGGAAGGCAAAGAGGAACAGCGAGCCTGCGTATTTCAGTTTCCATCTTTTTCCGAACAGCCGCTTCATCTGTTACCCTTTTTCTTCCGCACCGAGAAGCCAAAGCTTCCCTTCTTCCTGCCAAGTTCAAAGTATTCACCGTGAGAATAAGCGACAAGTCCCGCCCGGTTCAGGTCAAACTTTCCCTTTTCATCGAGATAACGGTCGTCGACTGTCACGCTCACGACCTTTGCCAGAAAGAGATCATGACTCCCGAGCGGCTTCACCTCCGTCACCCGGCATTCGATATTCACCGGACTCTCGGCAATCCCCGGCACGGCGACTTCCTTTGACGGAAGTGCCGTCAGATGACATTCACGGAATTTATCCACGTCCCGCCCCGAACGCACGCCGCAGTAATCCGCCGACCGCACCAGATCCTTTGTCACCAGATTGACCACAAACTCGCTGGTCTCCTTTATGATATCGTAAGAGTGCCGTTCATGCCGCACCGAGATCGACACCATCGGCGGATCGGAGCAGACAGTTCCCGCCCAGGCAATCGTGATAATATTGGCCTTCTCCCCCGGTCTTTTGCAGCTCACCATCACTGCCGGCACCGGATACAGCATATTCCCGGGTTTCCATGTCTGCTTCGCCATCGCGCACTCTCCTCACGTTAGTCCTCAACATGAATCATTGTACTGACTTCGACAGGATTTTACAAGGAAAATCACATTCTTTTCACAAAAAAGTCCCCTCTCACGGTCCACTTTCTCCGCAAGAGGGGATTCTTTCCTTATTTTACGCTACATACTCCTTCAGGATATTTTCAAGTGCCGTGCCGCTGCTCGTGTGGCAGCGCACGACCTCGACATTCCTGCGCTTTGCCTCGTCAACCGCCGTTTTTACCATCTTGTGCGATACCGTGCTGGTAAAGAGGATGAACAGATCCGGCGTGCCCATCTGCTTGTCCAGGCTGGCTGACATCTGCGTGAATACCTTTGCTTTACATTTGTAGTTTTTGCATATCTGCATGTACTGACGGACCATGCGGTCATGACCGCCCACAATGACGACACTCATGAAGAAACAGCACCCCCTGTCTTTTTATGCACTCGCCAGCTTCTTTCCAAGCTCCATCAGCTTCGCTTCCGCCTCGTCGTCCGGCGCATCCGTGCAGATCGCATCTTCGCCGCCGAGCACTTCTGCACCGGCCTTCGTGAGGCGATCCACCCACAGGCGCATCCACTCGCCGTCGCCCCAGCCGTAGGAGCCGAAGAGTCCGATCTTCTTTCCGGCCGCGAATCCCTCAATCTCAGCGGTGAGCGGTTCCACGGTGTCCGCCTCGAGCTCTTCCTCGCCGAGCGCCGGGCAGCCAAGAGCGAATACGGTCTCCGCCTTCAGATCATCTGCGGTCACCTGATCTACCGTCACGACCTTTGCCTCACCGCCGGCCGCCTCTACGCCCTTTGCGACGATCCCCGCCATCTGCTCCGTATTTCCGGATTCGCTGTAATAAGCAATCACAATCTGTCCCATTTTCTTTGTCCTCCTTCAGTGTTTGATTTCTGTTACGCTGACAGTCCTGCCTCACGCGGAACATCCTCCATGGAAAGCAGCCGCAGCAGAGCATCCCGCACGGCCCGGTAAGTCTGGAAAGTTCTCTTCGCCTTTCTCACGTTCCCATAGACCTTCCAGTAACCGGAACACAGATAATCCTTTCCGCTGTGCTCAATGAAGCCCTTCACATCGCAGAGCGGGTATCCGAGAAAGACGCCCATCTCATGCGGAAAAGCAGCCGTTCCATCCTTATACGCCGCATAACACTCCCGCAGCCTGAGAAGCATCGCATCAAGTCCCTCCGCTCCTGCACGGTAGGCGCAGGAATTCAGGAACGCTCTCGTCTGGGGCCAGACAAGCTCTGCCTCCAGACGGTCGCGGCGATACAGAAACCAGGTGGTTTTGCGCTCGCCGCAGCTTAAGACAAGCGCCTCAATGCCCTCCGGAAGCTCGCCTTCCGTAAAGCCGTCCTGCTCCTCCCGGGCCAGAATCAGGAGGTTCGACGGCTTGACGTCCGCCAGCACCGGCGCGCACTGTTTTACGATTGTCTCCCATAGCTTTCGTTCCATGTTATGTCCCCATGAGTTAGTTTGCGCTAATTAGTTATTGCTAACTCAGAATACCAGAGCTCAGCCGGAAAAGCAAGCCTCCTGTCGATAAATTTTCTCAGCAGAGGGATAACCCACAAATTTACAGAAAAACATTGCCAATGATTTTCAAATATGTTACTATTTCTACTGGATTAGAAGCGGGCGATCTGGTTTTGTGTCTTATCCCCACTTCTTTTACTTTATAGAAAAGGAGTTTTTCATCATGCTCTTCGATAACGAGACACAGGAACTGCTCACTATGGTTCGAGAGTTCGTAGACAAAGAGGTCATCCCCACTGTGGGAGATTATGAGCGTAACAATGAGTTTCCGGAAAAGCTGCTGGACATGGCCTGCGATATGGGGCTGAACCAGCTCTGTGTTCCTGCCGAGTACGGCGGACCCGGCCTTACGAATGTGCAGGTCTTCGCCATCGCGGAGGAGATCGCCCGCGGCGACATCGGCATCGGCACCACGCTGATCGCGAATGCCCTGGCTTCTTTCCCGGTTCTGATCGCAGGTACCGACGCGCAAAAGAAGCTGTGGTTTGACACCATGATAAAGAAAAAATATGCCGCCTTCTGCCTGACGGAACCGAACGCGGGCTCGGATGCCGGCAGCGTCAGCACGACCGCTGTGGAGGACGGCGACGATTATATCATCAACGGTACCAAGTCCTTTATTTCAAACGGTCCGATCGCGGGCATCTACACCGTCCTGGCTTCCACCAAGAAATCCGCAGGAGCGATGGGCCTGTCCGCCTTCATCGTGGAGCGGGATCGCCCCGGCGTCTCGATCGGCCGTGAGGAAGACAAGATGGGCATGCGCCTGAGTTGCACCAGCGAGGTCATCTTCGACAATGTGCGTATTCCGAAGGATCATCTGCTCGGCCGCAAGAACCGTGGTTTCAAATACATCCTGGAGACCCTCGATCACTCCCGTCCGGGCGTGGGCGCCTTCGGCATCGGCATCGGGCAGCGCGTGGTCGAGGAAGCCACCAAGTACGCCAAACAGCGCAAGCAGTTCGGTCAGCCCGTCGCCAATTTCCAGATGGTCGAGGAAATGCTGGCCAATATGGAGATTCAGGTCCAGGCGGGCCGTCAGATGTATCTGCATGTTGCGGAGCTCATGGACGCGGGTCTTCCCTTTACACTGGAAGCTTCCATTGCCAAGACCTTCGGCACCGACACCGGTATGAAGTGCGCGGTGGACGGCGTTCAGGTCATGGGCGGTTACGGTTATATGAAGGATTACCCGATGGAGAAGCTCATGCGGGATGCGAAGATTCTTCAGATCTATGAGGGCACGAACCAGGTGCAGCGCACAGTGATTGCCGGCGGTGTCAAGAAGAAATATCCCCGGAGCACACCGAAGTCCGCTCCCACCACGGCCCCGACAAAGCGCGAGGAAGCGCCGCGGATGACGATTCCTTCCCAGACGGCTGTCGAGGAGACGAAGGGCGATCAGAAAGCGCTGAACCTGCTGGTCTGCATCAAGCAGGTGCCCGACACGACCCAGATCAAGATTGATCCGGTGAAGCACACGCTCATCCGGGAAGGCGTTCCGGCGATCGTCAGCACCTTCGACACCTACGCGCTGGAGACTGCCCTGCGGCTCAGGGATCAGGCAGGCGGCAAGGTCACCGTGATCACCATGGGAATCCCGAAGGCGAAGGACGCCCTGCGCGAGTGCCTGGCGGCCGGAGCGGACGAAGCCTGGCTCATCACGGACCGTGCTTTCGGCGGCTCCGATACGCTGGCCACCTCAAAGATCATCTCCACTGCCATCAGCTATCTCGAAGAGAAGTCCGGCAGACCCTTTGACGTCATCTTCTGCGGCAAGCAGGCGATCGACGGCGATACCGGTCAGGTCGGTCCGGAGATCTCGCAGCACCTGAACCGTGCGCTCGTCTCCTACGCCGTAGAGGTCAGCCTGCAGGACGACGGAACGCTGAAGTGCAAGCGCGAGAGCGACGAGGGTTATGACTATTATTCCGCACCCGGCGGCTGCATCATCACCGTCAACAAGACCTCCTACGACCTGCGCTATCCGAACTTCAGGACCAAGCGCTTTGCACGGACTGCTGAGATCGGAGAACTGACGAGCGCTGAGGTGGTCGTCGATCCGCAGGAACGCGGTCTGGCAGGCTCTCCTACGAAGGTTCTCAAGACCTACACGCCTCACCACGAAAAGAATGGCATGAAGATCGAGAATCTGGATGGAAAAGCAGCGGCAGAGAAACTGACAAGGCTGTTGTCCGACGCCGGACTACTCTAAGATTAGGAGGTAACATACCATGGAAAATAAAGATCTTTGGGTTTATATAGAGACTGAAAACGGTATCGCAAAGAACGTTGGCTATGAGCTGTTGAGTCCGGGCCGCGCCATGGCGGATAAGCTGGGATCCAGGCTGGTCGCCGTGGTTCTGGGCAAGAATGCAGAGTCTGTCGCACAGAAGGCCATCTCCTACGGCGCGGACCAGGTACTGCTGGTGGAGGGCGATGAATACGACACCTACAACACCGACGCACAGTCCTATGCCATGGAGACGCTGATCCGGAAACATGCTCCGTTTATCGTCCTCTACGGAGCGACGAACAACGGCCGCGACGTGGCTCCCCGGGTAGCCTGCTCGCTGCACACCGGCCTCACCGCGGACTGCACCGGTCTGGATATTGATGAAAACGGACTTCTGGCCTCCACACGTCCCGCTTTCGGCGGAAACCTGATGGCCACGATCTCCTGCCCGGACCATCGTCCGCAGATGTCTACGGTTCGCCCCGGCGTGTTCAAAAAGGCGCCGGCAGACGACAGCCGCAGCGGCGAGATCATCCGCGAGGACATTCACATCGATCCGGATAAGATCCGCGTTCACCTGCTGGAGCGGGTGAAGGAGGTGGCTGAAGCGGTTCATCTCGAAGAGGCTGATATCATTGTTTCCGGCGGACGCGGCCTTGGCTGCGCGGAAAATTTCTCCTATATCCGTGATCTGGCAGACGCTATGGGTGGTGTAGTCGGAGCCTCCC
>MSHD01000034.1:43963-67145 GCA_001941045.1 Lachnospiraceae bacterium Zagget2
CATTCGCGGAAGCCATCCGGGCAAAGAAGATGTAATAACTTTAAAGAGCAAAAACAGCCGCTCTGCAGTTTCCATCATCTGCAGAGCGGCTGTTCTTTCCTTAAAATTTCTTATTCGTGATGATGTGTATGTCCCTCACACTCATCGCAATACTGATGTCCCTCCTCCGGCATCACTCCATAGGCCACCATCGGGCCGTCCTGCACCACGGAAAGGCTTCCGGTCTGATCGAGGATCTTGCCGTCCGCCTTCGCGTAGCACTGATGCAGCGTTTTACCAAAGTAGTCCCGGATCTCCCCCAGCAGTTCACCTTCTTTAAAGAAATCTCCGATGTGGAAGGAAGGATACCAGCAGCCGTGCAGCGGCGCATTCTCATAAACGGCCTCGCGAAAGATCAGATGCTTCTCTTCCGGATGGGAGCCATCTCCGTCTTTCAGAATGTGGAGGTAAGCCAGGATCCTCCGCACGTCTTCCTTGTCCTGATCGACCTCATGACGGCTCCACAGCCCGCAGCCGCCACGCTCCATAAGAATGCTCGGAATGCCAAGTGAAGCAGCATAATTATACGCACCGCCCGAGGTGCTCTGGGACTCCACCAGATAGCCGGTAGACACGCGGCAGGCCATCTCAAAGGATTTCTCCCGCACTCTCGGTTCTACCGGCCCTACATAATACGTGTAAGAGTCCAGCTTTTCGTAACCGTCGCCACTGTGAAGATCAATATAATAATCCGCGATAGACAGCAGATCTTTTTCGATCATATAGCAGAAGCGCGAAGCCGTCGATCCGTTCGCATCGCCCGAGAATTCCCGGTTCAGGTTCTTGTTGTCCTCCCAGACGACGCTCATGGTTCTTCTCTGGAAACCGCTCACATTCACCAGCGGCACGATCACAAGCGTCCCCTTGATATCCTCCGGCTGCAGCTCGTTCTGCAGCTCTATGGCTGCCTGGATACCGACATACTCCGCATTGTGAATACCTGCGGTGATCAGTGCAGTCTCGCCCTCTTCCGCGCCGCAGATCACGGTCACAGGAATCTCATATGGAGTACCCGGCACTTTCAGATAACCGGATTTCTTCCCGCCTGCGTTCACTTCGATGTTCTGTAATCTCATATCGTTCTCTATCACTCCGCGAGTCTCGCCCGCACCGACTCAATATCGCTGCTCTCGGCCAGCTCCACGAATTCATCGTAGGTCGCGTCCGCATTGTACGAACGGATCACACTCATCATATCCGCCGCGCTGTAGGCGTTTTCATAGATGCTCTGCGTATAGCCGAAGAGCTCCGCGTATTCCGCCTCGCTCGCCGCCGTCCAGTAAGTCTGGTAAATACGGAAAGCCTCGCCGTCCGGATTGACCAGATCGACGTCGCCCTCCATCGCGTTGAACAGTGCCACAAAGGCCGGCACGACCATGGAGGCATATTTGCCCTTCACATAGTGCAGCATCCCGTAGCCATTTGCCGCCGTCGCCTCGAAAGCATCATAGTTTTCCTGCGAGAAGCAGTCCACAATGCCGATTCGCATGAGCGCCGTATTGGCCGTAATGCCTTCCTCCATTGCGTCGAACACATCGCTGAGGCCCATCACCGACATCAGGGCGTCATAATCGCCCGCATCCAGCGCCGCCAGCAGATTGTCGCGTCCCTCGTCCATGGACACATATCCCGGACTGATCACGATCGTCACATCATCGTTGTCCGTCTCGACAGTCGTCAGCTCGGTCACCTGCGCCAGATCTTCCAGATCCTCGGCATATGTCAGGCCAAAGGACTCCTGAATCTGATGCAGAATACCCTCGACACGCGTATAGTGCATATAGTTCACACTGTCGCCCGCACCGCCGCTGACAATCAGGAACGAAGTCGCGCCGTCGGCGATGAAATCCGCCGCCATGTCCCGTCCGGCTGCGAACTCCTCGTCATCGTCCGGGCCGATCACACCCAGATACCAGGGATTGTCCTTCACGGAGTCAAACTCGTCGTCGCTGAGCGAACCGGAACCCTGTACATAGTAGATCTCATTCTCCTCACAGGTCTCCACGATCGCCGCGAGATCCGACGTATAGAAGGAAATAATTCCTTCCCCGCCCGCTTCCTTCACGGTCCGGGCAAAGGCGACCTCGTCCTCCAGGGTGTCAAGGCTCTCCGAGATGATAAATTCCACCGGAAAGCTCTCCGCGATATATTCGCGGTAATAGGTATAAAACATGGACATCTCCGGATCGGACGCGTTGTATACCGCGATGCCGATCACATGGCTGCTTTCCCCCGCCGCGCTTTCCGCCCCCGACGAACTGCCGCAGGCTGCAAGGGACAGTGTGAGCGCGCACACCAGAAGCAGACTCCACAGTTTTCTCATCCTTCTACCTCCTGATAAAGGTGGCACGCCACCTGATGATTCTCCGCCACTTTTTTCAGCGTCGGACGTTCCTTCTTGCAGATCTCCTTGCAGCGGTCGCAGCGATTCTGGAAGGGGCAGCCTACCGGCACGTCGAGCGGACTCGGAGCCTCGCTGTCAATGCTCTCGATCGGCTTCGAGAAATCCATATTCAGATCAAAGATCGAACCGATCAGCGCCTGCGTGTAGGGATGCTTCGAATCCTCCGCGACGCTGCTCCCCGGCAGGACCTCGACAATATTTCCCAGATACATGACCGCCACCTGATGCGCAAAGGACTGCACCAGCGCCATATCATGGCAGATAAAGCCAAATGCGATATCCTTTTCCTTCTGAAGCTTCACAAGCAGCTCAATAATATTTTTCTGCACGGACACGTCGAGAGCGCTCGTCGCTTCGTCACAGAGAATGATCTCCGGCTCCAGCGTCAGGGCGCGCGCAATGCCGACACGCTGTCTCTGGCCGCCGCTCATATTGTGTGGGTAGCGCTTCGCGAAATCCCCTGGCAGCTCCACGAGCTCCAGGTATTTGCGCGCCACCTCTTCCTTCTCGCTCTTCTTGATGCGTTTAAAATTCAGCAGCGGCTCGCAGATGATATCCATGATCTTCATCTTCGGATTGAAGGCCGCCGTCGGGTCCTGGAACACCATCTGGATGTTCTGCCTGTGCTGCCGCAGCTCCTCGCCCTTCAGGCCGAGGATGCTCTTCCCGTGAAAGAGAATATCGCCCTCCGTCGGCGTCTCCAGGGAAATCGCCATGCGCATGAAGGTACTCTTGCCGCAGCCGCTCTCTCCCACGATACCCAGCGTCCTGCCCTTGTAAATGCTCAGGTTGATGTCATTATTGGCGATCAGAGTCCGTCCTCCGGAAGCCGGGTATTTTTTTGTCACATGCTTTGCTTCCAATATTAACTCAGACAAATCGATAACCTCCCATCGCGGGAACACTCTCAAGCAGGTTCTTTGTGTAAGCGTCCGACGGATGATGCAGAATCTGTTCCCGGTCTCCCGCATCCACCACACGGCCATTCTTCATAACGATGATCTTGTCCGCCATATAGGCGGCGACGCCAATATTGTGCGTCACTACGATAATACTGGTGTTATACTGATCGCGCAGCTCCATCATCTGCCGCACAATCTGCGCCTGCGTCGTCACATCCAGCGCGCTCGTCGGCTCATCGCCCAGCAGGAGCTTCGGCTGGAAGGTCATCGCCATCGCAATGCCGACGCGCTGGCGCATGCCGCCGGAGAGCTGGAAGGGATAGCTGCGCATAATGTTGTCGCCGCTCGGCAGACGCATTTTTTCCAGCATCTCCACGCCCTTGTCCCAGGCGTCCTTCTTCGACATTTTCTCATGGGTTCGAATGTATTCCACATACTGGGCGCCGATGCGACGGATCGGATTGATCATCGCGCCGGAATCCTGGAAAATCATGGAGATCTCCGTTCCCCGAAGCTTCCTCCACTCCTCCTGCGAATAGCCCAGCAGGGACTTCCCCTCGAACTGAATGTCTCCCTTACTCACATAACCGCCGCCCGGCAGGCAGCCGAGCACCGCGCGGATCACGGTTGATTTTCCGCTGCCGCTCTCCCCCACGATGCTGACGATCTCGCCCTGTTTCATCTCGAGGTTGACGCCTTCCACGGTGGGAGCCGGATTTTTTCCGTATGTAATCGAAACATCCTGTATACTCATCATCGGATTTCCTCCTTCATACTACCGGGCAGCCGGGGCTTTTTTTCAGGAGCCCCGGTCGCCCGCACTTCTTGTTTTCAGATCAGCCCACCGGAGCCCAGTCCGTGGTGATCCAGGTGTAATCCAGCGGATACATCTCAACACCCTGAATCACGCTGTTGTTGTAGGTGATCGAGCTGTTGTAGTAGCCGTGTACGATCGTTGCTGCGTCGTCGATCAGGATCTGCTGCATCTCGACGTAGAGCTCTGCCTTGCGCGCCTCATCTGTGGAGGTGATCATCTCCTCGTAAGCCGCGTCATACTCCGCATTGCTGTAATAACCATAGCCGTCAGAGTTCCCGCTGTAGAAGTTGCCCAGGAAAGCGTCCGGATTGCCGGTCGGCACGATAACAGCGTTCGAGGAAACCATATCGAAATCTCCCGACGTCTGCAGGCCGAGAATCGTATCATAATCCAGCACCTGATAATCCACACCGATGCCGATGCTGTTCAGCACTGTGGACACAGCCTCCGCAAAGGTCTGCAGCTGGCGGCTCTCAAAGGAATAATACTTGAGGTTGATATTCTCGCCGTCGATCTCACGCACACCGTCGCCATCGGTATCCACGATACTGGCATCATCCAGGAGCGCAACCGCAGCGTCCAGATCATACTCATAAGGATCGGTCAGCTGATCATAGCCATAGTCCATGGAGGACGGAAGTACGGAGCAGCCCGCGGTGTAGATGCCGCCAACGGTTACGTTGCACATCGTTTCATCATCAATCGCGTACTGAATCGCCTGACGCAGCGTGTCGTTCGCAAGCTGTCCGTTGAAGTTAAAGTAAGTATTCGCAAGACGTCCGCCTGCGGTACTCTCCACCGTGTAAGCAGAATCGTTTTTCAGAGTCTCCAGATCGCTGGCTGTCGTAACATTTTCTACCACATCCACGTCACCGCTCTGGATCGCCATCGCCTTGGTCGTGCTGTCGGTCATATAGATCGCAGTGTATCCATCGTAAGGAACCTCACCGTTCCAGTAGCTGTCATTTTTCACGAAAGTCTTGGATGTTGCTTCCACATAGCTGTCCAGCACATACTGACCGGTACCGACTACGGAATCGACCACACCCTCCTCATAGGAATCCACATCGATAACCGCAAAGTACGGGTACGCCAGAATACCCTTCAGGTTTGTCGTCACGTCCTCGCAGACAACTGTGATCGTGCCGCTTGCATCATCTGCCGTGAAGGTCGGATTTGCAAGGTACTGAGACGGGGTAGACGTACTGCCCGCCGCTTCCTTCTTATACATCATCTCCCAGCTGGCGACAACCGCGGAGGCCGTCAGCTCCTTGCCGTTGGAGAAGGTAATGCCGTCACGGATGTGCAGCGTCCAGGTAATATAGTCGTCTGTCGTCGCCCCGTCGCAGATGTTCTCCTGCGCAATCGCATCGATATCAAAGGCGAACAGCGTCTCGCCGACACCAAAACGGATCAGCGACCATGCAGAGTTGACATTGACTGACGGGTCGATGTACTCGGAGAAATAGTCGCAGCCGAAGGTAAAGGTCGTTCCGCCCGAGCTGCTCGTGCTTGTGCTGCTGTCCGAGCTGCTGCTGGAGCTGTCAGAGCTGCCGGAGCTGCTCCCGCCGCAGGCCACGAGGGAGAGCGTCATGACGGCTGTTAATACCAGCGCCGCAATCTTTTTTGCTTTCATAATAAATTCCTTTCTTTCATTTAGCTTCTGGGATCGAGCACGTCTCTTAAGCTGTCGCCCAGCAGATTAAATACAACAACCGTAATAAATATTGCGAGACCCGGGAAAATCATCAGCCAGGGAGCCGCCGTCATGTAGGCACGACCCTCGTTCAGCATCAGGCCCCATTCCGCGGTCGGCGACTGCGCGCCGAAGCCCAGGAACGAAAGTCCCGCGATCTCCAGCATCATGCTTCCGATATCCGTTGCACCCGTGATCAGGATCGTGGGCAGCACGTTCGGCAGCATGTGCTTAGTCAGAATGTAACCGGTCTTCGAACCGGTGAGCTGCGCCGCCGCTATGTAGTCGCGGTTCCGTATCTTCAGCACGAGGCTGCGCGAAAGCCTGGCGTATTTCGTCCAGCTCACAATCGAAATAGCGATAATCGCATTTCGGATATTCGCTCCCAGAATACCTGCCACCGCGATGGCCAGCACCATACCCGGGAAAGAGATCATCATGTCAGAGATTCGCATGATCACTGCGTCCACAATCCCGCCGAAGTATCCGGCAATGATGCCCAGCATCGTCCCGACCACCACGATGATTGCCACCAGAATCAGCGCCGCGCTCAAGGACGTCCTCGCCCCATAGATCACACGGGAAAACAGGTCGCGCCCCATCTTGTCCGTTCCAAACCAGTGCTCCGCGCTCGGCGCCTGCACCGCGTCAGCCAACACAGCCTCATAGGGATCATGGGTCGCAATGAATGGTGCGAAAACCGCAATCAGTACGATCGCCAGCGCCAGCAGGGCAAATACTGTAAAACTGGGATTTTTCTTTACAAATTCTTTCAGCTTTTGCATGGCCCTACCTCTTTTCTCTCATTCTGGGGTCCAGGAATCCATAGGAAATATCCACCACCAGATTGATCACCATATAGATCAGGGCAATCCAGAGCACATATCCCTGCACCAGATTGTAATCCATGGACGTGATTGCGCTCACTGCCAGATTTCCGAGACCCGGATAGGAGAAAATCACCTCCACGACCGACGTACCGCCGAGCAGCGAACCCATAGACAGACCCAGCATCGTCACAAGCGGCAGCAGCGAATTGGGCAGTACATGTTTCCACAAAATCGTGCTCTCCTTGATGCCTCGACAGCGCGCACCTATCACATAGTCCTGATTCAGTTCCTCAAGAAATGCGGTGCGCACCTGCCTTGTGTACTTGGACGCCATGGCAAAAGCCAGCGTCACAGTCGGCAAAACCAGCTTCGTCCATCCTTGTCCGGTCGATACCACAGGCAGCCATCCCAGCTTCACGCAGAACAAAAGCATCAGCAAAAGTCCTACCCAGAAGTTCGGCATCGACACCCCCAGGAATGTAAAGCCCCTGACAAAGTAATCGATCGGCCCGCCCTGGTGCGTCGCCGACAGAATTCCCAACGGAATCGAGATGACCAGCATCAGAGCCAGCGAACACAGTGTCAGCTTCAGCGTGGGCCAGAGCCGGGACATCAGCAGCGTCAGCACCGGCTTGTTGTAAGCATAAGAGGTTCCAAAATCTCCATGCAGACATCCGGTCAGCCAGTTCACATACTGCACCAGGAAAGGCTTGTTGAGTCCCAGAGCCTCCCTGGTCTGATCCATGATCTCCTGGCTGGGGATGGAGCCGCTCGCCGCATACATGGCCTGCACCGGGTCGCCGGGTGCGATGTAGGTTAAGCCGAAGGTCAGGAAGCTGATCCCGAAAAGTACGATGATGATCTGAAGGAGTCTTTTTAAAAGATCACCTTTTTTCACCTTGTTACCCTCCTCCCTGTCACATTATTTTTTCTTGTATCTGTATAATACACGGACCGAGTTCAGCACGCAGAGCACTGCGACGCCGGAGTCCGCGAATACCGCAAACCACATGCTCGCCATCCCCAGAAGACCAAGCACGATGACCATCGCCTTGATGATAAGAGCGAAGACCACGTTCTGCATCGCCACGCGCATGGCATTCCGGGCGATTCCGATGGAGTCCGCGATGGAGGTCAGACTGGAGTTCATGAACACCACGTCCGCCGCCTCGATCGCCGCATCCGCGCCGCTGCCCATCGCCGCGCCGACGTCCGCTCCTGCCAGCACTGGAGCATCGTTGATCCCGTCGCCGACGAACATGACTGCGCCATTGCGCTTCCGGATCTCACTAAGCTGCGTCAGCTTGTCCTGCGGCATCAGCTTCGCGTGTACTTCCTCGATACCGGTCTGCTTCGCCACGTCCAGCGCGCTCTCCTCACCGTCGCCGGTCAGCATCGCCGTGTGGATGCCAAGATCATGCAGTGCCTTGATCGCAGCCGGGGATTCTTCCTTGATCGTATCCGCGATGACCAGATGGCCGATGAACTTGCCGTTCAACGCTGTCAGCACCTCCGTACCGAATTTCTCCGGCGCGTAGTCCCCGAGGTCTACCTCGAACTGCCGCATAAGCTTGCGGTTGCCGCACAGCACCTCGCCGTCCGCCACGATCGCGCGGATACCTTTTCCGGCGATCTCCTCGACCTTAGAGGGGCGCTCAATATTGATATTCTTTTCTTTCGCATAAGCAATAATACTGTTTCCGATCGGATGCGTGGAGTTGATCTCGCAGGCCGCGCTCAAAGCAAGCAGCTTGTCCGCATCCACACCCTTTGTCGGAACCGCCTCCTGCACCTCGAAGTTGCCTTTCGTGATCGTACCGGTCTTGTCCATGATCACGGTGGTCACGTTCTTGATCGCCTCCAGGGAGTTGCCGCCCTTAAAGAGGATACCGAGCTTCGAGCCCGCTCCGATGCCGGAGAAGAAGGCCAGCGGCACGCTGAGCACCAACGCGCAGGGGCAGCTGATAACCAGGAAGGTCAGGGCTGTGTATACCCAGTGATACCAGTTTCCGGTAAACAGGGACGGGACAATCGCCGTCACCAGCGCGATCCCCACGACCGCGGGAGTATAAATACGCGCGAAACGGGTGATGAAGCGCTCCATCTGCGGCTTGGTCGCCGCCGCATTCTCCACAGAGTCGAGAATCTTCGTCACCATGGATTCCTCCAGCCGCTTCTCCACACGGATCTTGATCACGCCCGAGGTGTTCACGCAGCCGGAAGTCACCTCGTCGCCGTAGCCCGCGGCCACCGGCACCGGTTCACCGGTCACCGGCGAGGTGTCGATACGGCTCTCGCCCTCGACGATGACGCCGTCCAGCGGGATGCGATCGCCCGGGCGCACCAGAAGGATGTCGCCGACTACGGCGCTCTCCGCGTCGATGACCTTTACCTCTTCACCGACCACCAGGTTCACCACATCCGGACGCATGTCCACCGCGTCCATGATGGCCTTGCGGCTGTTCTCGACCGCGCGGTCCTCAAAGTACTCTCCGATGCGGTAGAACAGGATCACGCCGACCGCCTCGGTATAGCTGCCGATGATCAGGGCGCCCACCGTCGCGATCGTCATCAGGAAATTCTCGTCAAAAACCTGTCCCTTCGGGATATTTTTCAGCGCAGTCAGGACAATCTTGCCGCCCAGTATCACGTAGGCAACGAGGCACAGGATAATCAGAGGAAGCGGAAGCTCCTCCACGCCGCTGGTTTCATGTATAATCTCCACAGCCAGGAAGAGCACCGCGCCCAGGATGATACCCAAAAGCTCCAGCTTTTCCTTCGGGAATTCTTTTTTCTTCTTCCGGCTCTCCGGATCAACAGCCTCTACCGGAGCCGCGGCGGCCACCTTGCGCTCGCGCTTCTTTACGACAACCTCGGACTCGATCGACGTACAGATCTCCTGGATGACCGGGATGAGCGCGTCCGGGTCGGGCGCGGAAACACGCAGCTGCTTCGTGGAGTAGGTAATCGTCGCATAATCCACGTCCGGCAGCGCCTTGATCTTTGCTTCCATCTTCGCCGCGCAGTTCGCGCAGCCTAAATTCTCGAGAATGTAGACGCGCTTCTTGTTCGTCGCATCCGGCATATCGCAGGTACAGTTCGCGAGGCTCTCGCCGCACACGTCGCAGTAGTCCTCGTGCGGATGGCAGAGCTCACACTCGCAATCATCCGGATGCCCCGGCACGTGACTGTGCGCATGCTCGTGACCGTGGTCATGACCGCAGCCGCACTCATCTCCATGGTCATGGTCATGCTCATGGCCATGGTCCTCACCGCAGCCGCACTCGTCCTCGTGTGCATGGCCATGATCTTCACCGCAGCCGCACTCATCCTCATGTGCATGGCCGTGATCCTCGCCGCAGCCACATGCATCCTCGTGCTGCTTCAACTCGTCTGTTGTTGACATCTCCATACCCTCTTTGCATTCATTTTTTTATTCACTTGTCTGGTTCTTATGGGAATAGGAAGAACGGAAGAAATTTTTGTACAAAAGAAAAAACTGCTTCTTATCCATCGTAAGAATCATTCAGCGATTCATTGCAAGCAGTTCTCCTGACTCAAGTTCAACATCTCAAAGCGCCTTCCCGGACATCATGTCCAGTGACATCCCAGCCTCGAAACTCCCTCACACAGTGGCGGGACCGTACCGGATTTTCACCGGTTTCTCTATTAATCCTCTCGGAACTTGCAACGCCCGGTTCTCAAACCGGAAATTTAATTTAATTTTCCACTCATTACTATAAACCTTTGACGGAAAAAGTCAATCATTTTATAAAAACGCCCAAAGAGAGCCGCGGCAAAACCGCGGCAGCTCTCTTTGGGTATAATTTTTACAGAATCTGCTCTGTCCTCGCAATAATATCATCCTGTGTCTGTCGGGAAAGTACGTTGAAAAACGCGCTGTAGCCCGCCACACGTACAATCAGATCCCTGTGGTCCTCCGGGTGGATCTGCGCATCCAGCAGGGTCTCCCTCGACACGACGTTGTACTGCACATGATAGCCGTGAAGACGGTTGAAGAATGTCCGCAGCAATGCAAGCAGCTTCGTCTTATTCTCTTCCTTCGAAAGAAGCTGCGGCGTCACTTTCTGATTCAGCAGAACGCCGCCCGTGATCGCGCGGGTATCCAGCTTCGAAACAGACTTGAAGACCGCCGTGGGACCACACTGGTCCATCGAATGGCTGGGGGAACAGCCCTCCGCGAGCGGCTCGCCGGCATGACGGCCGTCCGGTGTGGCGAGTGTACCTTTTCCCTGCCCTACATTGGCAGAGATTGAAGAAGTTCCCGCGTAGCGGATGCCTCCGATCGGCCCGCGCCCAAAACGGGTATTAGGATACTTCTTGATCTCCTCGATATAGGTCGCGTAGGCTTCTACCACAAGCTGATCAACATAGTCGTCGTCGTTGCCATACTTCGGCGCCTCCTCAATCAGCATCTTCCGGATTCGTTCACCCTCCTCGCCCGCAAAGTCGGACAGCAGCGCATCCCAGAGCTGCTTCGCCGTCAGCTTCTTCTCATCGAAGACCAGCTTTTTGATTGCCGCCATGGAGTCCGCCAGATTCGCAATGCCCACCTGAAGGCCGCTGATAAAGTCGTAAACCGCCCCGCCTTCCTTCAGGGTCAGGCCTCTGCCGATGCAGTCTTCGCAGAGCGCAGAACAGAGCACATCCGGTACATCCTCCTCCAGCACCATATCGCAGGCGTTCTCTATGATCACGCTTTGCCGGGTAAACTCTTTGATAATCTTGTCCCAGGCGGCCTTCACCTGGTCATAACTTGTCATATCAGTAAAATGTCCCGCTCCGTCCATCAATTTCGTCCCTGAGGCCGGATCGACGCCGTCGTTCAGAGCGATCAGAAATGATTTCGGGAAATTCAGGAAACTCATACCCGTGCAGCGATAGCCCCATTTCCCCGGCACAGCGGTCTCAACGCAGCCGATCGCACTGTAATTGTAAGCGTCCTCTTCCTTCACGCCACGATCAATAAAAGACGGAATAATGATCTCATCATTGTTGAAGGCCGGCATGCCGAAGCCAAGCTTTACCACCTCAATCGCCTCGTTCATAAAGTCGTCGCTCAGCCCTGCGTGATAGCGCACCGTCAGGTTCGGCTGCGGCAGCCTCGTCTGTGCTACGCTCCGGAGGATCAGGTAGCTCATCATATTAACTGCATCCTTCTTATCCGGCGTCTGTCCGCCCACCGTCACATTCTGATAAAGTGGGGAACCAGCGCTGAACTGCGTATGGCTCCAGCTGCGAATTTTATTAATTGTGAATGTCTTAAGCCAGAGATTCGTTATCAGCTCGCAGGCGCTCTCCTCCGTGATCAGACCTCTCTTTAAATCTGCCTCATAATATGGAAAAAGATACTGATCCATACGCCCGTAGGACAGCGAATGTCCGTTAGACTCAATCTGCAGCACCAGGTGAACGAGCCACAGGGACTGCAGCGCCTCGTGAAAGCTCTCTGCAGGTCCGTAGGGCACCTTTCTCAGAATGCGTGCCATCTCCCGGAGTTCCGCCGCGCGCGTCTCTGTCGCGCTCTTTGCCTGCTCCTCTGCCAGCTGCGCATAACGTCCCGCAAAGCGCTCCACCGCACGGATCACGATCTGTATTGCCTCATAGAAATAATATTTTTTGAGCTGCTTATAATCCGTGAGATCGAGCTTTGCCTCCGCTTCCCGGGCACGACGTTCAAAATCTGCAAGCCCCTTTTCCATCACAGCCTCGTACTCCACGGCGATATGTGCGTCGCCTGAGGTAATATTTCCCTCCGCCTTGATAATACCAAGGTCATAGTAGACCCGGCTCTCGGGCGGCAGCGCGGCCAGGCCCTTATCCAAAGTCGTATTATGCTCCCAATAAGGCGCAATCTCGCGAAGTGTCTGCTTTGTCTCATCTGTAATATAGAAGACATCCCCATCCCGCTTCTCAAACTCGTCCAGCTCCCGGATCACCCAGTCCATCGCATATTCCGGAAAGATCGGCGCAAAACGGTTGCCTGAAGCCTGATTTCCCGCCAGCAGGGTATCCTCCTCTATGTAGATCGTCATATGCTCCAGTATATTTTCCAGCATATACGCGCGCTTCAGAATGACCGGTTTGTCCGCATGCAGCCGATAGCTCTCCGTGGTCAACACAGCTCTCTGCGCACAGACCTGTGGCTTCGCATTCAACAACTCCTCTCTGTAATGGCGCATCCGCGGTGTCAGTGCTCCAAAATGTCCTTCCATCATGCAAACCTCCTGATAAATTTAAAACCTGTCCTTCATAAATTATATAAATTGTTTCGTTAGAAGTCAATATATATTTCTTTCGTAATTATTTAAATTTCTTTTATTTTACAAAACAGCATTTTTGTGATACACTGACTGACATATAAGATGGACTATGCTGTTTTACCTGCTAATAGTTACGATTTTTACGGTGCGCCAGGAAAAGGAGATTCAAACCATGACTCTGACAGGACAGATTTTCAATATTCAAAGATTCAGCATCAATGATGGTCCTGGGATCCGCTCAACGATTTTTTTCTGCGGCTGTCCTCTAAGCTGCCGCTGGTGTTCCAACCCCGAATCGCAGAACCGCTTCCGTCACGAAGCACTCGCTTCCGGCGATCGCAAGCTCATCGGTCGGGAATGGACTGTCAATGAAGTACTCGAAGAGGTGGAGAAAGACCGCGATTTCTACGAAGAGTCCGGCGGTGGAATCACGCTATCCGGCGGCGAAGTCCTGCAACAGCACGCTTTTGCCTCGGCGCTTCTTCGCGAAGCCCGCAGACGCTCCCTGCACTGTGCGGTTGAGACGACCGGCTACGCTTCTCATGAGGTATTCGCAGAGTTTATCCGGAACGTTGACCTTCTCCTGTTTGACATGAAACACTGCAATCGCGAAATTCATTATCAGAAGACCGGCGTTTACAACGATCAGATTCTGGAAAATATGCGATTTGCCGTGAACAGCCATGTGCCGGTTATCGCACGGATTCCTGTGATTCCAAAGTTTAACGCAACCTTAAGCGCTGCCAGAGTCATGGCGGCGCTTTTGAGGGAGATCGGCATCCACGAGGTCCATCTACTCCCCTTCCATCAGCTTGGTGAAAAAAAATATGAGCAGCTGAAGCTGCCCTATGAGATGAAGGGTGTCCGGCAGCTGCACCCGGAGAATCTTCAGAATTATCTTCAGATCTTCCTGGATGCAGGCCTTGACTGTTCTTTTCGTTAAATTCTGTCTATAATACCAGCTCGGCGGCGCCAATAATGCCGAAGTCCTTTCTCAGCTCGGCAAAGCGGAACTCCACCGGCATGCCGATCTTGTCACAGGAATCAAACTCCGCGCGCACCCTGTCAAACAGAAGGCTTCCAAAATTTGTCAGTCCACCGCCAAACACAAAGGTATTGATGTTTAAGAGCTGATAAATATTGTACAGGCAAACTCCGATATAGTGCGCCATATTCTGCAGCATCTCTTCCGCCAGCGGATCCTTTCGCCGTGCTGCAGCCAGAAGGTGTTCACAGTTAAGATCCGTGATCCCCTCCATCCAGCTTCCGGCTCCTTCCAGCATCCGTATTTTCAGATGCGTCGGTACATAACGACCGCCCACATAGGACATAAAACACCCGCGGTTCTGGCAGCCGCACAGAATCCCCTCACCCGGCGTCGCCAACATGTGCCCACACTCGCCGGCCCAGCCGTAGCTCCCCCGAAACACCTCACCGTTAATGATAAGACCGCTCCCGATGCCGGTGCTCACAGCCACATATACCATATGCTTCAAACCACGCCCGGCGCCTCTGCGGTACTCCGCCAGCGCGGCGGCGTTTGCATCATTGTCCAGCACGACCCGCACGCCCAGACGCTCCTGCAGATAATCCCTCATGCCAAAGTCATGAATTTTTGGCAAAGCCGATGTCAGAAAAATATGCCCTGTATCAAACAAAATATAGGAAGGCATGCAGATCCCCACACCCTTCAGATTTTCCATCGCAAGGCCATGCCTCTCAAGAATCTTCCGGAGCGTCCGAATCAGGCTGTCCGAGAAGGCCGGTCCGTCCAGTTCCGGATCGGAAGGATGCCGGAAGCGTTCCAGCAACTCTCCCTTCGCATCAAACAGGCCGTAGGCCACCTTCGTCCCGCCTGCGTCAATACCGATTACATAATCCTTTGTACACTCCATTCTTTCACCTCAGACATCGACAATCTCCAGGCGGACATCCTGCCGTCTCAACATCTCTCCATAATGGTCCGGCAGATCGGAATCCGTTACAACCATATATACCTCTTCCTCGGAAAACATCTTCGCCACGCTGCGTTTCCCGAACTTTTCTGATGTCGTCAACACAATAATCCTGTCCGCCTGCCCGGCGATATCCCGCACGGTGCTGCAACGGGTGTGGTTCACATTTGTGAAACCACCTTCTTCTGTATAGCCGTCAATTCCCACAAAAATCTTATCGACATGATACTCACGGGCACAGAGTCTGGTAACGGGACCAGTCGTAACCTCAGAAACTACATCATAATCCCCGCCCAGAAGAATCACCCTTCCTGTCGGAATCTGCTTCATATGGCGGGCAATGTACGCCGAATTCGTAATGACCGTCACATCGTCCAACGTGGCCAGTTCCATCGCGAGCAGCGCACAGGTGGAGCCGGACTCCACCATCACCGTCTCCCCCGGATGTACCAGTGACGCCGCCCTGCGGGCGATCTCCATCTTCTGTGGATAGCGTATCGTCATTCTGGCATCAATCGCATCGGAAGAAACTTTCGCCGCGAAGCCATGCTGCCGCTGCAACAATCCCTCGGACTCCAGCTCGATCAGGTCCTTGCGTATGGTGACCATAGAAGTCGTCAGCAGCCTGGAGAGCTCCTTTACGCTAATGCGCTCCCTTTCATTGACCAGTCTTAAAATCTCAAGATGACGTTCCTTCATCAGCTGTGCCGCCTTTCTTTTCATCTGTCATACTTTTATTTCTATTATAACAGATAAGCATTTCATCCGAAAGTCCAAAAGAAAGGTGACGCACGGACGCTTACAATGTCACCCAGACATTTCCCTTATCATTGCTTTCCAGACAGGCTTCCACGTACCTCAGGCCCGCGACGCCCTCCTCGATCGTTGGATAGTCGATCATGTCCGTCGTTAAAGTCCCATCCTTCCGCGCAAGGATACATCTTCCGAAACTGTCATAGAGATTCCCCATGGATTCCAGCCAGCCTTCCGGATGTCCGGAGGGAACCCTCCCATATTTCGCAGCTTCCCCTGTGACGGAAGCAGTTCCTTTTTTTATAATACAAGGATTGCCGTCCTCACGGATAAGCGTCACAGACTCCGGCTCTTCCTGGAACCACAGAAGCGTTCCTTTGGAGCCATAAATACGCAGGCGCAGGCTGTTATTGCAACCGATTGCGAACTGGCTCGTCCAGTTCACACCCGTCGCTCCGCCTTCGTATTCGACAAGGATCTGATCGTTGTCATCGAGCAGTCTGCCCGGGACGACCACGTCCATCTTTGCCAGCACCCTCTTTACCTTCAGGCCTGTCACCGTCGCCACTGCATTCTCCACATGCGTGCCCAGATCACCCAGGCAGTTCACCCTTCCGGACTGCTTTGGATCACAGCGCCATTCTCCCTGTTTCCCGCCGGAATCCTTATAAAGCCACCCCTGCGGATACTCTGCCATGACAGTCCGAATCTCCCCAATCTCACCATTCCTGATCAGACTGCGCATATATTTCATCGCGACATAACCGGTATATGTATAAGTGACCATGAAGAGCAGATTCTTCTCCTTTGCGATCCGCTGCAGATCCTCCGCCTCTTTCACACTCGTCACAAGCGGTTTATCGCAGGAGACATGGATTCCCGCCTCCAGAAATGCCTTCGCAACCGCATAGTGCGTATTGTTCGGCGTTACGATCACCGCGAAATCAATGCCATCAGAACGCTGCGCTTCCGCCTTTGCCATCTCTTCATAATTCTTATAGCAGCGCTCCTGATCGATTCCATAGATCTTCCCCTGCTCCGCGTTTTTCTCCGGATTCCGCGAAAAACAGCCCGCCACAAGATCCGCCGTGCTGTCCAGACAGATCGCCCTTTTGTGTGCACTGCCGATATTGGAGCCCGGTCCTCCGCCTACCATACCAAATTTCAGTTTTGCCATTGTCTTCCCCCTTCAGCCGCAGCCTGTTATGTTGAGAATGCAGACCGGAGACACATCCATATCCAGCCTCATATCAAATATTTTCAGTTTCTCCGTTTCCCTGTCCAGTTTCATGGCAGTGATGCATTTACCACTCTGATGTCCTATGAGAATATAATCGTCAAACAGCGTGAGCTCTCTGGGTTCCACAGCGCCGGTTTTCACAATATCTTTGATGGTGAGAAGCCTGTCTTCGCCGACTTTGAAAAGCGACGCGCTGTCGTCTCCCCGGTTTGTCACGAGCAGATAGTTTCCGTCCTGGGTCATCTTTATGGCCGCCGTCCGATTCTCACAGCGCTGTTCAGGCGTGGTCTCCATGGGCAGAGAGTCTGCCTCCTGCTTAAAGACGTACCGACCATTTTCTCTGTGGAGCACTCTAACATAGCCGTCAAGTTCACAGGCTACATAGACCCAATCGTCCGATGCCACGTCAAAGCACAGATGACGCGGTCCGGTTCCGGCCGGAAAATGGATATTTTCATCGGTTTCCTCCAGACAATCTTCTGTCCGGTTTAAGCGGTACTGACAAACAGTGTCAGTTCCCAGATCGCAGACCAGCAGATTATCACCACGAAAGGAGGAGAAATGCACATGCGGAAAACTCTGACGCTCCAGATTCGGGCCACTGCCCTTATGATAGCAGACCTGCCTGCGCTCCGGCATCCCACTCTTGTCAAGTCCGAAAAGCGCAATGCTTCCCCCCTCGCCGTCCGCACTGTAATTTCCCACGGCGAGATATTTTTTCAGGGCATCTTCGGTTACATGACAGGGATGAGCACCGCCTGTCGCCGTTTCAGACTTGATTTCCGCCTGTCCAGCGCCAAAATCTATCACCGCAAGCGCTCCTTCCCGATCCATTTCTTCCACAGCATACACAAGCTTTTTTTCTTCGTCTATACACAGATAAGATGGATTCAGAAGCCCCGCTGTCCCATCGATTTTTTCGAAAACTCCCGTCTCAAAATTTACTTCATAACGCAATACACCTTCTTCACTGCGTTCTGCATAACTTCCAATCAGGCATTCATAACGTTTCATTATCCAGGCTCCTTACTCTGCATCATAATTTGTTTACCGGATAAATGGGCGGTTCTCCCAGAAGCGCGCGCACGATATTTTCTGCCGACTTTGTTTTGAGTTCAACTACACCTTCCTCCGTACTGTAAGCCGTATGGTCCGTCAGAATCACATTGTCAAGCTTCTTATAAGGAGAATCCGCGCTGAGCGGCTCCTGATTATGTGTATCCAGTCCTGCCGCCAGAACCCGTCCCTCTTTAAGTGCGGCTGTCAGCGCAGCATCATCTACCAGCGGCCCTCTGCCTGTATTCACAATAATCACCGTCGGTTTTACAAGCGCCAGCGCCTTTTCGCCAATCATACCTTTTGTTTCTGGTGTCACCGGCATGTGAAGAGATATGAAATCTGAATTTTTCAGGACATCTTCCATCTCACACTTTGTCGCTCCAAGAGCCCTGCAGGCCTCCTCGCTTACATAAGGATCATAAACCAAAACCTTTTCCAGGTCAAAGCCGCTGCATTTTCTCACGAGAGCCCGTGCAATTCTGCCGAAGCCCAGTACGCCGAGCGTCTTTCCACGAAGCCGAAATGCAGTTCTCTGAATATTCCACTCTCCCTGTCGCACTGCTCTGTCGCGGTGAGGAATATCCCGAAGGCAGGACAGCAGAAGCGCCAGCGCATGATCGGATACATCTTCCATGCAATAATCTGGCACGTTTGTGACCTGTATACCTCTTTTTGTGCAGGCCTCCACTGCTACATTGTCATAACCCACGCCATATCGATTGATAATCTTACAGCTTTTTAATGCTGCAACTGCCTTTTCCGTCATAGGAGCCATATCCAGAAGGATTGCATCTGCGTCCGCACATTGTCCGGCAATGTCTTCATCTGTTACACACTGAAGTACCTTAAGTTCCGCATCAATTTTCGCCAGGCACTCCCGCTCGATATCATAGCTCGCATGCCGTCCATCCGTTACATAGACTTTAAATTTGCTCAATTTCATTTACCTCCTTTATCCTCTCACCGTTGTTCCATCCGGAAGGCGCGGCCGCAGCCAGGCATTATCGTTATAATGGGCCGGATATTTCGTCGCAAGTTTCTCATCGATGTCTACCCCGAACCCCGGTTTGTCATTCACATAGAGGTATCCGTTTCTCATCACAGGCGCACCGGGGAACATATCCCGTTCGAGCTCTGTCATGGTACAGTATTCCTGAATGCCGAAATTCGAGCATGCCAGGTCAAGATGCAGCTGAGCTGCCAGACCTACCGGAGTGATGTCAAAGGGACCATGCCATGCTGTCCGAATCCCATGAGCCTCGCAAAGATGCGCGAGCTTAATCGCGGGAGTCAGACCGCCAATCATACTCAGATGACAGCGAATATAGTCAATCAGCCGCTCATCAATCAAATGTATGTACTCCATCGGATTCACAAACAGCTCTCCGATCGCGATCGGTACCGCTGTCTGCTGACGCATATGTCTGAACCAGTCTGCCTGCTCCGGCGGAAGTGCATCTTCCAGAAACAGCAGATGGAATGGCTCCAGTTCTTTAGCCAGAGCGATCGCCTTCACCGGCGTCAGACGCTCGTGCACATCATGACAAAGTCCCACCTTTTCTCCCAGCTTATCCCGCAGATATCCCAGAAGTTCCACTGTCGTGCGGAAATATTGATCCGGGTCATAATAGGTACCGTCTTCCGGCGCTCCTGTCGGGGAAACAAAGTCCTGTCTGCATCCTTTCATGTTTCCGCCATAGAAGCCCTGCTGTACCCTGATATTCCGGTATCCCTGCTCCATCAGCTTTCTCGCGTTATCTTCTACCTCCTGCGGTGTCCGCCCATCACAGTGGTGATAAAGCTCTATACCTTCCCGGCACTTTCCGCCAAGCAGTTCATACACTGGCATACCGGCCATCTTTCCCTTGATATCCCACAAAGCCTCATCAAGCGCACTGATCGAATTGTTCAGCACAGGACCATTTCTCCAGTAAGAGTCGCTCATGCACACCTGCCAGATATCATGGATGCTGTCCACGCCTCTTCCGGTTACAAGAGGAGCAATGAAATCATTAATTACCGTCGTCACCGCGCTGTAACGCTGCGTGAACGTGGCGCACCCAAGACCGTAAAGGCCCGGTTGATTTGTCTCCACTTTCAGGCACACAAGATTGATATCACCTCTTGGTGAAGTCTCTATTACATGCAGTTTTTTGATCTTTACTTCACTCATGCCGCCGCTCCTTTTCATAAAAAACGTCCGGCCTGCGCAATCGGCAGGCCGGATATATTCACCCTTTATTTTGCCAGAGCCTCGTTTGCTTTCCGTTTCTTTGCCGTGTTAAAGTGCGCCTTGATAATCGGGCTCAATGTCTGAATCAGAATGACCACAATCAGCACCAGACCCTGACAGGCGTCTTGCATATCTGTCGAGAGCGACGGGATTGACACGATGATAAAGTTTATAGTCGTGTAGGAAAGGGCTCCAAAAAGCACTCCGAGAATGTTTCCGCGTCCGCCCGCCATATTGACGCCTCCCAGAACTACAGAAGCGATGGCATACAGTTCATAGTTCATACCCGAGGAAGCCGGTGTGATATTTCCGAGCTTACAGGCCTGCAGAAAGCTGGCTATACCAACCAGGAAGCCGACAATTACATAAACCGACACATACACAAAAGTAACATTAATACCGGCCAGTCTCGCGCTTCTTACATTGCTTCCTACCGCATAAATAGATTTCCCGTATTTTGTGCGGGTAGAAATAATGATAAACAGGGCAAGCAAGACAAAAAACAGAATCGTAATATACGGTAACTCTATAAAACCCAGATTCAGTTTTCCGGTACCGAAGCCCATACGAAGCGCGTTATAGTACTTGTTCGACGAAATCATGGAGAACTGGCTGGAGCTGGAACCGGACAGTGCCGGATCCACCATTCTCACGTAAGTCAGCGTCACGCTCCGGTAAATGAGCTGTGTACCCAGGGTTGCCACAAATGCGGGCATCTTCGCACAGCCCACCATCAGTCCGTTTATGAGTCCGCACAGCGCTCCTACGATAAGCGCGGCAAGCAGCATCACGATAATTGAGCTTGTGGCGTTGTATGCCATAATGGTTACGCCCGTTACCAGCACAAGCCCCGAACCTACGCTCAGGTCTATGCCCCCGGTGATGATGACCAGAGCCATACCAAGCGCCATGGTACCCACAATAACCGTGGTCTGTGACGCCAGAATTGCGGAGATGTGGCTCATCTTAAAGGTATTTCCATTCGACTGAATCACCAGTGCATATACGATAAGTATGGCCAGGAAAATAAATATGTAACTATGGTGTGTCCACAGCTTTCCGATTGCCTGTACTACTCCGTTTTTTTTCTTTTCGTTCATGATTAGACTGCCTCCCTTGTCTCAACTGCGTTGGTGGAATGAGCCATGATCGTGCGCTCATCTATTTCCTCATGCGTAAAGCTTCCCGCAATATGTCCTTCATAAAATACAATGCAGCGATCGGCGACCTTCTTGATCTCCGGAATCTCCAGCGTGTTGATCACCACGGTCTTTCCCGCTTTCGCGAATCCAAGTATCAGACGGTAAATTTCAGCTTTTGCACCCACATCCACACCCTGTGTCGGATTGTCAAACAGCAGAATATCTGCTTCCGTATTCAGCCAGCGCGCAAGAAATACCTTCTGCTGGTTTCCACCCGATAGCGAAGTTATCGCATCTTTCTCACTTTCCTCCTTGATATTGAGCATTTCTTTGAGTTTTCCATACTTCACAGTTTCATTTTTAATGCTTATAAAGGGCTTTTTGCGGCTTATGGAATGTTCCGCTATGTAGGTATTCTCAAGAATATTCATATCTGGAATTACAGAATTCTCTTTTCTGTTTGCAGGAAGCATCGCCACCTTCTTCTTCATGAAATCGGTGATGTCTCCCTGTACCTTTTCACCTTCCACCTCTACAGAACCACCCTCACAGACAGACGCTCCGAACATCGTCTGCATAAGCTCGCTGGCTCCGCATCCGGCCAGTCCTGTGAATGCCACGATTTCGCCCTTTCGAAGTTCCATGTTAATGTCCGTAAAGCCCTGGCCGCAGAAGTGTTCCAACTTCACCACTACATCCCCAAGCTCCCGCTCTTCATACACATCCTCGTCAACATACTGCTCGCCTACCATGTCACATGTAATCTTAAATGGCGTCGTATCCGCAATTTTCCCGGAAGAAATGAAAGTTCCGTTGCGGAATACCGTATAGCTGTCGGAAATCGCGAAAATCTCCGGCATCTTGTGTGATATAAAAATAAAACTTTTTCCCTCTTTTTTCAGATTTCTCAAGATCTCAAACAGATGGTCAATCTCATCATTTCCCAGCGCCGTTGTCGGCTCATCCAGGATCAGAAGCTTCGCGTCGGCATACAATGCCCGACAGATCTCCAACAGCTGCTTCTGACTGGTCTTCAGCTCCGAAACCATGAGCATCGGATTGATATCCACGCCAAGGCGTTCAAACAGCGCCCTTGTCTGTTCGATCATCTCTTTTTTATTAAGAAGACCAAATTTCCCTTTGATCTCTCTGCACAGAAAAATGTTATCATACACAGTCAGATCATTGATGACATTCAATTCCTGATGAACAAACGCGATCCCGGCTGCCTCCATTTGTGCAATCGTCGGTTCCGGATAGCTCTTCCCATCGAAGGTGATAAGCCCCGCATCCGCTTCCAAAACACCCGTCAGAATATTCATCAGCGTCGATTTTCCGGCGCCGTTCTCTCCTAAAAGCGCATGAATCTCACCCTCTTCGACGCTGAGATGCACGTCATCAAGAGCTTTTGCTCCTCCAAATGATTTTGAAATGTGTTCCATTTCAAGAATTTTCATAAGAATTTCTCCATTTCAAAAATAGTGTCGGTATACAAAAGGCACCGTAAACCTTCCAGGCATCCGGGATACTCTGTCCCTTGTATACCGACACTAAAGATTCTATTTTTCTTATAATCGGCCCGGATGCAGAAATTTCCCACCCGAGCCGATAACGGGACTTAGATCACTTCACGAGATCCCGCCAGAATCAGTGCCCTGTAAATCCTTCGTACTGATCCGCATTGTTGCGGTCTACGATCCATACCTGTACATAGTAAGCATCGCCCATCTCATACTCCCAGTCGCCTTCAAGATAGTTAATCATCTCATCAATGGCGTCGATGATCATGGTCGGGCTGAAGTACACGGACATCAGGTTGTCAAAATAG
>MSHD01000034.1:67348-78347 GCA_001941045.1 Lachnospiraceae bacterium Zagget2
ACCAGTTGCAGTCTACGCTGAAGTCAGCAAACAGGGCGTCAATCTCATCCTGGGTCCATACCTGCGTGGTGCTGTAATACGCATCCTCCGCCTCGTCATAATACTCCAGCTCACCCATCAGGAACTGCTGGAAGCCTTCTACACGATAGCCGCAGATAATACCGGTGTCACCGTAAAGAGATACCAGCGTGTCGCCCGGATCCATACCGCACTCCTGAAGATACTTCGCGATTGCGGCGCCGGCCTGCCAGTTATCACCGGAGGCATTCAGGATCGAATAATCCTGCGTCTCTTCGATCACACGGTCAAACGCAATCCACGGGATTCCAGCCTCAGAAAGCTGAAGTTCGCCTGTCGCGGTACCATAGTCACGTGCATAGATAACAACGCCTACCGCATCACCGTTCGCGATCACGGTGCTGATCTGGTCAACCTGCTCCTCCGCATCATTCGCGCCCATGTAAACAGCGTTATACTTGCCTGCTGCTACAATCTCATCCACCTTTTCCTGTGCGTAAACACCAGCCTGCGCGGTCCAGCCATGGTCCGGTGTCGGGCCAAGAACATAAATGGTGCCGCCTGCAGCGTCGCTCGTCTCCGCAACTTCGGCGTCTTCGGTTTCCGTTCCGGTTTCTTCCTCTGCTGCAGTGCCGGACGAATCGCTGGAAGTGCTCGCAGAAGAGCCTCCGCAGGCCGTCAGGCTTACCACCATTGTCGCAGTGAGAAGCATTGCCAATAGTTTCTTCATTCTTTTTCTTTCCTCTCTTTCTTTAAGAAGTTTTTTATAATAATCCCCTTTGAGATTACTATCATGTTCTTTCCGAAACGGCCAGGGCTACATCCTTTCCTGCCATCCCGGTAGATTCCCTTACCTGCAAGGAAAAATCTTCTATAATCTCCACATATTCTTCCGGCGTCCTGTGAATGCATCTGAGCAGTTGTCTTGCACTTTCCCTTCCCATCTCATAGCAGGGGAGCCGGAATGTACTCAGAAACGGATGACACATCCTGGCATACTCCACATCGTCGCAGCCGACCACCGAAAACTCCTCCGGGACACGTATTCCCAGTTCCTTCGCCTCAAAGATACAGCTCAGGGCCAGGACGTCTGACACGCAAAAAATCGCTGTGGGAGGATTCTTCCCCGTAAGCATTGGATATACAGCTCTGCATCCACTTTCAAATGTATAGTTTGCGTCCGCGCTTATATAAAGCGCATCCTCTTCATCAAGTTCGAAATCTTTTATTGCTTTTTTATAGCCTTCCAGTCTTTGCACTGTGCAGCTATGCTTATTCTCCGCACCCATAAACGCAATGCGCCTGTGTCCGAGAGAAACAAGATACTGAACTGCCTCATATCCTGTCCTGAAATGGTCTACAATCACCTTTGGAGTGTCAAATGCGGCGACAAAATCACAACATTGGACAATCGGATATTTTCCTATGTGCGGCTTCAGCCATACCGCGTCATCTTCTGTACAGTTAAGAAGTATGGCCCCATCCACCTGGCGTCCTTCCAACATTTGAATGCACTGAAATCCCATCTTCGGATTCCCGTCGCTGGCACTCACCAGAATATTGTATCCTGCAGGATTTGCCTCATCGCTGATTCCTTCCAGAATCTTTGCATAAAAGGGATTCGTAAAATTTCTCGCCAGAACCAGAATCGCACCACTTTCATTCTTCCGCAGGTTCCGCGCCGGCATATTGATCGTGTACTGCAGCTTCACAACTGCTTCCTTCACCTTTTGCTCGGTCTCCGGTCTGACTTTCCCGCAGTGATTAAGAACACGGGATACCGTCGCAACCGAAACCCCGGCTTCCTTCGCGACTTCCGAAATCGTAACCACAATAACCAATCCCCTTGCCAGGCAAAACATGGATATTTTGCACAGTCCCAATTTCATGTAATCCTTTACATTCGTTATTTTAAACCACGTCGTTCTGCTTGTCAACAAAAAATGTAATCCATTACATAACTTTGTCAGATTTACACAAAATTGCTATTTGCTTTTTGTCTATTATTCCAGCTTCTCCGTAAGTTCTTTCTAAAGAAAAAACGGACTGACGTCTGTGTTTTCACACAGACATCAGTCCGTTCATAAATTTATCCAATTCATTTTATCTGTTTTCCGGTCGATTCCCGGACAATGAGCGGTGTGTCGAGTTGGATCGTTTTCTCATGATTCTTATCCTGTATCCTTGCTATCAGAAGTTCTGCACAGGTAACCCCCAGCTTAAATTTCGGGATATGAAAGGTCGTAAGAAACGGATGTTTCATTGTGCTGTACTCAATATCATCGCAGCCTATTACGGACAGATCCTCCGGAACACGAAGCCCCATCTCCTCCGCCGCCAGCAACACACTTATCGCAAGCGTATCAGACACACACAGGATGGCGGTAGGCATATTTTCATTTTTCAGAAGTCTTTCTGCACAACGGTAGCCGCTCTCAAAAGAACAATTCCACTCTGCGACTGCATAAAGTGAATCATCCGGCTCAATTCCCAATTCGTGCATGGCCTCGCAGTATCCGGCGTATCGACCGCGAGTAGAGGGAAAATTATTATCTGCACTGATATATGCAATCCTTCTGTGCCCCTGTCCAGCCAGATATCTGACTCCCTCATACCCGACATAGCGATGATCAAGAAGGACTTTCGACGTGACATATTCTTCCACACACTCAACACCCTGAACCAGTGGATGACGCCCTGCATAATCTTTTATCCAGACATCATTCTCTGTGGCATTTAAAAGGATGGCACCGTCCGCCAGACCATTTTCAAGCATATGCATATATTTTTTCCCCGTCTCGGTTTTACCGTCGGTGGCACACATCATTACATTGTAGCCGGCCTTCTCTGCTCCTTCACCGACGCCGGCGAGAACCCTGGCATAATACGGATTCGTAAAGTTGTTCGCAATTACCATAATCATGCGGCTTTCATTCCAGCGAAGATTCCTCGCCGCCACATTCGGTACATAATTCAGTCTCTCAATGGCGTCCGTCACTTTCCGGGCCGTTGCTTCACGCACACAGTCTTCCCCGTTCAACACTCGCGAAACCGTTGCCACCGAAACGCCTGCTTCCTTTGCCACTTCAGTAATGGTCAATTTTCTTTCACCAACTCTCTTGTTTTCACTTTCGGGAAACCCGAATTCCAACAGCACTTTTCCCCGTTATTTTAACATTGATTGGCTATGGTGGCAATCAAAAGCTCCATTTTTCTTAAAAAGACGGCTGCCAGAAACGGTCTTCCGGAATCTGAAGTTTCTTCACCATCTCCAACGCGCTCGCTATCGATTCCATTTCCGAGATCTGATGGGAATCCGTTCCCACCGCAAAATAAGCCCCCTCATTCATTAAAAGTTGATAGTACCTTTGAAGATCATTTCGGAACTGCGCACTGGCATCCCGATTGCACAGGCCGGACATGGTGCTGATTTCTATAAAAGTATGAGTCCTCCTGGAGGCGTGTGCCAGCTCCACAGTCAGTTCCTCCGGAATGAAAGACATATTCTCCGGCCAGGTAAGACTAAGACGCGTAAACTCTTCCCGATCCAGCCACCACGGATGTACCAGTATCGAAATCAGCGGATTTTCCATCATCATCATATGATGTCTGTGCTGCATGACGGCGACCTCCTCAAGGGAAGCACCCTGCTGTACATGCGTTTCATGCACGCCGCCAATAACCAGTTCCAGATTCAGATGTCGGATCAGTTCCTCATCCAGAAGTGTCATTCCCTCGTGATTGACCTCGCAGACCTCAACGCCAAAAAGGACATTGACGCCGGGCTTGCCAGAGCGAAAAGAAAGAATATCATCCCTGGTCGTCAGAAGCTCATCCACATCCCGTTCACTCATCAGATGATCCGTAATAGCAATCGTATCTACACCGATCCGTTTCGCGCGACTTTCCATATTTTTTAATGTCATGTCATCTGCGCCGACAAAACTTCGAAAACTGTGTACATGAGTGTCGCAAATCCTCATGTTTTCCCTCCTCATTTCTTATATTTTCGTGACCTTTTTGTAATCGTTTACATTCTCTTCTATAATACCTTTTTTCATATTTATACGCAATTCATTTTTTTGCTAATTTTACAGTGTAAGTTTTGTGCATTTTGTCCATTCTTCCTTTCCTTTGTCCTTTTCGATCTTCATTATTGCCAAATATTGCCGCCCTTTTTCAGTGAAAATTTCCATTTACATTTGTTCCTCTTTCATGTTAAAGTAAATGTAATCCATTACATTTTTGATAAGGAGAAGCTATGCATGATCCTTTTATCAACGCCAAGACTCCGTGTGGAGATCACTGAACCCGGGCAGCGTCCGAACGACACCTGCCGTTTCGACCGGGCAGGTTATATTTCCGATGTGACTCTGGATGGCATGGTTCACTTCTGCAGCAGTGAACCGCGAAATCTCTGGCATCCGTGCACCGGTGGCCGCGGACTGTGCTGCGAGTTTCTCGCGGACTATAGCCGGGAAGTCCTTCCCGGAGCATACTTCCCCAAGTTTGGAGTCGGACTGTTTCCACGGGGAGATGAGCCTCACATTTTCTACAGGCGCTATGAAAATATGCAGGAATTTCCAGTTCGTGTCACGGCATCAGAGAATCAGGTTTTCTTTGAAACAGAAGCAATCCCATGCCGTGGTATTGCGTTGAAATTGAAAAAGACAGTTTCCGTACATGACAATGTACTTACAATGGAAACAGAAGCCTGCAACTCAGGAGAACGCCCTGTTTCCACAAGAGAATACTGTCACAACTTTCTCTGTATTAACGGGATGTCTCTTGGGCCGGACTACTCCATTGAACTTCCTGACCTCGGAGATTTCGGAACGGATACGCAGATTGATATCTATGGAAATCCCTGTAACTGGTGCGGTGATGGCCACGGTTTTACATTATCCCGGTCATCGGCTGAGGTCGCATATATTCATGTTGACCTTTCTTCTCTTCATGAAACCGAATATTTTACATGGATTATAAGGCACAAAGGTGATGGAGCGTGGGTCGAGGGCCATGATTATTTCCGCCCGGATGGTATGGATATCTGGGCCGCCGACCACATTGTTTCACCAGAAGTCTTCTATCTTCTGGCACTCGAACCAGGCGAGTCAAAATACTGGAAACGCACCTGGACTTTTGAAACCGATAAGTATTTATAAACATTTATTATAAGGAGGCAACAACATGAGTAAAAAAGTACTGGTAACCGGCGCAAGCCGCGGAATCGGAAAGGGAATCGCTCTCACACTCGCAGCCGCGGGCTACGATGTGGCATTTTCGTATGCCAGCCGTCCGGACGCTGCAGAGAAGGTCGCGCAGCAGATCCGTGATATGGGGCAGAATGCATATTATTTCCAGGCATCCCTCGATGACCCGAAGGCCTGCCACAAACTGTTCGCGGAAGCCACGGAGGCGCTCGGCGGTCTGGACGCCCTGGTCAACAATGCCGGGCAGACGATCTGTGAGCCAATCTACGCAATCACCGACGAGAATCTCGATCACCTGCTGAATCTGGATTTCCGCAACAATATCATGATGATGCGCGACGCTACCGCCTACATGATGAAAAACAAGATTCAGGGGGCCATCGTAAATATCACCTCTTCCCGCGGAGAACGCGCCTATCCGGAGTGCGGCATCTACTGCGGTCTGAAGGCCGGCCTGAACCACGCCGTCAGGGCTTTTGCGCTGGATGTGTCCACCTACGGGATCCGCATCAATAACGTTGCTCCGGGCGCCACCCGCGTGCGCACCAAGGAAGAACTGTTCGAGATGACGGAAGGCACCGAAGCAGACTATTTCTGGAAGGAAGAATTCGCGGACAAGAGCAAGCCGATCGGCTCGGATTTCTGGGATGAACTGGGCGAATCAATCCCGCTTGGACGCTGCGGCACCCCGCAGGATATCGGCAACGCGGTAGAGTTTCTTCTCTCTGACAAGGCATCCTATATCACCGGTGTCACCCTGCGCGTGGACGGCGGTCTGATCATTCCCGGCATGCCGGAAGGCTTCGCCGGACAGGATGGACTGGACATGGGCGGCTGGGGTCGTCCCGCACCTGTAGAGCTGGATTAACATATCACATCGAAAAATTCGGGAAAAGTAATCGGAGGGGAATGATTCATCTCCCTCCGAAACTTTTCGCGTCACCGGTTCATTTCCACATAATACGCAGAGCCGAGAATGGTCTTCGTCTGCTCGTCCTCTGTAAAGATCAGGTGCAAATCCTGCTCCGGATACGGTTTTCTTGTGTGCTCGCGGATCCTCTGCTCCAGCAGTCCGCGCGGAAAATTCTTCATATTGGGGACACCACCGCCGATGAGAATGTAATCGGGATCCAGAATATTGATCTCCGTGGCCACGGCAACTGCCATTGCGTCAACAAATTTCAGCAGGGGCTTCTCCTTCCCGTGCAAGCGGAACAGATCGGAAATATCGGTATCCCGATAGACATCACGGCAGAGCTTTGCCAGGTATTTTCCACCCGCAAGATTCTCCATACAGCCCCGGTTTCCGCAGCCGCAGGCTTCCCGGTCGCGCAAAACAGGGATATGCCCAAGTTCGCCCGCGGTCCCATGACTGCCAATCAGTGGCCTGTGATCAAGACAGACCGCATTTCCCACGCCGGTTCCGAAATAACAGCCGATCAGGATCTCACACATCGGAATGTGGTATTTCCGGATATCATAAAGCACCGTCAGACATACGTCGCGCTCAATAAGTACCCGTATGCCTAGCGCGGCAGTCAACCACTCCACAACCGGAAGTCGTTCCATGAAGCGGATATTGGGCGCCTGCAGGACCATCGTGCGCTCCCGGTTCAGCGTGGCGGGAAATCCGATCACAATCGCCGTCACCTTTCCTGTGAGGGCAGATTCTGCAAGATACTCTTTCAGGTACCGCTCCAGATCCGCCAGCGGAACATCGGTCGTAAAAATATCTCTCACCGGACATTTCTTCAAAAATGAAATCTCATATTGCGTATTCACCGCACCGATACGAAAATAGGTCCCGCCAATGTCAATCCCGATCACATAAGATGTATCCATACACGCATTTCCTTTATATCACAAACTGCTCCATGTAGCGTTTACTCAGGCGTAATGACTTCAGCACATCCTCTTCGCTTCCCTCGAAAGCGCGGTCTTCGACCTCGATACAGGTGTAACCGTCATAACCGATATCCCTCAACGCGGACACGTATCGACCCCAGTCCACATCACCCAGCCCAGGAAGCTTCGGCGCCATAAAATCCAACGGATACGCCATAATCCCAACCTCGTTCAGCCGTTCTGGGTACAGCTTGATATCCTTGTAATGAACATGGAAAACCTTATCCTTAAATTCATAGAGCGGTCTGAGATAGTCGATCATCTGCCAGACAAAATGAGACGGATCATAATTGATTCCCAGGTTCTTACTGGGAAGGATCTCAAAAACCTTTCTCCATATCGCGGGGGTCGTCATCAGATTCTGTCCGCCAGGCCACTGGTCTTCCCCGAACAGCATCGGACAGTTCTCGATCGCGATTCTGACGCCTTCCGCTTCGGCGAGCGCAATAATCGGCGGCCAGATCTCCTCCACCAGCTTCAGGTTTTCCTCCACCGTTTTTGTCTGATCTCTGCCGATGAACGTCGTCACCATGTTGACGCCGAGCTTTGCACTCGCCCGGATGACTTTCTTCAAATGCTCCACATTTGCCTCGCGCTTTTCCAAGTCTCCATCCATCGTATTGGGATAGAAGGCAAGAGAAGAAATCTCCACACTCCTCTTCTCACAATAATCCTGAATATAAGCCACTTTTTCACCATCCAGGCTGTCCACATCGATATGACTGACTCCCGCATAGCGACGTTCCGCCTTTCCCCCTGGCCAGCACGCCACCTCTACGCATGCAAAACCCATCTCGGACGCCGTATCGATCATCTTCTCAAAATCGTACTGCTCCAGAATCGCCGACACAAATCCCAACTTCATAGAATACCTCCTGCTTCCGTGCCAAATTGTAAAGTGCAATTCTATTTTAACATCAGGTCAGGAGGCTTGCAACAAATTTTGTAATCGTTTTCAGACTCATTTGAAAACGACTGTCAATTATGCCGTGGCAATCCCCAGCTCTTTATGAAAATATGGCAACGTGGAAAACCGATAGACACGGGAAAACTCGATCTCATCGTAGATAATGCGGGTACCGTTCAAATACTCGACATAGTCATCAATATACCGAATTACATCATTTCGAATGTACTCTATTTTGTCACGCGTTTCTTTATACTCATCCTGATCAATAATCGCGTCTTCCGCCCCTATGTAATCAACATTTGTGATGATGACCACTTTACTGTAGTCCAGACCTGATCTGGCTCTTTGCGAACGCCTGCTCTTTTAAAATCGGTACGCATATTTGTGGTTAATATGACTTCGATAGGGAATGGCTATAAAATAACCATAATGCGACTGAATCAACAGACAGGCATATGGGCGATTTTTCTTTCTCGCAATTTCTTTATAAGGGGGATCAGAATAGGCATCAAAAAACGCATCTGTCAGGTTCAGCACCTGATAATCAAATTCGTCTTTTATTTTCATAATGCGTTTCCCTGTAGAAAGTGGGAGGAATGAATCCTCCCACCGTTTCTCATCACTCGGTCACTTTTATTTTACCGTCCTGTCGGAACCGTCACAGGACTCTTCACCCGGTCACTTTTATTTTACCGTCCTGTCGGAACCGTCACAGGACTCTTCGTGATGAAGAAATCAGAATGATTTCTATCTACATTATACATAAAATACAGCCGTTGTAAACTTAAAAATCTATAAAAATTTCGTCTTCTCTACAGCTTCTTTACAAACAGCGCCCGGATCGCGTTCAGCACGGCGAGTATCATCACGCCCACATCCGCGAAGACCGCGATCCACATATTTGCGACGCCGACCGCCACGAGGAGCAGGCAGAGCAGCTTGATCACAATCGAGAAGACGATATTCTGGTACACGATCCGCAGGGACTTGCGGGAAATCCGGATTGCCTTCGCGATCTGCATGGGATCGTCGTCCATCAGCACCACGTCCGCCGCCTCGATCGCCGCGTCGGAGCCCATGGCTCCCATCGCGATCCCGATGTCCGCGCGGCGCAGCACCGGCGCGTCGTTGATGCCGTCGCCGACAAAGGCGAGCATCTCGTTCTCTGATTTTTCCTGCAGAAGCTCCTCCACTTTGGCTACTTTATCCGCCGGGAGCAGCTGCGCGTATACCTGATCGATACCCAGAGATGCGGCCACCTGCTCCGCAACCTTCGCGGAATCGCCGGTCAGCATGACAGTCTTTCGCACGCCGGAGGCCTTCAGCTTCCGGATCGCCTCTTTGGAATGCGGCTTCTCGATGTCCGAGATCACGATATGTCCGGCGTATTTGCCGTCGATCGCCAGGTGAATGATGGTTCCCACAGAATGGCAGCTGACGTAGTCGACGCCCAGCGCGGTCATCAACTTGTCGTTTCCGGCCGCGACCGAATGGCCATCCACAGTGGCCGTCACGCCTTTGCCGCTGATCTCCTGAATATCGGACACCCGACTGCGGTCGATCGCCTTGCCGTAAGCCTTCTGCAGGCTCTTGCTGATCGGGTGGGAGCTGGCCGATTCCGCGAGCGCCGCGTATTCCACAAGCTGCTCATCGGAAATCTCACTGTGATGAATGCCGCTCACCTCAAAGACGCCCTGCGTCAGGGTACCGGTCTTGTCGAAGACGACGATCTTCGTCTTCGAGAGCAGCTCCAGATAGTTGGAACCCTTCACCAGCACGCCCGCGTTGCTCGCCCCGCCGATACCAGCAAAGAAGCTCAAGGGGATACTCACAACCAGCGCGCAGGGGCAGCTCGCAACCAGGAAGGTCAGCGCGCGGTAAATCCATACATTCCAGCCGGCAGCATTTCCCATCAGAAGATTCACAACCGATGGAATAATCGCCAGCGCGATAGCCGCGTAGACGACCGCCGGAGTATAAACACGCGCGAATTTGGTGATGAAATCTTCCGATTTCGATTTCCGGGAGCTCGCGTTCTCCACCAGGTCGAGGATTTTGGAGACTGTAGAATCGCCGAATTCCTTTGTCGTTCTGATTTTCAGGACACCGGACTCGTTGATGCAGCCGCTGATGATCTCGTCGCCGGTCTCCACATCGCGCGGCAGGCTCTCTCCGGTCAGCGCCGCCGTGTTGAGCGTGGAATTTCCCTCCACGACCATGCCGTCGATCGGCACCTTCTCGCCTGGCTGGACGACAATGATGCTGCCGATCTCCACCTCATCCGGATCTACCTTCTCCAGTGCACCGTCGCGCTCGATATTCGCGTAATCCGGGCGAATATCCATCAGCTCGCTGATATTTCTGCGGCTTTTTCCGACCGCATAGCTCTGGAACAACTCTCCGATCTGGTAGAGCAGCATGACCGCGATCGCCTCCAGGTAGTCGCCGCTCCCGGAGTACAGCGCCAGGATGATGGCGCCGATCGTCGCGACTGCCATCAGGAAGGCCTCGTCGAATACCTGACCGTTGCGGATGCCCTTCCAGGCTTTTTTCAGGATGTCGTAACCGATGATCAGATAAGGCACCATGTAGAGGGCAAAGCGCAGCATGCCCGTCTGCGGCAGGATGGAAATATTTCCAAGATAATTCAGGATTCCCAGCAGCGCCGCGGACACCAGGATCCGGATCAGCATTTTCTTCTGTTTCTTATTCATAACCCTAAGCTCCTTCCCGCAGGGAAAAACAGCCGCCCTCAAAGGACGGCTGCAGACCCGGCATGATCAGATGAAGACCTCGCAGTCGTCCTCCACCTTCTTGCAGTTCGCGCGTACATTCTGCATGACGGACTTCACGTCCGCGCCGTCCTCGAACTCCACCGACATCTTCAGCGTCATAAAACTTACGCTCGCGTTCTTCACGCCCTCTGTCTTGTTCGCCGCAACTTCCATCTTGT
>MSHD01000035.1 GCA_001941045.1 Lachnospiraceae bacterium Zagget2
GGAAGTAAACTTTTCACTTCAGCATGTCCATTTTCAGGCCCAAAGTCCTGTCGAAAAAGAAGCAGCCCCGGGTGTAAAATCCCAGGGCTGCCCTGTCCTGTGCCGCTGGCCGGACTCGAACCGGCACGGATCGCTCCGCTTGATTTTGAGTCAAGTGCGTCTGCCAATTCCGCCACAGCGGCCCGCTTAAGCTTTTCCATTCTAACACAGCTTTTGGAAAGGCGCAAGCAATTTACCGTTTTTTTCTCAACTCAGGACCAGCAGGTATTCGATGCTGACCACGACATCATTCTGCAGAATGATGCTCAGCTTTGTCTCTCCCCGGGTGTAGATCATCGCGGTTCCATCCTGCTCATAATCGTCCCCGTAGAGTTCCGTCACCTTGTCCATGCTGTCGCCGAGCGCCAGCCCCTCCGGTGTCGTGATGTTGGGATCGATGAGATAGACCGAGTATGTCACCTCTCCATCCCCGGCATCATAGGCTGTGACCTCAAAGTCCGTGTAGTTGTAGACGTTGTCAGAGCCTTCCACCGCGCAGCTCGGCACCGTGTAGACGTCATCCGCATCCGGCAGGACGGACGCATCAAATGCTTCGCCCGGTGTGAGCGTCACGCCGTCTACCTCAAAGGAAAAGACGCCTTCCTCCTGGCTCTCTTCTTCCTCTGCAGAGACAGCTTCCTCCTCCCCGCTTTCCTCGTCCTCCTCGTCGTCTTCCGAACGGGTGATTACCTGTTCGGAGGCATCCGTGCTTTCCGAACTTCCGCAGGCAGCAACGGAAGCTGCCAGCATCACCGTCATGGCCAACACCAATGCTTTTTTCATGTGTTCCTTCACTCCTTTTCTTTATAGCATTTATCACTCAGCTGCAGCCGCATCGTACTGCGCAAGTTTTTCATCATAGATGGCGGACACTTCCTCGTCCGTCCGATAATCGGTCAGATCATATTCCTGCGAAAGGATCTGTGAAAAATAGGTGGACAGCTTTGTTCCGCCCGAAAGATTGAGATGCAGTCCCTCATCGTAGGTATCCGTACTGTAGTCGATGCCGATCTCCTCAGCCACATCGAGGAAATTGTAGAAATCAAGACCGTGCTCCGCGGCATAATCCTCAATCTGCGCATCGTACTCGTCATACCAGTAGGGATAGACGCTCGGCGCCTTTACCAGCACAAGCGTGACGCCGTTCTCCTCGCAGAGCTCCCGTATCCGGTCAAGATAGTCATAGTCGATATCTTCAAAAGTATAATCCGCAAGCATGCGTTCCGTCGGCAGCGTATCAACCGGCCGCACTTCTTTGTTCATCTGGTATCCGTTAAAGGTATTGTATTCATCATGCAGCAGATACTCGATATCCTCCGAGGTCAGCTCGTCAAAGCGGGAGTGATAACGCAGAATCGGGAATACATAGGACCAGAAATTCTCCTCCTCCGTCATCGATGCTTTGATAATCTCAATCTTCTCTTCCGACCAGCGCATCCGATCGATGGTCAGCCGGTTATACGCCTCGCTGACCGGCTCTGAATAGCGCATGGAATTGACATTGAGCACCACCACCTTCGGGATCTCATAATGAAAAGTCTCCTTCAGCACGTAGTATGACTGCCAGATCAACTGTTGCGGCGTCCCGCGCACATAGGCGGTAATCCCCGCCTGCCGGTACAGCTCCATCGGAGAAAAATTCGCATAGACTTCACAGTCTCCGACAAAAATCACCTCATGGCCGCCTGCCTCCTCATAGTACTGAGAAATCATACTGCCCTCTTTCAGGGTCTCTGCGTATTTCGGCTCCAGAAGCCTCGTTGCAAAAGCGAACAGCGCCAGAAAAACGACGAGAACCAGAACGACTGAAATTCCTGTTTTTATCCGTGTATGCTTCTTCATCCCGGCTCCTCCTAAAAACTGCTGTAAATAAACTGCTCCGCCTCGAAACCGATGCCATACATACCAAATACAAGCGCCAGCAGACCAAGTGCGCCCACAACAGCCAGCCTCGCAGCCGGTGCACTGCCGGTGAACACATTCCGGAAGCGTTCCTTATTTCCATCGTAAACCCAGAGCAGCACCGTTGCACTAAGGAAAACGATCCAGTCGGACACGCCAAGGCCAAGTGAAAGAATATTTGCCGCCAGCGCCCCATAATTGAAAGTCGTGAAGAGCGAGGCGATACTGCCCAGCGCTGTAAAGGTATCCGGCCAGATGAAGAAAGACCAGAGAACACTGATGATCAGGAAGGTAAGCACCCGGTTGAACGCACGGAATTTTGTACGAATGCCATTGCCAAGCGAGACAAAAATCCCGTTGAACAGTCCCCACAGAATATAGTGAAAACCGTGCCAGAATCCGGATACCAGGAAGGTGATGAGCAGGTTGACGACCTTGCGAAACTTCCCCTTCCGATTGCCGCCGAGCGGAATATAGATATAATTTCTCAGCCAGGCGCCCAGCGTGATATGCCAGCGGCGCCAGAATTCCGCCACCGTCTCGGAGTAGTAGGGCGCATCGAAGTTCTCGCTCAGGCGAAGTCCCAGTACCTGGGAGACGCCCAGTACAATATCCATGCAGCCCGAGAAATCGGCATAGAGCCGAATCGAGTACAGGATCATCGCGAACAACGCGTAAGCGCCTCTGTATTCCTCAGGAGAGGCTGAAATTGTCGACACCACTACGCTTGCCCGGGCGGAAATCACCAGCATCTTGAAAGCGCCCCAGACCATCCGGATTGCTCCGGCCGAAACTCCATCCCAGCTGAACTTCCGCTCCGCCAGCGCTGTCTTCATATGGTCAAAGCTCTCAATCGGTCCCTGCACCAGATGCGGGAAATATGTCAGATAGAGCGCAAAGGTGAGAAAATTCTTTTCCGGCGGATATTTTCCCTTGCGGATATCCGCCAGATAAGAGATCATCTGCAGGGTAAAATAGGATACGCCGAGCGGTGCAAGCAGGCTAAGACCGGTGACCGGCTGCAGTCGCATCAGAACCAGCGGCGCGGCACTGACCACGATCAGCGGCCAGAACAGCCAGCGATACCTGGGCAGGACAAGGCCGGTCAGCCAGATAAGCAAGGCCGCAACCAGTAGCCAAACAAGGCCTGCAAGCCCATAACCGGCATAGATTATCAGGCCGACCAGCAGGATCAGAAACTCTATCATCGCGCGTCCCTCCTAATTGCAGGCGGGCCACAGGGAGGTATCCCATGTGCGTCCTCTCAGCGTTGCCAGACGCTCCGCGTCATTCATATACTGCTTGCAGGCCTCCCGGATCGAACCGGCCATAGGCGTTGCATCCAGATGCTTCCACCCGCCGTTCACATAGACGATCAGCCAATAATGTGTTTTTTCCGTGGTCCAGATCAGCTGGCTGCTGATGCCCTTCTGATCCAGGATGGCCTTCAGACACATCGCGTGAACATAACAGTTGCCCACTTTATTGGTAAAGCCGTACCAGACCGGATCACTGCCGCCCCAGTCGTGGTTGTAGCTGACATACGAACGAACGTAATCTGCAATACTCTTCGCATCATTTCCCAGACCTGCCGCGATCGAGGCCACCAGTGCATCGGTATCGGAGCTGTCATGGGTAATCGAAACCTTACGCTTTGAGCTGGCCACATTCCCGGAAGTATCCGAAGCTGTGTAGGTCACATAGTAGGTCCCCGCCGCGCTGTAATTGACGCCGCTGTCATCATAGGAGACGCTGCACTCTCCATCGATCGCGTCCACGGCCGTCACACCGGACAGATAATCCGGCGTACCACTGTTCTTGGCGATGCTGATCGTGCTGAGACCACTGATGACCGGCGGTACATCATCCGTCTTTACAATAAGCGTTGCTTCCGCCTGGGCCACGTTCCCATAAATATCCTCCGCCTCAATTGTCACAGCGTAGGTTCCCACCTCGGAAGTATCGATCTCGTCCACCAGCTGCAGCTCTACATCTCCGGACATATCGGTTGCTGAAACAACAAAGTCCTCCATCTCCACTTCGCTGCCCGGATAAACCGCCACTTCCTGAAGCTCCACCTCCGGCGCTGTGGTATCCGCTACTGTCACCACACACTCGGCGGTCTTGTAGCCGTTGCTGCTGGAGATCACATATTCTCCCACCTCGGATTCATTAATCTCGTTGATATCCGACTGTTCGATCAGGCTCGTACCGACATTCTGATATGCCAGCAGATCCTGCTTGGTCAGCCGATCGCCGTATTCCAGATCATAGGATTCCTTTATCCACGTATAAGAGATGGTACAGTCCTGACTGACCGAATTGCCGCTCGCATCGGTGACCACCACGGTCACATCATGATCCGCACCGCTGCGTGTGCTTTCCGTCGACTCTGCGAAGGAGACTGTCGTCTCCGAATAATCCTCGATGCTCTCGATAAAGTCCTCGGCATTCGGTTCATAATTCAGTGGCTCCTCATATACATCCAGGAACTCGACCGTCGGAGCCGTGGTATCTACCACATGCAGTGTGACCGTCTCCGTCCTGTCCCTGTACGCCAAACTCACCGACTCGTCACCCGTCTCATCGATATTAATCGAAGACGGGTCCGTGACGAAGCTGACCAGAGAAGCATCCGCATACTGTGTCAGGAATTCCGCAAGCGTCACGGAGTCTGTGCCCAGCTCAATCGTAACGCCCTGAAATTTTGGCTGAACGGAATGCCAGAGCTGGTATCCTCCCGCTGCCGCCAGGACAACGACCAGTAAAACAACAACGGCAGTCACCTGCTTTCGTTTCTCACTCAGGAATTTTTTCATTTGTCAGTACCCCACTCATTTTTCTTATGTAAACGACATGGCGTCGCCTGCATCTCTCCTCGTTTCGGATTATTCCGAAATCAAATATCCATCGATATCAAATGTATACTCTTTACCGGAAAGCGTGACTGTGCAGTCCGTGTAATAGCTGCCGTCAGCCAGACGGTATCTCTGACCATAGTCATCCACTTTCCAGCCCTCGATGCTGACTGGCACGGAGGACATAGAATCAATTCTTTCAATATCGTCATCCTGGAAATGCCACCACTCTGAGACCAGTGACGCCAGTCCGGCGGAGTTCATGATATTCGCCAGGATATTGGCATTCACTTCGTTTCTGCCGGTGACAGAATACTGGCTCAGGTCATGCATGGAGGTCTGCATAATCATCTCTTCCCCGGTCTCGGCATCCTCGAGCGTCAGATCAACGGCGACTCCGACGTTATGCCTGCTTCGTTTCGCAGCCAGGAAAGAACTCAGGTGGTATGACGAACCGCCGTACATAACCTCCGCATAGGTCAGGGAGTTCGTCGTCTCTTTCAACGTCACGGTTCCGTCTTCATTCACGATTGCCTCTGTCGTGACCGAATTTTCCGGCAATTCCAGCGTAGAGACTGCCACACCGCTCCAGGTCTCCGCCGGAACCGTCTGACTCAGCAGATTCGTCGCCATGGAATAGAGCGTCTGCGTAGCGACAGCCGGCCGGTAGGACTCGTAAATCCGAAGCCGGTATCCCATATCCAGCGCCATCAGAGCCGCATCCATGAGCTTGTCCGCCACCGGATACATGAGCGGCGTCACAAAGGTTCCGTCATTCAGACGGATATTCTCAAAGCCTGACACAACCTCACCCGATACACCCGGAAACTCAAACTCATGAACCGTAAAAACAGAATTATAACTGTTGGTGATATCATAGGTGCAGAGATCTCCCAGATACTCCGTCAGATTGATCATGCACTGCGTGCTGTCAATATAGCAGGTCTCGCCATTAAACAGAATGCCGAACATGCCATTCGTCTCGTCGACGACACAGTAAGCCTGCATCGCGCTCACTGTTCCGGCCACCTGCGTCTTCTCCGCGTCCGTATAGGCAGTCAGAGCCAGAACCGGCCAGACCGTGCAGTGGATCGCAGACGCCTCGGTCTCGCAGACAATCTCCTCCGAGATGGCAAGATAGCTGCTCACAGACTCTGCACCATTGATCTCTTCCGCCACGATCCGATACGTAAAGGTGTCAAACGAATCCAGATGAGGCGTAGTATAGGTCCGCTCTTCATCGTTCGCAATATATGCGACATTCTCCCAGCTTCCGCTGTCCTTGTTGTAGCGCTGCACAACGTAACGGCCGCCCATGGTCTCACTCCAGGTGAAGGTATATTTATTACTGCCCTCTTCGGTAACCTCCACCTCCATATCCTTGCCCAGCAGTGTCGACCGGCTGATCGTATAGGTGGTAGACGCATATCCAATGTAGGAAAAATCACTTTTTACCCGGCTGGCGCACAGTCCAATGGTGTATGACGACTCAGGAAGCGGCAGATCGCCGCCCTCCCCGAAACTGATTTCGACGGAATCACTGTTGACCGTCATAACCTCCTCGACCACGTTGCCGTCTTCCAGAAGGCAGACACTGCAGGAAGCTCCTCCCGTCAGCGTATACATGGCATTCAGCACACCGGTCTCCTCATTCAGATGCCAGCTCGCGTTTGCCAGTCCCAGAGACAGATTTGTAGTAAATTTTACGATGGTTCTGGGCAGATTTCCCCCGGTGCGCACACTCAGCGTACACTCGCCGATATCCGCAGTGATCGGAATCCTGCAGCTGTTCGTCTCTACGGTTGCCTCGAAGGCATTCTTTCCTTCATCGTCACTCCAGCTGGCCTTTACCACATAACTCTCCGCTCCCCGTACTTCCTTCCAGGACAGGACCATAGTGCCGTCCTCCTGCTCCGCAAGGACGCAGTCATCAGAGGAAACCCCGATCGAACTTCCCCACAAAAACCACCAGACCAGCGCCACGACCAGCACAAGACCCAGCGTCGCCACCATGGATATCAACGTCGCACGTATACGCGAGAGCATTCTTTTTTTATGTCTTTTTCCTCTGTAGCCCTTTTTCGGCTGCGGCATTTCTTCTCTCCTCCCGACCCGGTCGGTTCTCACGATTACCGGATCAGCTTTTTCCCGACTTCAAAACAGTCGAAAGTCGCAAAATAATCATTCAGCGTCTCTGCCCGTCGGATCAGCTGTACCGAGCCGTCCTCCCGTAAAAGGAGCTCCGCGGAACGCAGTTTTCCGTTGTAATTATATCCCATCGAGTGTCCGTGCGCGCCCGCATCATGAATAAAGAGATAATCGCCCTTCTCGATCCTGGGCAGCGCGCGATCCACTGCGAATTTGTCACAGTTTTCACAGAGGGAGCCGGTCACATCATAGATGTGATCACAGGGCTCGTTCTCCTTTCCCAGCACCGTCACATGATGATAGGCGCCATAGATCGCCGGACGCATCAGATTCGCCGCGCAGGCGTCCACACCGATATATTCCTTGTGTGTGTGTTTCTCATGGATCGCCTTTGTCACCAGCGCGCCAAAGGGGCCTGTCATATAGCGGCCCAGCTCCGTGCAGAGAGAGACATCGCCCATACCGGCGGGCACGAGAATCTCCTCGTAGACACTGCGCACCCCCTCGCCGATGACGAAGATATCGTTCGGCTCCTGATCCGGCCGGTAGGGGATCCCGATCCCGCCGGAGAGGTTGATAAAGCTGATATGCACGCCTGTCGCTTCCTTCAGGCGAACCGCCAGCTCAAACAGTACCTTTGCCAGCAGCGGGTAATATTCATTCGTCACCGTATTGCTCGCCAGGAAAGCATGAATTCCAAAATGCTCCACGCCCTTTTCCTTCATGATCCGGAAGGCTTCGATCATCTGCGCCTCCGTCATACCGTACTTGGCGTCGCCGGGATTGTCCATGATGCCGTTGCTCATCTTAAAGTATCCACCCGGATTGTAACGGCAGCTCATGGTCTTCGGAAGATAACCGAGCGTCTGCTCAACCACCGCAATATGCGTAATATCATCCAGATTGATGATACCGCCCAGCTTTTCACACAGGGCGAACTCCTCCGGCGGGGTATCGTTGGAAGAAAACATGATATCCTGACCATTTATCCCGACCGCGTCCGAGAGTAACAGCTCCGCCTCCGATGAACAGTCGCTGCCGCAGCCATACTCCTTCAGAATCTCCATCAGGAAGGGATTCGGCGTCGCCTTCACGGCAAAATACTCCTTGTAGCCCGGATTCCAGGAAAAAGCCTCATAAAGATTTTTTACATTTTCCCGGATCCCTCTCTCGTCATAGATATGAAAAGGCGTAGGATATGTTTTCGCGATCTCCTCGATCTGTTCTCTGGTCACAAACGGCGTCTTTTTCATCGGTAATTCATCCTTACTCTCTATCACGAAAAGGGAGTCTGTAGAAACAGACTCCCTCTCTGGAGCACGCCCTCCGGCAGTCCCTCAAAAGTCGGGGTAACAGGATTCGAACCTGCGACCCCACGGCCCCCAGCCGTGTGCTCTAGCCAAACTGAGCCATACCCCGACAACGCAACAATTATATCGCAGGCTTTATGAAAAAGCAAGAAGAAATTACAGCAGCGCCATAACCTCTGACAGTTTCGTAATCTGTATGGCCTTCTCTTCGGGAATCAATCCCTCCGGCCGGAACCAGACCGCATGCAGGCCGGCATCGAGGGCTCCGCGGACGTCCATTTCCAGGCTGTCTCCCACAAACAGACACTCCCCGGCCCGGCAGGACGCTTTCTGGACACATCTTGCGAAAAACGCAGGCGCAGGTTTTTCTGCCGTGGCCTCCTCACTGGAAACATAAAAATCTACAAGGGGCAGAAGCTCCATCTGTTCCAGCTTTTTAAGCTGCATATATGCCGTCATATTGGTCCCAATCCCGATGCGGATGCCGCGCTCCCGCAGCGCGGCAAGGGTGTCCTGCGCCTCTGCAAAAGGCTTCATCGCTCCAAGAAATGTATCCCAGTAGATATCGCACATCCGGAGCGCGTGCGGATACAGCGGCAAACCTCTGTCCTCCAGGATCATCTGGGCGCGGAGCAGGCGGTTGTGCGTTGCCGCCACATTGCCCATAAGTTTCTGCGCCGCTTCCAGACGGCTCTGATACAACCCCGGGAACTCTTCCCGCGGGATACCCAGTTCCTGTTCTGCATAGACAGAAAGCTCTGCGAGCGCTATCGCATGCGCATCCTGATAGCTGTACAGCGTGTCATCCAGATCAAATATCACTGATTTTATCATTCCATCATGCCTTTCCACCTGGTCAACCGGCAAAACGGGCCAGGCCTGTCTCATTCCAAAGTACAGGAAGAGACGGCACTTTGTCAATAAGAAACAGCCGTCCGGCTGCTTTAAAGTCTGCCGGACGGCTGCCTTTTGTTTTAATCCATGCACTTTCCCTGCACGCCCGTGTCGAACTCCGGATTCATGATATAGAAATTATTGGCGTCGAGATGATCCTGCACGATACGCAGAGCTTCGCCGAAACGGGCGGATGCAAGTATCAAATACTCCACGTGATTTCCATCTTTCCGTCCGCGATCGTGATCACGTTAATCAGAATATCCGCCACGGCCTTCCTCTGCTCAAAACTGCAGGTCTCCCATTTCGCAGCGGGATTGATCAGCGGTGTAGTCTGCTCGTCCGGCGCGGCAGTCAGCGCCCCTATCTCCTCCTGAAGTCTCTTCTTCTCCGCATCCAGCGCCTCCACATGTTCTCCGATGTAACGCAGTAAGACCGCATTGGCATCAACGGTCTTTGCCAGCAGCTCCTGAATCTCCTTCTCAATCCCCGCCAGCCGAATCCGTTTCTCATTGATCTGCGGATCAGCGCAGCGCTCCTCCGGGCCTGCAGGCACGGGGAATTCCGCCAGCCGCTCCCCTATCGCGCGATGCACATATTCCTCCAGCACCTCCGCATAGACTGTGCAGAGCGTTCCCCGGCACTTCTCCTTCTTCGTCGCAAGCGCTGCACTGCAGACAAAATAGCGCTGCCGCCTGGTATTCGCCTTCGCAATTGTCAGGCTGTGACCGCACCTGCCACATTTAACCTTGCCGGAGAGCCAGGAATTCTTCGCCCCGCAGGTTCTGGTGGAGCGGCGATTCTGAAGGCAGCGCCGCCTGCATTTCAGCCATACATATGAAGAGACAAGCCCCTCATGGGGCGCGAGCACGATCTCCTTGTCGCGCAGGTCGCCCTGACGGCGCGAAGTCGATACGGTTCCCTGATAAAGATAACAGGCATTGTAGCCGGTAAAGTCAGAAACCGGATTAACGATATTCGCCCCCTGCTCCCGGAAAAAATCATAGACGTCCATATCCGCCCGCACATAGACCGGATTACGCAGCATCTCGCTCAGCCGCGCCGTCGTCCACGTCCCACCGCGCAGATGGCGAAACCCCCGCTCGTTAAAATCAGCGATAATATCTCCCAGCGAATTTTCAGGATCTGCGTACAGCTCATACATCCGGCGTATCTGCTCCGCCTCCTCCGGAACCGGGACATACATGGAGGTTCTGACACCATCGATCACCGTATCTGTCTTCGCAAAACCGTAGGGAATCCGCCCTCCCATATAGAAGCCGCGCCGGCAGCGCGCATAGTAGGCGTCGGTCACGCGCTTCTGTATCGTCTCCCGCTCCAGCTGCGCAAAGACGATGCAGATATTGAGCATTGCCCGGCCGATCGGCGTGGAGGTATCAAAACGCTCCGTGGAGGAGACAAACTCCACGGAGTATTTTTGAAACACGTCCATCATATTGGCGAAGTCCAGGATCGAGCGGCTGATCCGGTCCAGCTTGTAGACGATCACCCGCGCGATCTTCCCCTGCCGGATATCCCCCAGCATCTCCTCAAAGGCCGGACGATTCGTATTTTTGCCGCTGTAGCCCCGGTCTGCGTATTCCCGATACGGACCGCCGTGAGTCTCACAGCGGCAGTATTCCAGCTGGCTCTCGATCGAAATGCTGTCTGCCCGCTCCACAGACTGGCGGGCGTAAAGGGCATCGTAATATGTGGCTCTTTCCATCTAAAGATCCTGCTCTTCTCACATGAAATGTTATATTTTATGCTTTTTTGTACAGAAAGAAGCACCGGACACCCTGTCGGGGGCCCGGCGCTTCTTTTTCGCCTAGTCCATGGCATCTTCCATCACACGGATTACATTCTTATAAAATATCTTCTCGATCTCTCCTCCGCTGAAGCCTTCCTTTGACAGTGCATCCTCCAGCAATGACATTTTCGAGCAGTCAGAAATCTGAAGATTCCCGCTGATTCCGTCCAGGTCCGAGCCGATTCCCACACAGTCGATACCGCCGACATTCGCCATATGGCGTGCATGGCGGGCCATCAGAGCCGCCGTGCTGTCCTTGCAGCTGATGTCTTTGTTCAGGAATTCCGGTCCAAAATTGATCCCGGCCACACCGCCCGCTTTTCCCAGCGTCCGGATCATCTCATCTGTCAGGTTCCTGCGGTGCGGACTTAAGGCACGCGCGTTGGAGTGCGTTGCGACGAAGGGTTTTCTGCAGATATCCGCAACGTCATAGAAGCCCCCGTCAGACAGATGGGATACGTCCACCAGCATTCCCAGATCCTGCATGTAGCTGACGGCCTCTTTTCCAAAGTCTGTAAGACCGCTGGTCATGATCTCCCGGTCATCGGAATTCGGCGCGCCAAAGCAGTTCGGTTCGTTCCAGGTCAGCGACAGGGCGCGGAAGCCCTGATCGTAGAATTCCTTCAGCTTTTCCATTCTGCCGTTTACGGCGCGACCATCCTCCATACTCAGAATCGCAGACATTTTCCCGGCCTTTTTATTTTGTCTTACCTCGTCAGCATTTGCAGCCAGGGCGATCATCTCCGGATGCCTTGCCAGATTATCCTGCAGATATGTCCGCAGCGTCTGAATATATACCTCATCCTCCATGGCTTCCAGACCCAGCGCACCATACATTCTCTTTGGCGGGAGAAATACTGCAAAAAACTGCGCCAGCTGCCCCGCCTCTTCCATTCTCCTGAAATCTACCGCTATGACCCCGGAGTCGTAGAGGTCCGCTTTTTCCCTGTCCCGCAGAAGCAGCATGGACAGGGAATCACAGTGCATATCGATAAACATTGTCTTCATCGATTAAACCCTCCAGAACATTTTTCTCAATGCGTTTCCGCACTTTCATCAAGCCTGCAGTCACGCCTGAATTCCCACGATGGTCACAATCTGCCCGCGCGGGGTGTTGATATCCGCCTTCATGGCTGACTGCAGATTCAGTGCCACCGGAAAGCGCATACCACTCACATTGCCGGAAAGGTAACCCATATAGGTTCCGGCGCTTCCCAGGACCGGCCAGTAGGCCAGCGGTTCCGTCACCCAGACTCCGAAACAGAAAACGCAAAGTGCGACGATTACATTAATATAATCCGTAACAGGTGTCGTATAGCCCTTCACAATCAGAAAATAAGCAGTCGGAAGGAAAGAGAAAAACAGAGCCACCACCATGGTGATCCGTCCGATTCTGTGTACATTCGGCACAAATTCCGCCGTGTAAGCATCCTGCGCTTCGGCTTCTCTGCTTTCTGTGTTTGTCGTATTCATTTCACTCATTCTTCTTTTCCTTTACATCAACACCGTAATAAGCTGGCCAACAACCATCGCCGCAATCATGGCAATCGCCATGCCAAAGCTGGCAAGTCCCTTTACTTTATTTCCAAGCAGTATAATCAGATAGCAGACCACTGCTGATGTGATCGCTGCGACCACCTTTACCGGCGTGTTCACATATGACATCATCATATATCCCAGAATTGCCATCATCGCTGCCTTCGACATATAGGGGACAAAGCTGCGGCCACCGCTCTTTTTGCTTTTCTCCGTTGCATTATCCAGAGGTTTCAGCGTAATAATTGTGTTGAGCATATAAGGCGCAGACGCCAGCGTCATTCCAAAAAGGCAGAGCACTAAAACGGCCGGTGTAAATGCTTCCGTCCCGAACTCGACCCCCATCGTACTGGAGCACAGACTTGCTATCATCAGTTCAAAAACCGGCGCGCCGATCACCCCGCAGCGCATAAACGCAGCTCCCGAGCCAATCAGAACGATCAGAGACAGCAGCACTGACAGCACAGAAATCGAGGGCCCTACCGCCGCCAGCGCTCCTGTCTTTGCAGCCTGTCCGATTTCTTCCTGCGTGACCACTTTATGTTTCTTATTAAAATTCAATGCCAGGCGCAGGAAAAGCAGAGCCTGAACGACGACATTGACAATCAGCAGAATTGCAAATACCCATACTGTTCCATTTACCGTTGCAATTGTGTCCATGAGTTCCTCCTATTCTATTCTCTTATCTTGTTGTCTGTTCATATTCTTCGATCGCTCTCGCGATACGGTCGATGGCCTCAAGAATGACCGCCTTCGGGCTGGTGAGACAAAGACGGAGATAATGTTCTCCCTGCTCCGGATCATGAGCAAGCCCGCCCTGAATCGCAACATTTGCGAGATGATTGACAATATACTGAAGCGTATCCGCCGGGTAACCATAGCCGGAGAAATCAACCCACAGAATATAGGTGCCTTCCGGAACATATGCCGTCGCATTCGGCAGCTTTTTCTTCAGATAATCGACCGTTTCCCTTATGCTCTCGTCGAGATAAGCGTTCAGCGCATCCAGCCAGTCTTCGCTCTCATTGTACGCAGCCGTCATGGCTGCAATCGAGAAGGGGGACGGCATTTCCGTCGCATAATCGGCGCAGAACCGCGCCCGGAGCTTATCATCCGGGATTACTGTGTAAGCGCACTGCAATCCCATCAGATTAAAGGATTTATTGACGCCGGAAACCATCACGAGATTGCTGCGGTCGGCACATGCGTCAATCACAGGGATGTGTTTCACCCAGGAGCGAACCAGATCCGAATGAATTTCATCTGAAGCGAGAATCACATGATTTTCACGGCAGATCTTCGCCATGCGCGCCAGCTCCTCTTTCGTCCAGACCCGTCCCACAGGGTTTTCCGGAGAGCAGAGCACATATACCTTGTTTTCCGGCTCGGCGCAGAGCTGTTCAAACTTCTCCCAGTCCATCCGGTAATCGCCTGGAGACGGCTGCAGCATCTGACAGTTCACAACCCGCCGTCCCAGCCTCTGAATCGTCGATGTGAAATTGCTGTAAACCGGGCGGCACAGAATGATACCGTCTCCCGGAGAAGAAAATGCCCGGATCGACTGCCCGATTCCGTCCAGCGCCCCGCTGCAGTGCACAATCCACTCTCTCTTCAGCTCCACTCCGAACCTGCGCTGATACCATGAGATAATAGCCCCGCGATATTCATCGGAGGCTTCGTCCGTGGTATAGCCGAAGGTGCCGAAATCCGCCACGCGGTGAAGCGCCCGTGTGATCGCCGGAGCGCACTGGAAATCCATATCCGCGATCAACAGACGGATGCTGTCCTCATCAAGCCGCAAATCCGGAACAAGCCTCCAGAAATACTTTCTGTCGTCATACTTCATGGAATAGGTCCCTCTGCGGTCCACAGACTGATCAAAGTTAAACTGCACAAATTCACTCCCTTTCTCCGCCTTCTAATGCAGGCTTTTTGTTTTAGCATCTAAAATATTTGTTCGAACAAAAGGCGCACTTTTTAGCACCTAAAATAATATTACTGAAAAGTATCACCTCTGTCAACAGAAATTATTGTTTTTTATCGATTTTGCCAAAAAACCTGCGGATTTTACTCACCTGTAAACCACCTGCACATGTACGACTCATAATCGCGGATCATCTCCAACTGCTCTTCCGTAAATTGATGGAGATAGGTCTGATCCAGATTTTTGTATCGATCACAGTCATATTTCAGATGCTCCCAGTAAAAATCTTTTCCCTTCCCCGTAAGTGTGACGATCGTTTCCCTGCGGTTGGAAGGATTTTTTGAGCGGGTTATATATCCTTTTTTTTCAAGGCGAGCGGCAATCTGGGACACCGCACCATGGGACACCGCCAATGCCTCCGCGATCTCCGACATGGTCGCCCCGTCATCGGGCTTTACTGCGAGCATAAAGTGCGCTTCCCGCATGTAGATAAAATCATCCGTATTATAACCGCGACTTGCATTCATATACTGTGTGAATTCCTTGGTCGAGATGGCTTTCAATTCCAGAATTTCGCTGATCAGACGTATACGCGGTTCAATATTATCAGGATAATACATAGAGACCTCCATTTACTGCTTTCTGACATTTATCATACGCGATTGATTTCGTAAAAGCAAGAATGCTTCTTGCATTATAGCAAAATTTATAATAATATGTTAGTATCTAAATCGTGAGTTACTTAAGCGCAAGAACATTCCCCGCATTGACAGGAGGAAAAAGAAAGTGAAATATGACTTTACTTCTATTATGAATCGCCGCGGCGAGGACGCGATTGCGGTAGACGCAGTCGGTATTGCCAGGAGTCCTGTTCCCGGCCCGAAAGATGGCTTTGATGCAATTCCCATGTGGGTGGCGGATATGAATTTCCCTGTATTTCCGGGGATTCAGGAAGCCATAGCGGGCAGGATTCAGAAGGCGCACTTTGGATACTTTCGTCCAAGGCAGGAATATCTGCAGGCGATTATCCGCTGGCAGGAGACGCGGAACGATGTAAATGGACTTAATGAGGAGCATCTTGGATATGAAAACGGCGTACTCGGCGGGGTGATCAGCGCGCTGAATACCCTCTGCTCCCGGGGAGACAATATTCTTCTTCACTCTCCCACCTACGTCGGTTTCATCAACAGCCTTACAAATAATGGCTATCACATGGTTCTCTCCCCGTTGGTGCTGGACGAGAACGGCGTCTGGCGCATGGACTATGAGGACATGGAGAAAAAAATTGTGGAGAATAACATTCACGCGACCGTGTTCTGCTCGCCGCACAATCCCTGCGGGCGTGTATGGGAAAAATGGGAACTGGAGAAAGCCTTTGCCTTGTTTGAAAAATATGATGTAAAAGTGGTTTCGGACGAAATCTGGTCGGATATCATCCTGAACGGCCACAGACACACGCCATCACAGAGCGTCAGCGACTGGGCCAGGCAGAATACCGTCGCCCTGTATGCTCCGTCCAAGACCTTCAATCTGGCAGGGCTGGTGGGCTCCTATCATATTATTTACAACAAGACGCTGCGCGACCGTGTCGATAAAGAATCCTCGCTGTCGCATTATAATAACATGAACGTGCTGTCCATGTATGCGCTGATCGGCGCGTACTGTCAGGATGGCGGGCAATGGGTCGATGAACTGCGCGAAACGCTCAGCGGCAATGTGAATTATGCTTATGACTACATCAAAACGCATTTCAGGGGTGTGGAGCTTGCCAGACCCGAGGGCACCTATATGCTGTTCCTGGACTGCAGTAAGTGGTGCGAGGAATATGGCAAAACGATCGACCAGCTGCAGCGCTCCGGCTTCGATGTCGGCGTCGTCTGGCAGGATGGGCGGAATTTCTATGGTCCCTGCCATATCCGTATGAACCTGGCGCTTCCGCTTACAAGGGTGCAGGAAGCCATGGAGCGCCTGGACAGGTACGTGTTTAACGCATAGAAATACAAAAATTACAGGAGGAACGAACATGGAAGTAAATCAGATTGTTTTCAGCCCAACCGGAGGAACGCAAAAGGTCGCGGATATTCTTACAGCGGAATGGAGCGAAACTGTTGACAGGATTGACCTGAGTGATCCCCGAACTGATGATACCGCCCTGCATTTTGAACAGGACGATCTCGCTGTTATCGCGGCTCCGTCTTTTGGCGGACGCGTGCCTGCTCTTGCGGCTGAACGGCTTGCGAAAATAAACGGTAACGGAGCCCGTTGCGTTGTCGTCTGCGTCTATGGAAACCGCGCGTATGAAGATACCCTGCTTGAACTGAGCGATCTTGCGGAACAGAGTAATTTCAGGGTTCTTGCCGCCATCTCCGCGGTTGCGGAGCATTCCATCATGCATCAGTACGCTGCTGGCCGACCGGATCAGCAGGACCAGAAGGAATTGCGCAGCTTTGCCGGAAAAATTCTGGAAAAATCGAAAAACTGCGGCGCTGAAATACCCGCATTACAGATACCCGGCAATCGCCCCTATAAAAAGGGAGGCAGCATGGGACTGGTGCCAAAAGCAGACAGTAAATGTGTTGACTGCGGTCTTTGCGCTGAAAAATGTCCGGCGCAGGCCATCAGCAGGGACAATATCAGAACCGCGGACAGTAAAAAGTGCATTTCCTGTATGAGATGCGTGGTTCAATGCCCACAGTCCGCCCGCAAATTGAATGCAGCGGTGGTTTCGGCTGCGGCGCTGGCGATGAAGAAGGTCTGTTCTGTAAGGAAAGAGAATGAACTATTTATTTAAAGACTGATCCGGTTTGTCTGCAAAAACCGTAAAGAGCTGCCTTCCGATGTCAGCCTTTACGGTTTCTCTTTCTTCCTCTGTATAGCCGGGACGGCGCTCGATCACCTCAAGCTGCATGTTCTGCTCGGAGATCGCCGCCCTCTTACTCTCATAAAATGGTCTGTCTTTCATGTTTTATCTTATGAAAGACGGCCTGTCCGTAATTCTCTCAGGATAGCTGCTTCATGACACTGGCAGTTCCATCTCGTCCTCCATTTTTACAAAGCCATATTTCTCATACAGGGGTCTGCCCATCTGTGTCGCCTCCAGGGAGATCGCGGTGATTCCCTGCTTTCTGGCATCCTGGACCAGCAGATCCAGCGTGTGCAGGGCGATACCTCTTCTGCGGTACGCGGGATCCGTATACATGTTCATGATATAGGCCTTCTTCCCGCTCGGATTGTGGTACGTCGGCATGACCTGAAAGAAGCTCACGCCGCCTGCTCCGACCGGGCATTCTCCGTCGAAAACCAGATAAGCAATGTGGGAGCCGTCCTGCAGCGCTTCCTGATAATAATGATACGATTCCCTTGCCACCTCGCTCATATCAGCGTCATCGGACAGCCGGTTTGCTGCCCGCAATACCCGGATCCTGGTTTCCGTCAGCAGATCGAGGTCCTCTATTGTAGCTCTTTTATATATCAGGTTCATCCTGTGCGCTCCCGTCTTTTTTCTTTATTGAACCTATTGTACGCGATATCGGCGTGTGATTCAATTACTGAAAATGACATCCGTCTAAAACTCCGGAACTTTTATTAAAAGCTATTGGAAACGCGAAGGTTTTGGCTTATAATGTTTTTCGGATCCGATCATGCCACAAATATATCATGTTTGTTTTCTGAAAAATAAACTTTCGTTGTCAAATCATATAGGAAGGAGAGCAAGTATGAACCAAAAGGAACGAATGCTGGCGGGACTGCCATACAAGGCCTGGCTGGACGGCCTGGAGGAGGAACGCGAACAGTGCAAGCAGAAAATCTACGAATTCAATATGCTGCCGCCTTCCGGGCGCGACCGCATCCCGGCGCTACTGAAGGATCTGTTCGGAAAAACCGGCGAAGAGCTCTGGATCGAGCCGCCGTTTCACTGCGACTATGGCTGGAATATCGAGGTGGGCGAAAACTTTTTCGCCAATTATAATCTGACAATTCTGGACGTAGGCAAGGTCACGATCGGCAAAAATGCCCAGATCGCGCCGAACGTCTCTATCTATACGGCGGGACACCCGCTTCACCCTGATAGCCGCAATTCCGGCTATGAATATGGCATTCCCGTCACCATCGGCGACAACGTCTGGATCGGCGGCGGAGCGATCATCCTGCCCGGCGTGACGATCGGCGACAATGTGGTGATCGGCGCGGGCAGCGTCGTCGGAAAGGACATTCCCGACAATATGCTCGCCGCCGGGAATCCCTGCCGGATTATCCGGGAGATCACGGAGGAATACCGGAAATATTATTTCAAACAGCGGGAATTTGATGAAGAATCCTGGGAGGAGATCTCCGGAGTCTGAGAACTTTTACTTCCATCTTCCCGTTTCGCTTCACCGAAGCGCTGGAAGTGCACGACCTCACGCGCCCGCAGGAAGCGCAGGGGATCGAGGACTTCCGGATCCTGAATGATGCGGATCAGATTGTCGTAGGTTGTGCGCGCTTTCTGCTCTGCTGCGATCGTGTAAAAACAAACTCAGTTCCACTCCTCTGCCAGCAGAAAATCACGAATATTAAAGTGCCTGATTCCGTCCCGGCTCATGTCCAGTTCATCCATCGTGACGACATATTTGGGAAAATTATCACGGATAGCAGCCAGGGCGCCAAACTCCCGCCGAACCGTCTCCTCCGAAGCAAGCAGATAGGAAACCTGGACATACAGCTTTCTGCTCTGATATTCACATACGAAATCGACCTCTCTGCCGGACAGTTTTCCGATGGTGACAGAATAGCCACGGCGCAGCAGCTCCATAAAAACAATATTTTCCAGGACCAGCTGAATGTCTTTCGTATTGCCGCCAAACACGGCCTCCCGGATACCATGATCGGCAACATAGTATTTTTTGTTGACGGTCAGTATCTTTTTGCCCTGCAGATCCTGCCGTTTCACCCGGTAAAACAAAAAGGCGTCCGTACAGGCTTTGATATAGTTGAGTACTGTTTCCGTCGACACCGGGCGTCCTTCGTTTTTCAAGTATCTGGAAATAGCTGTAGCGGAAAACGTGGTACCGACATTGGCAGTAAGATAAGCAATAATTCGTTCCAGCATATCCACATCCCGGATATTATTTCTCCTGACGACATCCTTCAGCTCGACAGAGTTGAACAGATCGCGCAGATACTGGCGGCTGGCCACATCGTCATAACGAAGGTTGGCAAGATAGGGCATTCCGCCCAGCGTCAGATACTTTGTGAAGCACTGTCTGTCGTCTGCGTCCGGAAAAACGCTGTGATACAGCTCCCGAAACTCCCCAAATGAGAACGGATAGATCACAAATTCTACATAACGCCCGGCAAGGTAAGTAGCCAGCTCTCCGGAGAGCAGTCTGGCATTGGAACCGGTAATATAAATGTCACAATCCAATTCTACGCGAAAAGAATTGATACACTTTTCCCAGTCTGTCACTTCCTGTATTTCATCAAAAAACAAATAAACCTTGCCGCCGATTTTCTCCGCCTGATGAATAATCTCCTCATGCAGGGCAGAAGCGCTGCAAAGCTGTGCGTTGCTCATATTCTCAAAATTCAGGGAAATGAACTGCCCCGGATCAATACCGTTCTCGATCAGCTCCTCCTGAATGAGCTGCAGCATGACGGACTTACCGCTACGGCGGATACCGGTCAGAACCTTGATCAGCTCATTCCCGATAAAAGGCCGGATACGGCTCATATAGGCTTCCCGTTTTATCATAAAGGACCTCTCCCTTCCAGGATTTCCAATATATTTTATCACTATTATATCTGATTTTCAACGCAAAAATCATTTTTTATAAGTTACAACTGATAAAACTACGTTTTTGACATAATTCGGCAGGTACATCGTTGTAACTATATCATGGGGCGAATGGAAGAAGATTCGTTTAACAAAAGTAGTTAAGGTAGATCATGGCAGCACCCAGGAGCGTCAGAATCACGCCCGTGACCCTGCCCACGGTCTTGTTGTTCACACGGTTTGCGAACTGGGCGGAGACATGAGACGTCGCCGTCGCGGTGACGATGCAGATGATCAGCACGGGCCAGCGTTCCAGCACGATGGCCGGGTGAATCAGCGAATGACTGATAAAACCGATCAGGGCGGTGAAGGTCATAATGAAGGTGCTGGTGCCCACCGCAGTTTTCAGATCATAGCCCAGGAACGCCGTAAAGACGACCAGCATCATCATACCGCCGCCGGTCCCCACGAATCCTGTGCCGAAGCCAATCGTCAGGCCGAAAAACAGAGATATGAGAATCTCCTTCCAGCCCAGCCGCACATGGGAGGCGTCCGCTCCCTCCTTCGAGGTGTCCGGTTTAAGCAGAAAACGAATGCCGATGCAGAAGGTCAGGATCAGGGTGAAGCCGCCCAGCACCACATTTCCCACCAGATAGGCGGCATAGCTGCCGACCGCGCTGAGTCCGATGATGCAGACCAGCATGACCCAGCCATGCTTTAAATCAATTCGCTTATTTTTCGCGTAGACGGAGGTCGTCACAGCCGAGCCCAGGATGTCCGACGCCAGCGCGATGGCCGTCGCCTGATACGCGCCGTACTCGCCGCCAAAGGAGGGGCAGAGCACGATCAGAATCGGGACCATCACTGTCGCCGCGGACAGACCGGCCAGGCCGGTGCCGACGCCAGCGCCCAACGCCGCAATAATATACCAGAAATATTCCATAACTATCACCTCTACTCAGGCCATTGAAAGCAATACTTTCCTTTTCCGTAGCCAGACACCGGTCTGGTAACGCCGGTTTCTGCCATCTGACGCAGCAGGGCCGAGCTTCTTGTCTCCTTCAATCCAAGCACACGCTGAACATCTGACCTGCCAAAGATCGTCTGAAAGCCGAATGCCTCGAACAGTTTCTGAACATGAGCCGCGGTCTTCGGCGTAAGTCGCCCTTCTATGTTCACTTTTTCCACTGTGTAGAAAGTTCCGCTGATGTGCAGGCTCCGGTTATGAAGCGGATGTTTCTCATTCAGCAGAAGATTGCGCAGAAATCGCTCCAGATACTCCGATGTTGTCAAGCCATCGACTGCCTGCAGGCCGATGGCCGTGTGCCACGCGTAACCCTTATCCCGTTTGTCCGGCTCGGACTCTCTCATATATTCCTGAAACGGATCCTGCTTCACTTTTTTGTCACCTCGCTGCCCCTCTCCTGTATTTTACCCCAGAACAGAAGAGAAAGAAAGGGATTCTTTCATCTGGGGAAATCGATTGGATAACGCTGTCAAATACAAAATGCAGCGTAAAGCGGCACCGTCTTTTTGTCGTCTTCAAATCCAAAGTTTTTCGAGGAGAGCTTGATCGCGTATGCGGGCTGATAGCGCTTCAGGCTCTTTGCCCTGGTATTGTCAGCCGACTTCACTTCGATGGGAATGAGCTGACCGTCGCGCTGAATAATAAAATCGATCTCGACGCCGCGCTCGGACACCCAGTAAAAAGTCCGGTAGCCGTTGATGGACAGTTGTACATTGACATAGTTTTCCGCCATGCCACCCTTAAAATCGTTTATCTCGTCCACCATGTAGAGAACATCATTCGCCGCCAGGTCTTTCTTTGCACAGAGCAGCCCCATATCCGACACATAAATTTTAATAGCGTCAATATCGCGGTAATTTTCCAGCGGCTTTTTGATCTGCTCCGCCTTAAATACACGCGATACAATACCCGACAGGCAGAGCCATTCAATCGCGTTTTCAAATTCGGACGCCCGCGCCCCCTTTTTGATCAGTTTGTATTGAAAACGGGTGTTTTTTCTGGAAAGCTGGACGGTAATGCTGTCATAGGCAAGCCGGATTTTCTTAATCTCATTCAGATTGTTGTACTTGCTCATATCATTCAGATAACTGGCGAGTATCGTGTCCTGTGTATGGCGAAGCAGGATGTAATCCTTCGTATCCACAAACTGCAGGACACATTCGGGCATGCCTCCCACGACCAGATATTGACGGTAAAGCTGCATGGCCGCATCGTGCAGCGCCGCAGGCAACGGCGTATTCTTCTCAAAGCAGCTCCGGATCTGCTCCACCAGCTTCCCTTCTCCACAGGCCAGAAGGAACTCCTCCATATCCATCGGGTAGAGAGTCTTCATATCCACCTTGCCGACCGGAAACGAGAATTTTGCCCTGTTTACGGCAACGCCGAGCAGGCTGCCCGCCACAATCACATGATAGTCCGGCGCGTCCGAACTCCAGAATGGACCATGTCTTGCCCACCTGCCTTGCTCCCTGCAGAATCAGGGGCTCGTTATAAATCAGTATAATGGACCAGCCCAGGCACATAACATATACCGACATTTCCAAAAAGGAGCCACGCCGGTGTCAGAAAAACCCGCCACCACCATCTGCAAAAGCGTTTTCAAAGGCGGCGAAAACGCCATTTCCAGAGAGGACTTCACCAGAATATGGATTGAAATCATCAGCCGTCTGGAAAGGACAAAGCATTCATGAAGGCAGCGATTTACTGCCGCCTGTCCGAGGAGGACCGCGACAAGCGCCATGAGGGCGACGACTCCGCCAGCATCCAGAATCAGAAGTCCATGCTGCTGCAATACGCCATGGAGCAGGGATGGGAGGTTTTCCAGATTTACAGCGACGACGACTATGCCGGCTCCGACCGACGGCGACCCGGATTTCAGCGCCTGTTGCACGACGCCGAGCAGCGCAGATTCGACGTCGTGCTCTGCAAGACGCAGTCCCGCTTTACCCGCGAGCTGGAACTCGTGGAGAAATACATTCACGGACTCTTTCCCCTCTGGGGCATCCGCTTTGTCAGTATCGTCGACAACGCGGACACCGCCAACAGGGGAAACAAGAAGTCTCGGCAGATCAACGGCCTCGTCAACGAATGGTATCTGGAGGATATGTCGGAAAATATCCGCAGCGTCCTGACGAACCGTCGGCAGAACGGTTTCCACATCGGCGCCTTCGCCCTCTACGGCTATCGCAAGGACCCGGAACACAAGGGACACCTTCTCATCGACGAGGAGGCCGCCACCGTCGTCCGCGAGGTGTTCACGCTTTACTCCAAGGGCTGCGGCAAGACCGCCATCGCCCGCCTGCTCAACGAGCGAGGCGTCCCGAATCCGACGGAATACAAGCGTCTGTGCGGCCTGCGCTACCGGCAGCCAAAGAGCCGCAGCGGCACACTCTGGAAATACAGCGCCATCTCCTCCATGCTGGTCAACGAAATCTATATCGGCAACATGGTACAGGGAAAATACGGCAGTCTTTCCTATAAGACACGGCAAAACAGGCCCCGTCCAAGAGAGGAATGGATCATCGTCGAGGGGACGCACGAACCAATCATCGAGCGGGAACTGTGGGATCGCGTGCAGAGCCTGATAAAACAAAAGGCGAAGCCCTTTGCGGGCGGCAGCATCGGTCTGTTCGCAGGGAAAGCCCGCTGCATGAACTGCGGCTATACTCTGCGCTCCACCGCCAGCCAGGGCAGACACTATCTGCAGTGTCCGAACCGTCACCTTGCAAAGGACGCCTGCGCCGGCGCTTTTATTTCCATTGACAGACTGGAGCGGCTTGTCAGGGAGGAGCTGAACCGCCTGACCATGAAATATCTGGACCTCGCAGTGCTGGAACAGGAAGTCACCTTTTGTGATGATTTGCAGGAGCAAAAGAGCCGTCTTCTCTCCGACCTGGCTCTCTGGGAAAAGAGAAAGGCCGAATACGGCAAAGCTATCCGCGAGCTCTATCTCGACAAGGTCCGGGGGCTCCTCTCCGAAAGCGATTATCTGGAAATGTCCGAAGATTTCAACACCTCCCGCGAGCGCTTTGCACACCGGATCGCGGACGGGAAAAGAAAGTTGTCAGAAATGGAGGAGTTCCGCGAAACAGACGGGACCCGCCGCGAACGAATCGAGCAATCCCTGCACCCGCAGCGCCTGAGCCGCGAGTTCGTCGACACACTGATCGACCACATCTTTGTCGGTAAAAGGATTCCGGGCAGCCGCGACGTCCCCGTCGAAATCCACTGGAATTTTTAAAAGTTGCCCTCGTGAGGAAAACGGGCTACAATAACGAAAGAGCTTACAAGGGAGGTTTGACTGATGCTGTCATTCGAAAACGACTATATCTGTGGCGCACACGAACGGATTCTGCAGCGCCTTATGGAGACAAACCGGGAGCCGCTGACCGGCTACGGAAACGATCCTTATTGCGAGAGCGCAAAGGAAAAGATTCGCGCGGCCCTGAACTGCCCGGAGGCGGACATTTACTTTCTCTCGGGCGGCACGCAGACCAACGCGACGGTCATCGACGCGCTGCTGGACAAGTATGAGGGCGTCGTCGCCGCCGATACCGGACATATCAGCACCCACGAGGCGGGCGCGATCGAAGCTGCCGGCCATAAGGTGCTCACGCTTCCGCAGCACGAGGGCCGGATTGCAGCGGCGGAGCTTCAGGCGCTGCTCGAAAACTTCTATCAGGATGAAAATCACGAGCACATGGTATTTCCCGGTATGGTCTACCTCTCTCACCCCACTGAGTACGGGACTTTGTATACGCGTGCGGAGCTGGAGGAGCTTTCCGCCATCTGCCGCGCACACAATATTCCGCTCTATCTGGACGGCGCGCTGCTGGCAAAGGGACGGCTGCTGGGCGTCCAGTTCGACACGCTCTTCACGGACGGGCTGTATTTTCAGATCAGCCGCCACGCGATCGACATGGCGGAGCTCCTGAAAAAAGGACTGCTCGAGAAGGGATACACCTTCTACCTGGAGTCCCCGACCAACCAGCAGTTTCTTCTCCTTCGCGACGAGGAGGTCGAGCGCCTGAAAAAGCAGGTCGCTTTCAGCTTCTGGGAGAAGCCGGACGCGGAACACACAATCGTACGCTTCGCCACGAGCTGGTCCACCACGGAAGAGGACATTGCTCAGCTGATGCAGATCCTGTAAAGTTGCTCTTACAAAATCGCAGCATCTGCTGCAAGGTCCTCATTGAGATCGGTAATCGCGTCGCCGGTAGACTGAAACTCGTTCGCCGTCCACGGCACGCCGCCTGCCGACTGCGGCCAGAGCCCGCCGGTGTGGTCCACATAGTAGGCCGGAAGGCCGGATTCCCTGAGCTGCTCCATCGACATGTTCTTCGTGAGCTGATAGATGATGGCCCAGACGATCTCGAGGTGGGCTAACTCTTCCGTGCCGATATCTGTCAGCACAGCCGCGCACTCCTTATAAGGCATCGTGTACCTCTGTGAGAGGTAGCGCATGCTCGCACCCAGCTCTCCATCGGGACCTCCGAATCGCGGCAGGTTATACACTGCCACCCATTTTCTTCCTCTGTCTTTCCAGTTCCTTCTGCATCCGTCGTAGCAAGACTTTCTTCTCTCGCTCTGTGAGACTCTCCCAGCGTCTCTCGCCCTGCTCCGTGGCAATGTGCGAAGGAAGCGCCGTCAGTTCCCTCGATCTTCCCATACTCTCTCCGTTTTTTTACAGTATATGCCGCCGTTTCCCCGCATAGATTGGTAATATGAAAACCGCAGCCGCCTACATCCGCGTCTCCACCGAGGAGCAGCTCGAATTTTCCCCGGATAGCCAGTTAAAGCGCATCGAAGAATACGCACGCACACACGACATGTGCCTGCCGGACGAATACATCTATCTGGACGAGGGTTTCAGCGGCAGGAAGGCGCAGAACCGTCCCGCCTTCCTGCGCATGATCGCCGAGGCGAAGCGAAAGCCCCGCCCCTTTGACGTGATCCTGCTCTGGAAATTCTCCCGCTTCGCGCGGAACCGCCAGGACAGCATCCTCTACAAATCCATGCTGCGCCGGGAGTGTGGCATCGACGTGCTTTCCATCACAGAGCAGCTCTCCGGCGATCCGACCTCCATCCTGATCGAAGCGCTGCTCGAGGCCATGGACGAGTACTACTCCATCAACCTCGCGGAGGAAGTACGCCGCGGCATGAATGAAAAGTTTTCACGGGGCGGCGTCGTCTCCATTCCGCCCTTCGGCTACCGCATGGAAAATGGGCATTTCAGTCCGGATCCGACGCGGGCGCCTTTTGTCTCCATGATCTATGAGGATTTTCTGCGGGGAAGCTCCTGCCGCGCGATCGCGCGGAAACTGAATGAAAGGAACATACAGACCACACGCGGGAATCCTTTTGAAGCCCGCGCTGTCCGCTATATTTTAGGCAACCCGGTCTACACCGGAAAGCTGCGCCGAAGCATGCAGGGCGAGATGACGCTCGTGCCTGGCTGCCACGAGCCATTGATTTCAGAAAGCCTTTTTCAAAGTGTGCAGAAAAAGCTGGAAGGATCCGACAGCACTCACATGCCAAAACCCGCGCCCTCCGCCTTTCTGTTCCAGGGGCTCGTGCGCTGCGGCTGCTGCGGCGGTTCGCTCACCAGAAGCTCCCGGGACGGTGCGCTACAGTGCTGCCGCTATGCAAAGGGAACCTGCCCGCAGAGCCACTATCTCTCCATACAAAAGCTGGAAACAGTCACACTTCACACCATAAAACGAGACCTTGCCGACACGGGCGGAGCTTTCGCGCTCCTCTATGCCTCCACTCCCGAAATCCGGAAGAAAAATGAACTGCTCCGAAGCATCATCGAAAAGATCGTGTTTCGGAGCAGCAGCAAGGATATCTGTATCTGTTACCGCGCCCTCTTTCGCACGAGATAGACGGCCGGGATCAGCATTGGGAAGATCTCAAGTCTGCCCGCCAGCATATCAAAGCAGAACACCAGCTTCGACAAGTTGGAAAATGCAGCGAAGTTCTGCGTCGCGCCGACGCCGTTCAGGCCGGGGCCGATGTTGTTGATCGTCGCGGCCACAGCGGTGAAGTTCGTGATCCCGTCAAAATTATCGAGCGAGATGATCAGCAGTGAAGTCACAAAAATAACGATGTAGGTGATCAGGAAAACGTTGATGGAACGCAGTACCTCGTGTTCCACTGTCTTCCCTTCAAAGCGGATCTTCCGCACATTGCGCGGATGAATGATGAAATCCAGCTCCTTCAGCACCGTTTTCGCCATAATCTTGACACGCATCACCTTGATGCCGCCGCCGGTGCTGCCTGCGCAGGCTCCGATGAACATCAGCAGCACCAGAATCGTCCGCGACAGCTCCGGCCACTGGTCAAAATCCGCGGTCGTGAAGCCCGTCGTCGTGATGATCGAGGCCACCTGGAAGGCCGCATGGCGCAGGGTCACTCCCACATTCTGATAGATATGGTAAATATTGACCACGATCGCGAGGACGCTCACGCCGATAATCCCGAGGTAGGTCCGCAGCTCCTCACTGTGCAGGCCGTCTTTGAACTTCTTCATATAGAAAAGGAAGTAGACATTGAAATTCACGCCGAACAGGATCATGAAAACAGTGAGAATCCACTGTGTCACTGCGTTATAGTCCGCCGCGCTGCTGTTCAGCACGCCGAAACCTCCGGTTCCCGCCGTGGCAAAGGCCAGGTTGATCGAGTCAAAAACCGGGCAGCCGGAGACAAGCAGACAGACCATCTCGACCACAGTCAGAAACATATAGATCAGATACAGAAGCTTCGCCGAACCGCGCACCTTCGGCACCAGCTTGCCGACGGACGGTCCGGGACTCTCCGCCTTCATCAGATACATGCTGGACGCACCCGTCGAGGGCAATACCGCCAGCACGAAGACGAGAATTCCCATGCCACCGATCCAGTGCGAAAAGCTTCTCCACATCAGTACCGCGCGCGGAGCTGACTCTACATCCGCCATGACCGTGGAACCAGTCGTCGTGAAGCCGGAGATGATCTCAAAGAGCGCATCCACCGGATTGGGGAAGGAACCGCTGAGGTAAAGCGCCAGCGCGCCAAAGAAGCTCATGACGATCCAGCACAGTGCCACGCTCGTGTAACCTTCCACAGAGAAAATCGTCGTGTTCTCCGGCTTTTTCCGTCCCCGCATCAGCCATCCACATACAATACAGATCAGGGATGTCGCCAGAAAAGCCCACAGGCATTTTTCCCGGTAGATCAGAGCGGTCAGCGCCGGAAGCAGCAAAAACAAAGCCTCCAGCAGCACCACACTTCCGATGATATAGCGTACCATTTTCCTGTTCATCGCTGCTCTCCCGCCTTATCCCGCTGCCCGCGTTTTTTTCAGAATATCCCGCAGATCTTTCAGATCGCCGCTGCTTGTCGTGATAATGACGACGGAATCACCGACCCGCAGACAGTCCTGCCCTTTGGGAATAATGGTCTTTCTCTTTCGATAGATTGCGCAGACCAGCAGATCGTCCCTCAGCTTCAACTCCTGCAGCGGAACATCCGTCAGCTCACTTTGCTTGTGAATAATGAATTCCAGTGCCTCCGCCTTTCCATCGACAAGACGGTACAGTGACTGCACATTGCTGTCAATTGAGTTCTGCATCGCACGTACATACTGAATGATCGTCTCAGCCGTGATGTTCTTCGGGTAAATCATGCTTCCAATATCAAGAGAGCCAATGATCGCGTTGTAAGTATCCTGGTCGACCTTGGTAATGATCTTCGCCTTGCTCATATGCTTGGCATAGAGAGACATCATGACGTTCTCCTCGTCCTGATTGGTCAGCGCCGCAAAGCCTTCCACCCGCGCCAGCCCCTCTTCCGCGAGAAGCGTCTCATCACGTCCGTCCCCGTAAATAATTGTTGCCTTCGGCAGCAAATCACTCAGAAGCTCACAGCTCGCGCGATCCTTCTCTACAATTTTCACCTGAATACCCATCTCGATCAGGCGCCTTGCCAGATAGAAGGCAACCTTGCCCCCGCCGATCAACATCGTATTTTTTACCTGATTTGTCTCGATGCCGATCATACGGAAAAACCGGCTTGCATTCGCAGGCGAGGCTACGATGGAAATCGTATCACCCTCCTGAAGTTCCATATCGCCGTCCGGGATCAGGGTCTGTCCCTGTCGTTCTACGATGCAGATCAGCACCTCACAGCGGGAGAGCTCCTCCAGATCCTTGATCTTCTTCGCACAGAGCGGATTGCCCGGCTGTAAGTGAAAACGCAGCAGCTCGATCCGTCCATTGGCAAAGGTATCAATGTTAATCGCAGACGGGAACCGAAACAGCCTCGAAATCTCCATCGCCGCCGCCCACTCCGGGTTAATGACCATCGAAAGTCCCAGATCTTCCTTGAAATGGTGGATTTCCTGGTGATAGACCGGATTGCGCACGCGCGCAATTGTCTGACAGCCGCCCGATTTCTTTGCAATCAGACAGCAGAGCAGATTCACCTCATCCGCATTCGTCACTGCGATCAGCAGATCTGCCTTGTCGACGCCCGCTTCCATCTGGATATTCAGACTCGCGGCATTCCCGATCACGCCTCTGGCATCCGCAGCATAGACCACGCGCTGCACTGCCTCCGAATTCTGATCGATCACCGTCACGTCATGTTCATCTTTGCAGAGCTGCTCTGCCAGCACCTGCCCGACCTGTCCGCATCCCGCGATAATAATATTCATCCTTCGCCTCCAGCTCTCCCTTTTTCTAAACTGATATTTTAACTATAGCACCGCCACCCAAAAACTGCAATCCTGAAAAAGCGGGGATTCTCTGTATAACCTGCCGCGATCCGGACCTCCGAACTGGGAGATGATCAGTTTTGCCATCTCCGGATTGGGATTGGTAATGTTTACGGGATACTCCAGTCTCTTCTCATAATTCCACATTCAGCAGACGCCTCCTTCCCAGGGCCAGGGCTGGCTTACCCAGTCCCATTTCCCATCCATACCGGTCGTGCAGTCGATGTTCAGCGGCCCGTAGAGCGCCGCATAGTCCTTCAGCGCCTGCTCACGGAGCATTTTATTCTCCTCAAAGTAAGCCATTGCCGCGGGATCCTCCGGGTGTGTGTCGAGATACAGGTTCGACTCCACAACCGCGAAGCTGACCATATCCACCCAGTCCAGCATTTGTTTCCTGCTCGGTTTACTGTTCTGCGCCATCTACCTGCACCCTCCTCTCACGCCGAGAAACGGCTTATAAAGCTCCGGAAAAATTGTACCGCGGGACAGCCCCTTCTCCAGATCATAAACGGTGTGCCAGTGCTGCCAGGGCACATAGTCCATGGCGAGCGGATACTCATCCAGACCCATACGCATGGCCATGCCACCGCGATTCGCGGGACATCTCTTAAATTGTTCCATTTTTCACCAGAATCCTTTCTTTTTCTTCTTTCCCTATATCTTATGTAAGCGCAAAAAAAAGGTGATAGAAACAGTTCTACCACCCTTAAGTCCCTGGTATCCTCATCGCCTGTGCTCATGCGTGAACAGATGATCCTGGCAGTACTCATAGCTGCCGGCGCATTTGGAGCAGAAGCGGAACTCGAGATCGTCGCCGTCCGCCTCCGTACGCCCGCAGATCGCGCAGCGGTGATGCCCCTGGCTCTGCGCGGCAGTGCGGATCTGCTTCGTGTAGGTTCTGCGGCGTTTCGCCTGCTTCGGCGAAAACTGACTCTTCCTTCTTGCAAGGAAGAAAACAATGAAATTCAACAGCGATACAAGCGCTGCCACGCTGTTCGCCCGGTAGGCAAAAATGCCGGCGTTCAGCAGCGAAAACCACAGCGAGCTCCCGACCGGCACAAAGAAACCTGCCAGAATCGTCAGGCCATAATAGACGCCTTCAATGATTCCAAGCCACTTCGCCTTGATTGGGATGATAAAGAAGAGCATAAACTGCACATCCGGAAACAGCGCCGCGTACACGAGGAACAGCGACAGATTCAGGTAAAAGGAGCCGAGAGACAGATTCACACCCATGATGAGGTAAATCAGAAGGCAGGCGATCACATGCAGCAGCATCCCCGAGAAAAAATACAGGTTAAAGCGGAAGGCGCCCCACTGATACTCCAGCGCCCGCCCGATCAGAAAATAAAGGTAAAGCGCGAACATGATGAACAGGATGCTCGACGAGGGCGGCTGGATGATAAAGGTAAAGATACGCCAGATCTGCCCGTGCAGAATCGCCCTCGCGTCAAGCCCCAGCCACGTGCTGTAGAGATTCGGCGCAAAAATATCGATCACAAAGCCCGCCGCATACAACATGATAATGTAATTCATCAGGTTGTGAATCGCATATTTTCCAAACCTGCGCTCCATCCTGTCAAGCCACTTCATCGCAAAACCCTCCTTCAGATCAGTTAATCTACAGTATACGCCCGACGCGTCAAAAAAACAATGCCAATGCCTGGCTTTCTTAACAGAAACTTTATAGACTTCATCTGGCTTCATCCATATAATTTATCATGGTTTACACTGAAAATACGAAAGATGTGAGGTGAAAGGCGGATGAGACCGCCGAAAATCATATGAATCCATGTTATCGACTGGGAATCGACATCGGTTCCACCACTGTGAAAATCGCGGTGCTCGACGAGGAAAACCATTTTCTGTTCTCCGACTATGAGCGCCATTTTGCAAATATCCAGGAGACGCTGGCGGACCTTCTGGAGCGCGCCACCGAAAAGCTCGGACCGATCGACATCTGGCCCGTCATCACGGGTTCGGGCGGGCTGACGCTCGCACAGTATCTCGACGTTCCCTTCGTGCAGGAGGTCGTCGCGGTCGCGGAGGCGCTCGAGACTTACGCGCCGAAGACCGACGTGGCGATCGAGCTCGGCGGCGAGGACGCGAAGATCATCTATTTCGAGGGCGGCAACGTCGAGCAGCGCATGAACGGCATCTGCGCCGGCGGAACGGGTTCCTTCATCGACCAGATGGCCTCCCTTCTGCAGACTGACGCGAGCGGGCTCAATGAATACGCAAAAAATTATAAGGCTCTCTACTCGATCGCGGCGCGCTGCGGCGTCTTCGCGAAGACGGACATCCAGCCCCTGATCAACGAGGGCGCGACGAAGGAGGATCTGGCGGCTTCCATCTTCCAGGCGGTCGTCAACCAGACGATCAGCGGCCTGGCCTGCGGCAAACCGATCCGCGGACACGTCGCCTTCCTCGGCGGCCCGCTGCACTTCCTCTCGGAGCTGCGCGAAAGCTTCATCCGCACGCTGAAGCTCGACGAGGAGCACACGATCATCCCAAAATTTTCCCATCTCTTCGCGGCCTCCGGCTCGGCTCTCCTCTCAAAGAGAGAGAACGCCATTCCCGCGAAGGACATGATCGACCGGCTGCACGCGAAGATCGAGATCGCCTTCGAGATCGGCCGCCTCGACCCGCTCTTTAAAGACCAGGCCGAGTTCGACGCCTTCGAAAAGCGGCATGCGCAGGCCACCGTACAGAAGCGGGACCTTGCGAGTTATGAAGGCGACTGCTTCCTCGGCATCGACGCCGGTTCGACGACGACGAAGATCGCGCTGGTCGCGGACGACGGCTCGCTGCTCTACTCTTTCTATCACAATAACGACGGAAGCACCCTACATATCACGCTGGAAGCACTGAAAGACCTGTTCGACCATCTGCCCGAGAAGGCGCATATCGTCCGCTCCTGCTCCACCGGCTACGGCGAGGCGCTCGTGAAGGCCGCTCTGATGCTCGACGAGGGCGAGGTCGAGACGATCTCCCACTACTACGCGGCATCCTTCTTCGACCCGGAGGTGGACTGCATTCTCGACATCGGCGGACAGGATATGAAGTGCATCCGTATCAAAAATCAGACCGTTGACAACGTACAGCTCAACGAGGCCTGCTCGTCCGGCTGCGGCTCCTTCATTGAGACCTTTGCGAAATCGCTGAACCTCTCGATCCAGGATTTCGCGCAGGCAGCACTCTTTGCGCAGCATCCGATCGATCTGGGTACACGCTGCACGGTCTTCATGAACTCGCGCGTCAAGCAGGCGCAGAAGGAGGGCGCGGGCGTGGACGACATCTCCGCCGGCCTCGCCTACTCAGTCATCAAGAACGCGCTTTTCAAGGTCATCAAGGTCTCGGACGCCTCCTCGCTCGGCAGTCACATCGTCGTGCAGGGCGGCACCTTCTACAACAACGCAGTACTGCGCAGTCTCGAGACGATCGCGGAGTGTGAGGTCGTTCGTCCCGACATTGCCGGTATCATGGGCGCTTTCGGCGCGGCGCTGATCGCGCGCGAGCGCTACGAGGGGCAGGCGACGACGATGCTGAGCCGCGAGGAGATGGAGGCGCTCGAATATTCGACCTCCATGACGAAGTGCCGCGGCTGCACGAACAACTGCCGCCTGACCATCAACAAATTCTCCGGCGGCCGCCGCTACATCTCCGGCAACCGCTGCGAACGCGGGCTCGGTCAGAAGAAGAAGGAAAATCCCGCGCCTAACCTCTTTGCTTACAAGCTGGAACGGCTCTTCGGCTACGAGCCACTCCCGGAAGCGGAGGCTGCGCGCGGCCTCGTCGGCATTCCGCGCGTGCTGAATATGTATGAGAACTACCCCTTCTGGTTCACCTTCTTCACGAAGCTGAAGTACCGGGTAGTGCTCTCCCCAGACTCGACGCACGAGATCTATGAGCAGGGCATCGAGTCGATCCCCAGCGAGTCCGAGTGCTATCCGGCCAAGCTGGCGCACGGCCATATTATGTGGCTGTTGCAGCACAACATTCCGTTCATCTTCTATCCCTGCGTGCCCTATGAGCGGCAGGAGTTTGCGGACGCGAACAATCATTACAACTGCCCGATCGTCACCTCCTACGCGGAAAATATCAAGAACAACGTGGAGGAGCTGAAAAGCGAAGCGGTCGACTTCCGCAACCCCTTCCTGAGCTTTGAGTCGCTCGAGATACTGACAAAGCGGCTGATCGAGGAGTTCGAGGGCGAGCAGGGTATGACGGCGGCGGAGATCACGGAAGCCGCGAAGGCGGCCTGGGAAGAGCTGCGCCAGGAGCGCCTCGACATTACGAAAAAAGGGGAAGAAACCCTGAAATGGATGGAGGAGCACCACGCGCACGGCATCGTGTTGGCCGGGCGCCCCTACCATGTGGACAATGAGATTAACCACGGTATCCCCGAGCTGATAAACGGCTACGGGCTCGCCGTGCTGACCGAGGACAGTGTCTCACATCTGCTCTCGGGCGAGCGGCCCTTACGCGTCATGGACCAGTGGATGTACCATTCCCGCCTCTACGCGGCCGCGGATTTCGTGAAGACGCGCGACGACCTCGACCTGATCCAGCTGAACTCCTTCGGCTGCGGGCTCGACGCCGTGACGACCGACCAGGTGAACGAGATTTTAAGCAATTCAGGAAAAATCTACACCTGCCTCAAGATCGATGAGGTCAGCAACCTCGGCGCGGCGCGCATCCGCGTGCGCTCGCTGCTCTCGGCCATCCGCGTGCGCGAGAAGAAGCAGGAGAAGCGCTGCATCGTGCCCTCATCCTACGAGCGCGTGATCTTTACCGAGGAGATGCGCAAAACCTACACCATCCTCTGCCCCGACATGTCGCCGATCCACTTCAATCTGCTGCAGCCGGCATTCCGCTCCTGCGGCTACCAGATCGACGTGCTGCCGCGGGCGGGCCGGAAAGCTGTAGACCTCGGCCTGAAATATGTCAATAACGACGCCTGCTACCCCTCGCTGATCGTTGTCGGCCAGATCATGGAGGCTGTCCTCTCCGGTCGCTACGACCTTACGAAGACTGCCATCCTGATCACCCAGACCGGAGGCGGCTGCCGCGCGTCGAACTATATCGGCTTTATCCGCCGTGCGCTGGAAAACGCGGGGTATCCGGATGTTCCGGTTATTTCTGTCAATTTAAGCGGACTCGAGAAGAACCCGGGCTTCAAGTATACGCCCGAGATGCTGATCAAAGCGCTCTACGGACTGATTTTCGGAGACCTGTTCATGAAGGTGCTCTACCACACCCGCCCCTACGAGATCGTACCGGGCGAGGCTAACCGGGTTTATGAACAGCTGAACGAGCGTTGCAGCCGGTTCCTGATGCAGAAACGCCCATCCTGGAGAGGCTTTAAGCGCCTGTGCAATGAGATCGTTGAGGAGTTCGACCGCATCCTCGTGACGAATGAGCAGAAGCCGCGCGTCGGCGTCGTCGGGGAGATTCTCGTGAAATTCTCACCGTCCGCGAACAACGGTCTGGTGGATCTGCTCGAGGCAGAAGGCGCGGAAGCGGTCGTGCCGGATCTCATGGACTTCCTGCTCTATTGCTTCAAGAATACGGAGTTCAAGGCGCAGTATCTGGGCAAGAAGAAGAGCACCGCCCGCATGGGACGGCTTGGCATCCGGGCGCTCGAATTTTTCCGCGCTCCGGCGAACAAGGCGCTGGCCAGGAGCCTGCACTTCTACCCGGCCTCAAATATCGACCACATGGCCGATATGGCGAAGGATATCGTCTCCCTCGGCAACCAGACCGGTGAGGGCTGGTTCCTGACCGGCGAGATGCTCGAGCTGATCGAGAACGACACGCCGAACATCGTCTGCACACAGCCCTTCGCCTGCCTGCCGAACCACATCGTCGGCAAGGGCGTCATCAAGGAGCTGCGCCGCCGCAACCCGGAGGCGAACATTGTCGCGATCGACTACGACCCCGGTGCGAGCGAGGTCAACCAGCTGAACCGCATCAAGCTGATGCTGAGTACAGCCTGGAAGAACCTGGAGCGCAGGAAGGAAGCATAAATCATGAAATTAAGATACGGAATCCTCAGCACCTCTTCCATCACCCCGCGCTTCATCGCCGCCGTCCGCGATACCGCCAGCAGCGAGGTGCTGGCGCTCGCCTCCCGCAGTCTCGATCAGGCGAAGGAAAAAGCACGGCTATGGAACGTGCCTCGCGCCTACGGCAGCTACGAGGAGCTGCTCGCCGACCCGGACATCGACGTCGTCTACGTCTCGATGGTAAACAGCCTGCACTATCAGTACGCGAAGCTGGCACTGGAGAGCGGACACCACGTGCTCTGCGAGAAGCCCTGCACACTGTCCGCGGAGGATTCCCGTAATTTATTCGCAATCGCACGGGAAAAGGGGAAATTTTTCATGGAGGCCGAAAAGGTCGTCTTCCTCCCCGTCATGCGGGAAATCAAACAGATGATCGCGGAGGGCGTCCTCGGAAAAGTTACAATGGCGGATTTCTCCAGTTCCTTCGATCCGGGCTACAATTCCTGGTTCTTCAGCGAGGAGCTCGGCGGCGGCCCTCTCTACTCGAACGGCGTCTACTGCCTGCAGCTACTGCAGTATCTTTTCGACAGCAAAGTCACCAAGGCGCAGGGACTCTGCACGCGCAGCGCTTCCGGAGTAGAGGATCAGTTCGCCATGAGCTTCCTGCTGGAAAACGGACTGCTCGCCGCAAATAAGACCAGCACCCGCTCTGAAACCTCCCACTCCGGCTGGCTCTACGGCGAAAAAGCCCGCGTCGAAATTCCATCCTACTGGAAAGCGCGCGAGGCGACGATTCATTTCAGCGACGGCAGCGTAAAGACACTTTCTTACCCCTGCGAGCACGAGCTCATCTACGAGGTGGAGCACGTCGCGGACTGCATCAAAAAAGGGCTCAACGAGAGCCCTGTCATGACAGAAGAGATGACCGTATCGGCCATCTCCATCCTGCGTTCTGTCAAAGAATCCTTTTAAGTTTGTTATTCTACCGGTTCTCGATCTGCCAGTCGATCGGCGTGCGGCCATTTCGCGTAAGGAACTCGTTCGTCCTGCTGAAATGGCGGCAGCCGAAGAAGCCGCGGTAAGCCGAGAGTGGACTCGGGTGCGGTGCCTCGAGGATCAGATGCTTTGGATTATTCAGCATCTCCTTCTTGCGGCGGGCCGGCGTCCCCCAAAGCAGGAAGACGATCGGCCGGTCCTGCTCGTTCAGCACGCGGATCGCCGCGTCGGTGAACTCCTCCCAGCCGATGCCGCGGTGGGAATTCGCCTGATGTGCACGCACGGTCAGCACCGTGTTCAGCAGCATGACGCCCTGCCTGGCCCACTTCTCAAGGTAACCATTATTGGGAATGTAGCAGCCACAGTCGTCGTGCAACTCCTGATAGATATTCACGAGCGAAGGCGGAATCTCGACGTCTGGCTTCACCGAAAAACACAGGCCGTGCGCCTGCCCCTCCCCGTGGTAGGGATCCTGCCCGAGGATGACGACCTTCACCTCCTTCAATGGGGTGAATGCAAATGCATTGAAAATATCATCCGCCGGAGGAAAAATCAGACGGGTGTTATATTCCTGTTTAATTGTCTTATAAAGCTTCGCATAGTATGGTTTGCCGAATTCCGGCTTCAAGGGTTCTAACCAGTCATTCGCTATTGCGGCCATTTCCCGTTCCTCCTTCTCACAGGCGCACCGATATGCCCTGCTCCCGCAGATATTCCTTCACCTGCCGGATCTCCAGCTCCTTGTAATGAAACAGTGACGCCGCCAGCGCTGCATCCGCTTTCCCTTCCGTCAATGCATCCCGGAAATGTTCAAGCGTTCCCGCGCCGCCCGATGCGATCACCGGCACCGGCACATTTTCCGCGATCGTCCTCGTAAGCTCGATATCATAACCGGCCTTCGTGCCATCGCAGTCCATACTCGTCAGCAGAATCTCGCCAGCGCCGAGCTCACAGACCCGCATGGCCCACTCGACTGCGTCGATGCCCATATCCACACGGCCTCCGTTTTTATAAATCGTCCAGCCGCTCCCATCAGCCCTGCGCTTCGCATCAATGGCCACGACCACGCACTGACTGCCGAACTTGTCCGCCGCCTCGCTGATCAGCTCCGGCCGCAGAATCGCCGCGGAATTCACCGAAATCTTGTCCGCGCCCTCGCGCAGCAGCAGGCGAAAATCCTCGACCGTGCGGATACCGCCGCCGACCGTGAAGGGAATGAAAACCGTCTCCGCCACGCGGCGCACCATATCCACGACCGTCTTCCTCGCGTCCGAGGAGGCCGTGATATCGAGAAAGACCAGCTCGTCCGCGCCCGCACGGTCGTAAGCAGCACCCACGGCGACCGGATCACCGGCGTCCCTGAGATTGACAAAATTGACGCCCTTCACGACGCGCCCCGCGTTCACATCCAGACAGGGAATAATTCTCTTTGTAAACATCCGCTCCTCCTTACGCCAGTTCCGCAAAATTCTTCAGCATTTTCAGACCGACCCCGCCGCTCTTTTCCGGGTGGAACTGACAGGCGAACACATTGCCACACTCGACCGCCGCGTGAATGCGCGTGCCGTACTGCGTCGCCGCCGTCACGATCTGTTCATTCTTTGCCTTTAAATAATAGGAGTGGACAAAATAGACATAGGGATGTTCCGAAATGCCTCTGAACAGGCGTCCCCCGTTCTGAAGTTCCAGTGAGTTCCAGCCCATATGAGGAATCTTGAGACCTTCCGCTTCCGGAATTTTCAGGATCTCTCCTTCCAGAATGCCAATACCCTGTGCACCGGGGGACTCCTCGCTGCGCTCAAACAGAAGCTGTAATCCCAGGCAGATGCCCAGGAACGGCCTGCCGTCCGCCGCCACTTCCCGGATCACGTCGATAAGATCATATTTCTCCAGGTGCCGCATGGCGTCGCCGAAAGAACCCACCCCCGGCAGAATCACCTTGTCTGCGTTCAGGAGCCGCTCCCGGTCCCTCGTTACCCAGACTTCCTGCCCCAGTAGAACCAGCGCCTTCTCCACGCTCCGGATATTCCCCGCATCGTAGTCGATAATCGCTATCATTCTGCCTCTTCCTTCTTTCGATATAATGGTTAAGTATAGCACGAAATGTGGTCCTTGACCACTGAATTTTTCTCATAAACAGGAGATGGAGCCGACAATGCGGCTCCATCTCCTGCGATCGGACTAAACTTAAACAGATACATCTATGCTACAAGCTCTTTCGCCCTCTGTGCGCAAGAGGCAGCATCCTCAGTATAGGCATCAGCACCAATCTCATCCGCAAAAGCCTGCGTGATCGGAGCTCCGCCAACCATAACCTTAATCTTCGAGCGGAACGGCTGTGCGTTCAGAAGCTCAACCGCTTCTCTCAGAGCCGGCATCGTCGTGGTCAGAAGTGCAGAACAGCAGATAATCTTTGTATCCGGATTCTGCCCATAGGTCTCTACAAATTTCTCCTTCGGAACATCGACGCCGAGATCAATCACTTCAAAGCCCGAGGACTCCAGCATCATCGCGACAAGGTTCTTGCCAATGTCATGCAGATCGCCTGCAACTGTTCCGATAATAACCTTGCCAGCAGCTCCTGCCACACCGGTTGCAAGATGGGGCTTCAGCACCTCAACGCCCTTCTTCATGGCTCTCGCCGCAACCAGCATCTCCGGCACGAAGATCTCTCCGCTCTTGAACTTTGCACCGACCTCGTCCATAGCCGCGATCATGCCTTCATTCAGAACTGCCGTGGAATCACAACCCGCATCCAGAGCTTCCTGTACTGCTGCTCCTACAAGCTTTGCCTTACCTTTTACTACCAGATCATAAACTTCCTGAATTCCTGCCATTTTGTTTTTCCTCCATATTTTAAATGTTATATTTTTTTGAGCGGCTGACGCGGGCGAATGGCGTTCCCCTGCATCGTCGCCTGTGGCCTTATGTATGCTTATTTCTTCGGTCCGAAGATGCCCTCTCTGTAAGCACTGATGTACTCCATGCAGTAGTCATCCTGACCCAGAAGTGCCTCCGTCGCGTAAATAACGCCCATCATATCCCTGTTCAGCGGATCAAGAATGGCACTGTCCAGTCCTGCCTTCATCGCAAGAACCGTAAATCCAAGGTTCACCATCTTTCTGACCGGAAGATTGAAGGAGATATTGCTGACCGCAGCGGTGATATGAATGCTCGGGCAGCGTCCGCGCACCGTGCTGATGACCTCCTCATTCAGTGCAATTCCATCCTCTGAGGTGCAGAGCATCTCAACCAGCGGATCAATATGCATCTGAGACTGCTTGATCCCATACTCATCTGCTTTCTTCAGAATATAATCGAAGACCCTCAGGCGATCCGCAGCACTCTTCGGAATTCCCGTATCATCAGACAGCAGGCAGATTACTTCCCACTTGGTCCCGGCAATCAGCGGGAACAGCTTATCAATCTTGTCTCCCTCACCGGACACGGAATTGACCAGGCCGGGCTTATTCACATAGGGAATCACCTGCGCAAGTACATCTGCGCTGGGGCTGTCTACAGAAATCGGAAGATCCGTCGCTTCCTGAATACAATCGATCATCCATTTCAGCGTCTCAACTTCCTCCGCCTCCGGCACCGATGCACAGCAGTCAATAAAAGTAGCTCCCGCGTCAGCCTGTGCCTTTGCTCTGTTTTTAATGAATTCCGCATCCCGCTTTGCGATGGCGTCCGCAACGACCGGGATGGAACCATTGATCTTTTCCCCAATAATAATCAAATCCTGTGTCCTCCTTTTTATAAATGATGCACAGCTTCAAATGAAACGTTTTCAATGATTCTGTACATTTTTCCTATGTGTATAAATATACCACTCCTTCCGCACTTTCTCCATCTTCAAAATCGTCTATTTTCAAATTGTTTTTCCTACGTTTTGTAGGAAAAACCCGTTTTCTCCCATTGTATCTTTTCCGTTTTCAGAGTATAATGAAAAAAATATCGAAAAAGGACCGAACCATATGAAACTGAGCGCACTTCTGATCACCTGGCATCTGAAGAAAAAATACACCCTGGCGGTCTCTGACTGGCTGTCCGCCGAGCCGCATCTTAGATACCCGCTCACCTACGATGGAAAAGGGAATCTCGAAGACGGCATTCTCTACATGTCGGACGATCCGGATTTTGCGATGCCTTCTCACAAACTGTCGAAGACTTTCCTGATTCTTACCGGAGCGGCATTTCACGTCTCTCCCTCCGATTATCCGAATCTCTGCATTTTACCGGAATCCGTTTCTCTGCGGGAACTGGCCTCCTTTTTGCAGGAAATCTTTGCACTCTATGAAGAATGGAACCAGTCGCTGTTCGACTCCCGGCTGAGCAGCGCTTCCATTCAGCAGTTGCTTGACCTGACTGACCGCGTCATTCCAAATCCCATGATGCTTGTCGGTATGGATTTTACAGTGATTGCTTCCAAGAAGACTGCTTTCGGACGCATGGAGCCCCCGATTCTTGGTTCTGATGAGGAGACGCGGGATCTGGTCAATGCGCTCAAGAGTGACCAGAACTATGAGGAGGCTGCATACCGGACCGGCTACTTCTATTATCCGGGAAACCAGATCGCTGCTCCTTCCCTCTGTGTCAATATTTTCCAGCAGGAGCGGGCTTCTTTTCGCCTGATGATCAACGAGGGAGAGGTACCGCTTGACGACACCTTCGGCTTTCTGCTGGAACATCTGGCGCGGATGGTATCGCATGCGCTGGCGGTAAACCCGATGGCCGACCACAGTTCCGCCCTCTCACTGCATCAGATTTTCAGGACTCTGCTGACCGACCCGAGCGCAGACTATGTGGAGATCAGCCAGCAGTTTTCCAGCGCCGGATGGCTCTCCTCACACAGCTACCAGTGCATTCTCCTGAAGACCGGTATTCTCGACTTCAAGAACCTCACGCTGCGTTCAATCTGCAGCTACGCAGAGAACACCATTCCGGCCTCCTGCGCCGTGGAGCACCAGGGTAACGTGGTCGTCTATGTGAATCTCGACCTGTGCAGCCTTTCGCCCGATGAAGTCTCACAGAAGCTGGCGAATTTCATCCGCGACAGTCTCCTGAACGCAGGCTACAGCCGGAAAATGCTCGGACACTTTAACTTTCAGCGCCAATATCAGCAGGCCACGATCGCTCTGCAGGTGGGGCGCCGCATCAATCCTTCGCTCTGGATTCATCACTTCAACCAGGATATCGCGCTGCGCTATATCATGGAGCAGAGCACAAAAAAGCTTCCCGCGTACATGATCTGTCACGAGAAGCTGATTGCCCTGAAAAATGCTGACGCCGGCAGCCACACACAGCTCTACCGAACGCTGCGCTGTTACCTGGAAAACCACCAGAGCATTACCCGCACCGCGGAAGCGCTGTTTATCCACCGCAGTACGCTGCTGTACCGGCTGGAGAAAATCCGCGATTTCATGAAATCCGACTTTTCCAAACCGGACGAGCTGCTCTATCTGCTCCTGTCCTTCCATCTTCTGGAGATGGAAGGAGACTGAAGAGCAGATCTCAGCCAAGCAGAAAACAGCTTGTGTAAGCGATCGTATCCGGCCCGTAATTGTAAGGGATCCCATTGTCCTTGCAGAGCTGGCTGACAAAAATACCATAAGATTCCACGGAAGAGACGCGTTTTTCCGGGAAGCGGCAGGGCGCATCCGGATACGCACAGTCCGCACAGATTGTGCAGCAGCCGGCTCCCAGGCTGAAGACATCGGAAAAATGCGCCCGCATCAGGTCCGCCGCCTTTGCAAAACATTTCTTATGCCGTTCCTCCGTCTCCATAATCCCTTCGAAATCCAGGCTGTCTTCGAGCTCGCCAACCGTCTGTACCAGAATGCCCCAGCTATAGGGTGCAATCCTGTCCCTGCACTCTTCCAGAGTGCCGCAACCCGGCGGACATGCCCAGTTTTTTCCATACTGGCCGCAGGTATTTGCCTCACACATCTGACGCACCTCCGGAAGCAGCTCGATCGTTGCACAGTCAAGCCGCGTCAGGTGCGAGAATCCCGCCTCTCTGGCCAGTTTTTCCGCCTCTTCATATGTGCCCATTTTCAGTCCTCCTGTTCCGGAAATTCCAGTTCATCGACATAAACATCCTGAAAATCCGCTTCTCGCGCGAGCTCTATGAATTCCACTTCGCGGGCGAGAATACGGCTCCGCTCATATTCGCTTTCATTCAACGCCGCTATTCTTGCGCCCTCGCCGGCGGCGTTTCCAACCGAAGTAATCCTGCCCCTGAGTTCCTCCGGAAGCATCCCGATGTCGCAGGCGCTCTCCGGGTCAAGATAATTTCCAAATGCACCGGCAATCAGCACCTCCTCGATGTCTCCCACTTCAATGCCTTTTTTCGTGCAGAGAATCCGGATTCCCGCAGCAATGGCCGCCTTTGCGAGCTGCAGTTCGCGGATATCCTGCTGAAGCAGCGATACATTTTCTGTAAAATGCCAGTCAGCCTCCATCCTTCCGCTCTCATCAACCGTACCATTTTTCAGCAGGCATGCCGCCGCGTCCAGCAGGCCGGATCCGCAGATCCCTATCGGCTCCCCTTCGCCAATCACATGCCAGGTCATATGGCTCCCACCGTCCAGATACACATGATCGATCGCGCCGGTACTGCCGCGCATACCGCAGCTGATCTTCGCGCCCTCGAAGGCCGGTCCCGCCGCCGTGGAGCAGGCTGTCAGTCCCGTCGCCCGGTTTCCGAGCACCATCTCTCCGTTCGTGCCAATATCGATCATCAGCGTCATCTTCTCACGCTCTTCCATATGGGTCGCCAGAATACAGCCCACCGTATCCGCCCCGACGAAACCTCCGATATTGGGAAGCCAGCTGAGCTTCGCCGCAGGATGCGCCTGCATCCCCAGCTCCCGTGCAGAATATGTGACCGCATCCTTCACCTTCGGCTCATACGGTGCAAGCACCAGAGAGTCCACCGGGATCTCCAGAAACAGATGATGCATACAGCTGTTTCCGACCATAACGATGCGCACAACATCCTCCTGTGTTCCTCCGCATTCCTTCGCCAGCTCACGGATCATCTCGCCCACCAGCCGCCGGATGCAGGAACTGAGGGCTTCCGCGCCGTGTTCCATCGCGTAACTGGCGCGCATAACTACATCTGCGCCATACTGTCGCTGTGGGTTCAGCATGCTCCGCACCGCGAGCGTCTCTCCGGTCTTCCCGTCAAGCAGATAGACTACCACAGAAGTTGACCCCAGATCCACGGCAGCCAGGAACGGACGTTCCACATCCTCCGGAAGCTCTCCCGGCGCCAGTTCCACCCGGCTTTTTGCTCCCTCTGTCAGGATCTGGTTCGCCCCTTCTTTTCCGGCGCCTGTGTCTACATTCATGGCCTTTGTGACCAGAACCTGGCAGGCTGCCAGGGACACACCGTCCACCAGAACCCTGCATTTTCCGCATTTCTCGTTTCCGCCGCAGGGAGCGTCCGGCGTAAGCCCCGCCAGACGCTCCGCCTCAAGAAGGGGCACCCCTTCTTCGGCATCATATACAATATTTTCTCTGATAAATGTAACCGGATACTTCATCTGAACCTTCCCCTTCATACATCCAGTATACTGTCATCGCCAGAGGCACCCGTCCTCTACCGCAGTTCCCGCAACGTCCCCAGCAGCAGCTCCCAGAACCTCTGCACCGAAGAAATGATAAGTTCCTCTCTCGTCGAGTGAATATTGTTGATCTGCGGGCCGAAGGACACCGCATCGAGCTCCGGAATCTTCGAAGCAAAGAGGCCGCATTCCAACCCGGCGTGGACGCCCTCCACGCGCGGCTCCCTGCCGAAAAGCTGCCGGTAAACGCCGCACATCACATTGCGAAGCTTCGACTCCGGACGATACTCCCAGCCCGGGTAATCGCCGGTAAACTCTACCGTTGCTCCGAGTGACTCCATCGCCAGCCTGATTCTTGCGCACAGATCCTTTTTCTCCTGTTCAACCGAGCTGCGCACACTGATCAGGAGCTCCAGACTATCCTCTTTCGTCCGTAAGACGCCGAAATTGGAGGATGTCTGCACGATATCCGGGTTTTCCCGGCTCCTGCAGTCTATACCATTCGGTACGAAGCGAAGCAGCAAAAGTGCCTTCCTCGTTGAACTATCCGTCAGAACGCTGCGCTTCCGAAGCTCCCCGACCGTTATCTCAAGCCGCATATTCGGGTCAGTCTCCTTATATTTTTCCTGTCTTCCCGCGAAAACATTTCTCAGGAAACTCTCTGCCGCGGCGATATCCTCCTCTTTCAATGCGATGTGCGCTTCCGCTGACGCGGCGATCGCATTGTCCGCCTCACCGCCGCTCATGGAAATCAGGCCGATCCCTGTTTTCTCACTCAGGCCGGACAGAAGGTAGCTGAGCAGAATATTCGCATTCGCGCTTCTCTTATGAATCTCTGTTCCGGAATGCCCGCCACTCAGGCCGCTGATCCGGACCTGCAGTGCGGCGCTCTCGAGCTCCTCTGTCTCATACGGCAGATGACAGAGAACCGTTACGCCGCCGGCACAGCTCACCGTAAAAACGCCTTCCTCCTCCGAATCCATATTCAGCAGCATATGGCCCTTCAGGTCAGAGACATCAAGCATGGTCGCTCCCAGCATACCGATCTCCTCGTCGGTGGTGAAAACCACCTCGAGCGACGGATGTGGGATACTGTCATCGTCCAGTATCGCCAGCGCGCAGGCCAACGCTATCCCGTCGTCTCCGCCCAGGGAAGTTCCCTTCGCTGAAATGCTGTCGCCGTTGACCTCCAGATCCAGTCCTTCCTTCAGCAGATTCTTTTCCACGCCCGCTTCCTTCACAGCGACCATATCCATATGGCCCTGCAGAATGACCGGCTCCGCGGCCTCATATCCCGCAGATGCATCCTTTCTGATGATCACATTGCCCGCCTCGTCGCGCCGGCAGTCAAGATTACGCTCCCGCGCAAAGGAAACAAGATAATCGCTGATTTCCTTCGTAAGAAGAGAGACGCGTGGAATCCCACTGATCTCTTCGAAATAATGAAAGACCTTCTCGGGTTGTATTTGATTCAAAACAGCCATTTTTTTACTCCCTTTTTTTAATTTCCGTCGTCCAGCTCAAACCAGAATTCGACGCCGTTTTCATAGTTTACTGCTCCATAGCACTGGTGAATAGACTCCATAATTGCCTTCACAATCGAGAGACCCACGCCGCTGCCGCCATACTCGCGCGTCCGCGCCTTGTCCACCTTGTAGAACTTATCCCAGATTCGCTCAAGATCCTCCTCCGGAATTGGTTTCCCTGTGTTGAACACACCGGTGCGGACATGACCTTCCCTCCTCTCGAGCGTGATTTTGATGGTCTTATCTCCGTCCACATGATTCAGAGCGTTGCTGATGTAATTATTCAGCACCTGCTCTATCTTGAACTCGTTCCCCCAGGCATAGACCGGTTCCGGCGCGTTGAAAACCAGCCATACGCCTTTCTGTTCGAAGAGAATCTGCATGGCCTGCAGCATGGTATGGATCATGCCTGCCAGGTCAAAGCGTTCCATTGCCATATCTTCATCCCCGAATTCGAGCTCATTCAGTGTCATCAGGTTCTTCACAAGACGGTTCATTCTTCCCGCCTCGTCCATGATGACATCACAGTAAAATTCCCGGCTCTCCGCGTCGTCGTTGACACATTCCTGCAGTCCCTCCGCATAACCCTGGATCAATGCAATCGGCGTCTTCAGCTCGTGCGAAACATTGGAGAGAAATTCCTTGCGCATCCGGTCTGTCTGGTCCTTCTGCTCAATATCCCTCTGCAACTCGTTGTTCGCCGTCTTGAGTTCCGAGATGGTACGCTCCAGCGCCTCGGAAAGCCGGTTCATATTTCTGCCAAGCAGCTCCAGCTCCTCGTCTTTTCCTTCGGAGAACTTTACACTGAAATCAAGCCCGCTCATACGCTCCGACAGTCTGGCAGCCTCGAGGATCGGCTCCGATATCTTCCGGGAAACCAGATAGATGATAAAGGAGCCGATGACCAGTACAATGCACCCGACGTAGACCAGAAACTGATTCGCCAGCTGGACGCTCTCACGCAAAGGTTCCACCGCCGTGCGAATGGCAAAGATCTCTCCCTGATCAAGCGTGCCGACGATCTTCAGATAACCGCCGCCTGGCGAATCTGCCGTAACACTGACCTGATAATTGTCGTTTTCCTCCAGAATCCTGACATTATCCGATTCAGCGCCCAGCACATACTCATAGAGCTCTCTCTGCAGCTCCGCGGAGTCACGGACGGTCGTGAGCATGGCTTTGCCATCCGCGCCCATGACGAACAGGCTGATCGTGTTTGCCTCGCATATATCGTTGAGTTCATCCACGAAATCTTCATCCGTCAATCTCTCCGCCGCCGACGCGCTGTCCAGATACTCGTACGTTTCTTTGAGCGATGTCTGCTTATTCCGAATATAGTAGTTCTCCAGGAAAAAGGTATTGACGAGCAGGCACGCGATCAGCGCTGCAGTCAGTACCAGCGAAAATATGACGGTCATCCTTGTCCGGATCGAATGCTTTCTCTTCATAGCCTACGCCCTTATATATACACAGAGGCGGAGCACCGCGGCGCTCCGCCCCATACTCTGATGTTATTCTAACACATCAGCGGAAAACTTACAAAAACTATTTTGCCCGAATCTCCTGTCTCATAAAACAAACATAAGAACCGGTGAAAGTTGCAAGCATCAGCGCAATCAGACCGGCCAGATGCGGCCACACCAGCAGCACACTCTGCCAGAAGCCAAGATAACCGCTGATTGCTCCGTCGAGCGACTGCATTGTCACCACATTTACAGAACGCACGCTTGGATTCATGATGGTTGTCACCGCCTCACTGTAAAGATAATACGGAGAAATCCGGTTCAGATTCAAATCGAGCGCGTAGTTCGCGTAGGAATTATAAAGCTGCTGCATCTGCGTGTTCACCGGATAAACAATTCCCGCGATCATTGATGCGACCAGACTCATGAACAGGGAAAAGAAAATCCACAGTCCGATCGAGGCCATCGCTGAGGTCGCAGCGTTATTGCAGACCACCGAAAACAGCAGGGACAAGCCCAGCCAGAAGCAGATGTAAATCACCGTAAACAGTAAAAATACGAAAATCCGCGCTACTTCCTCGACTGTCGGCGGAAAGCCGATCACAATCAGCCCGATCGCCCCGATGGAAATACCCATGACGAAGACCATCACCGTGATGAGAGAAGCTCCCGCGAGAAACTTTCCATTAATAATAGAATCCCGGTAGATTGGCTGCGCCGCGATCCGGTAAAGCGTCCGGTCTGATTTCTCGCCGCTGATCCCATCGAAACCGAGGATAATGCCTACGAAGGGTCCCAGCAGTGCAATAAACGACAGGAACGACGGAATGGAGTTTCCGCTTGTCGTATACATGCTCAGGAAGAGATACTCCGAAGTCGAATCAGACAGGCCCGAAATCGCCCCATACAGGCTGGCATAGCTTGTGATGAGCACAAGTATCAGAATCATCTGAAATTTCCGGCTGCGGATATGATCCATCATCTCTTTTTCATACAGGGCTTTCAGCCCCACCGCCTGCTGCGGCGCATATTTCTGCGCGAATTTTCTAAGCGCGTTTTCCAAAGATTCTGGGAGCACGCTTTTTCTCTCTTTCGGTTGCTGCGGCGCGCTCTCCTTCTTCGGCCTGTTCAAAATACCTGCTGTAGATTTCATCAAGATCTCCTCCTTTCTGACGAAGCTGGAGCACGGTATAGCCGTTGGCCGCCAGCAGAAGCGTCGCTTTCTTTCTGATATCCGAGCCGGAGCGCACGAGAATCAGATCATTTTCACGCTCCACGGAGGTCGCCCCCTCCATACCGCCAAGCAGCTGCATCAGCGCTTCATTGTCCGGCTCTGCCGCAAGCTCCAGCGTATATTTCCCCGCGCGTTCCATTCTCTGGCCGAGCTCACGGATCGTACCGCAGGCGATCAGTTTCCCTTCCACAAAGATACCGACGCGGTCACAGACCTGCTGAATCTGATAGAGCTGATGAGAGGAAATCAGGATCGTCCTGCCATCCTGCTCCGCCAGTTCACGGATGAGCCGAAGCAGATCACGCATGCCCTGCGGGTCAATGCCGAGCGTTGGCTCATCCATGATGATGACCTCCGGATCTTTCATCAGGACATCTGCGATGCCAAGACGCTGCTTCATACCTCTCGAGTAAGTGCCCGTCTTCTTATCCGCCGCCTCCGTCATGCCGACGCGCTCAAGCAATTCATCTGCCCGTCTTTCTATCTCTTCTTTTTCGAGGCCGTTCAGCCGTCCGGTAAAATACAGATTCTCTCTGCCGGTCATGTCGGTATAAAATCCAACGTTGTCCGGGAGGTAACCGACCATTCTCTTGACATCGATCGGATCTCTCGTACAGTCCTTCTCTCTGATCGTCGCCTGACCGGATGTGGGATCTGTCAGGCCGAGAAGCATCAGAGTCGTAGTCGTCTTTCCGGCGCCGTTCGGGCCCAGAAGTCCGAACACCTCACCCTTACGAATGGACAGGTTCAGATGATCGACCGCTATTTTCTCGCCGTAGGCCTTGGTCAGGCCACGGATTTCAATCATATTTTCTTTCATGGCCGCCTCCGTCCGTTAACGCCTTCCATATTTATCAAAGATAATGCTCACGCCGAGAAGCAGGGCGATGATAAGCAGCACCGCGACGATACCCCAGATCGTCTGTGTCTTCACGGATACACGGAACTCCGCAGAATCAGAAGCTTCCGAGCAGCTCGCCGTGATTGTCGTCACATAATCGCCCGTCATGGCGGAATCACTCGGCGTCACATGCATGGTCACTTCCACTGTCGCGCCTGCCTCCAGCGTCTCAATTGTGGAGGTCTCAAAACTCACGGTCCAGTCGCTGGGCGCGGAGGATGTCAGATTGATGTTCTCCAGATCCACATTGCTGTTGTTCGTAACCGTCAGCGTCACGTCAGACTCCTTGTTGACGTGTGCGTCAAAACTCAAAAGCCCGCTGGACGTAGAGAGCGTCAGGGAATAGGTACCGGTAATCGTAATCGACAGATCCTCACTTAAGGTGTCCACCGAGGAAGCCGCCGTGACCGGAATCGTGAAGGTACCGGCCTCAACATTTTCCGGCGGTGTCACAGAAATCGTAATGCTCTCACTGCTGCCGGCGGCCACTTCGATGCTCGCCACCTGTGTGGACTCGCTGCTCGGCGTGAAGCTCACCTGCCAGCCGGCGTCCGACTTCGAGGACAGACTGTAAGTCAGGTCTTCTGAGCTGTTGTTCGTCAGCGTTGCGTCAAAGCTGAAGCTTGTGCCGGATGCGCCCTCCTGCTCAGGATAGTCGATGTCCAGACTACTCTGGCCATATTCAATCTCTTCCACCGTGAAAGTCAGGGTCTGTGAATCGGTCACACCTGTATCGGTCGTAGCCTGAACCTCAATTGTGTAAGTACCCTCGGATGTATCCTCCGGCACCATCACATAGAAGCTGAAATCTTCTTCCGTGCCGTCCTGCACATGAATCTGGCTGACCGTTGTGCTGTCGCCGCTGAAATAATAGGCCCAGCCGTCCGGCATGGTTGCGATACTGAGCGAAGCGTCAACATTGCTTCCCGTATTGTTCTCTACATACATCGTAATACTCTGCGTGTCACCGGCCTCCACAGAGATGCCCGGATAGGTCGTGTAGAGCTCGAAGCCGCTGGCTGCGGAAGCCGTCATGGATGTAACCGGCGCCACTGCCGTCAGAAAGAGCAGCATAAGTGCTGCGGTCATGGAAAAGATTCGCTTTTTCATAATAATAATTCTTCCTTTCTAATTCCTCTAAGATGTATCCAGTTTAAGAATAATTTATGTTCTTTTCTTGAAAGGATTGTGAAAATTCTGTGTCGCAGAATTTTCATCTTTTTATTGCGTCCCTTCCAATTTCGTGTCATGATAAGAGAAACAAATACACTCCGCAGGAGGGACAAGAGTATGATCGATTTTTCACAGGACACCGTATTCAATTTAAGACCAACCGACGAGAAAAATATCCGCAGAGACGTCAAAAATCTCTACATCCCCAGCGAAGAGACCATCGGCGTGTTTAAAACCATCCGCGACCAGGTCGTCTTCACAAACAAGCGCATCATCACGATTGACGTACAGGGCGTCACCGGTATGAGAAAAGACTACTGCTCCCTGCCCTATTCGAAAATCCAGTATTATTGCATCCAGACACCCGGCTTTGCCGAGATCATCTCGGACTGCGAGCTGATGCTGTTTTTCGCGAACGGCATGAAAGTCATTTTCGAATTCAAGGGAAACTGCGATATTCTCGCGATCGGACGCTGCATCTCAGAATACGCGCTGGGATGAAAAATCTGCAAAAGGAGAAACGAATCATAAAATTCAAGGATCTGGTAATAATTTCACAATCATCTATTCCATAGTACGAAAACACGCCCTGTGACTCAAGAATCATCCTTCAGTCCCAGAGCGTGTCTTTACGTTCTCCATTGAATATAAGACTCTTATGCTTATTTATAGACGCCAGATTATAGGACAGAGCAAAACACAAATAACCGTTGTGACGACTAAAAGCGGCAGTCCCACTTTCATATAATCCGAAAATTTACATCCGGAAACAGACATTAAATATGCATTCAGCGGAGTAGCCATAGGCGTAGCAAAAGAACTTGCAGCAGCAACGCACACCATCATCAGAACGGCCGTTGGATTTACATTTATCATCTGCGCCATAGAAAGACCTATGGGATAAAATACAGCTGATGTAGCACCATTAGACATGAACTGGGTCAATATTGCAATAATGACAAAGAATGCAGTCAGGATCAGGGTAGTATTTGTTCCTTCCGGAAACAGTTGCAAAAAATTTTCGGAAATCAGAGTTGCTGCTCCGGATGTGGAAACGGCATTTCCTAAAGTAAGAAGGCTTGCAAACATAATTGTTGTAGGCCAGTTAATATAAGAAAAAGCTTCTTTTTCAGAAACAACTCCACTGACAAGCAATACCAGGCATCCGAGAAATGCTGTAATCTGAATCGGAATTCCTATAACATTCTCTGACATCATGCCAACTACGACCAGTACAAAAACAATAATTGTAAAAATACATTTCTTCCTGCTGTAATTTGTCTCTTCCTTGTTTGAAATATTCTGTGAATAACCAGCCGCCTCCGAGGGAGCAAGACGATATCCTATAAAGTACATATAAATATATCCCGCTATGCAGAGTGGAAGACCGATTTTTCCAAAATCCCAGAATCCAACTGTTCCAACACCAGCCTCTTCCAATACAGACCGAACCATCACATTTCCTGAAACGCCGATAATTGTCAGCATGCCTCCCAAAATGCTTCCTGCAGAAATAAACATTGATAATTTAGGAAGACGATACTGCGGGTGAGTCTGTGTAATACCTACCGCAAATGTAACTACAACAACGGCTGTAGCCATGTTACTGAAAAATGCAGAAAGTATCATTGATATAAGCAAAAAACGCATGGCCAGCTGTTTTTCGGACGATACTTTCCATAACATAAATCTGCCTATCAAGGCGGAGGCTCCCGACTGAAGGAGCGCTCCGCTGATCACAAACATAAAAATAACCAGAAGTGTTGAGCTATTTATAAAATTTGCAAACAAATCTGATGCATCAACGATACCTGTTACATAAAGGACCGCCAATATAAGCATTGAGGTGGCAGTTATGCCAATCCATGACGAGGAGTACAAGAGTACAGCAACGATCAGAAGAATCAACAGTATAATGATTTCTTTTGTCATCTTCCTCTCCCCCTTCTATGCATAAAGATTACGGAATCAAAACACAGATAATCATTTCCGTTGCTAGACACACTATACCAGGAATAAGACTCCTTTTAATGATTGTTGTAACAGGGACATCACAACCGCCGCTTATAATCATGGTAGACGGTGCAATAGGGTTAATTGTGCTTCCTAAGCTGGCACCAAAAATCAACATTCTCGACATATTGATAAGCTCATTCTCCGTCGCTGCAAAACCTGCATATAAGGACGAGAACAAAGGAAGTGTGCCGCTTATAGAGCTGCCAACAGCAACCAGAATAAACGCCGCAATACAACCCACCACTGCAATAGCCATACCCGTACCGCCGATGGAAGCAAACGCATTTGCCATAACCTTCAGACCACCAACCTGAGTCAATGCCGATGAGAAAACGTTAATACCAATCAGGATAGAAACCAGTCCGGTAAATGCTTTCCCCATACCCTCGTAAAGCGCCCGCGTATCGGACAAAGCCTGACGAAGATTTCTCTTGCGTATTGCTTCGATAATAAACGCCAGAGTAAAAGACATAAAATTGGCCGCCACAACAGAGATAGTAATATGATCCTGAACAATTGGACTGAAAATGATCATCAGGAATACCGGGAGAACCGGAAAGATTGCATAAAATGCAGGAATTCCAAGCTCTCTGTAATCTTTAAATTCCGACAGCTGAGACTTCTCCACTGCAACGCCTTCTTTTCTGTCAAAATATTTGTTTACAATAATAACCGCTATTGCTCCGGTGACGACCATACATACTACAGGAATAACTTCCTTTGTCACGAAATACACTGGAATAGAAATATTTTCAAGTCCAGCTGCATTAAATGCAGTTAGCGCAAGTGTATTGGAAGGTCCCCATACGATGGCTCCGGAAACCATGAAAAGCGATGCTGCTGTTTCTTTGCTGATGCCAACCGCAATCATGATCGGGAAAATAGTTGCAATTAGCAGAGTGACCTCACTCGCCTCAGAGGGAATTGCCAGTTTTACAATGACAACCAGGGCGAAGGCTGCAAAAAGCAGGATTTCCGAGTGCCCGATTTTTCGCAATGGCTTTGCAACTAAAATACTGAAAAGTTCGGCCGCCTTAATATGTGTCATGTACCCGACATATCCCATGACCACCATAATGACAAGCCCGGTTGAGCCGAGTGATGTCGTGATGGAGTTTGCCATCACTTCAAAGACATCAATGAAAATATTACCTGTTGTGCTGTCCCCAAGGGCACTCTGCCCGGTTATAAGCGCTGTTGCCATCAACACAACAAAGCCAAGTCCGAGAAATGCCGCAGGAATATAATACTTTTTTGCTACGATTACAAGAATCATGGCTATCATAGCCAGTGTAACAACTACTTTTACTATGTCTCCCATCTCAATCCTCCATTTTATTTGAGATATGCCAACCGTGAGTCCTTATAAAGTTCCTCTGCGTAGGCTCCCTGCAGATAAGGGGCAAAATAACGATTAATAATACACACCTTGCCCGGAGTGCCGCAAAAATGATCTACGAAATTTCTGGCCTTCTCGCGAATCTCAGACTCCGACTCTGTCTCAGGGTCAAAGGGATCTGGTGAAACCCCGATAATAATTCGATCGCCGTATTCATCAAAAAGCTTCTGTGTGTCGTTGATCTTATCCATGGGCGACCACATGTCCCATCCAGCAGCTATAAAATTCTCTATCTGCTTTTCATTGCAACCGCAACTATGAAGCTCTGCAACTTTTCCCAGTTCATGAATATGATCTGTCACTTTTTTCATATAGGGGACAATCATTTCCCGCCCAACATCAACGGAGAAGAATGGCGCTCTCTGTGAGCCCCAATCATCGTGAATCAAAAAGCCATCAATATTGTATGCTTCGCAGCATCTGTCAATAATACGGCAATACAGGTCTGAAGTACGCTCGAGCAGCGCCTTTATTGCATCTTCCTGATCCTCATCTATCAGAGCAATGGCTGCTGCTTCAAAACCCATAAATGAAATCAGCCTTTCAAATCCGAAACCGTTTAAAAGAGGTATGTACTTAAACTGATCATTTTGAAGATATTCTTTATTACTCCTGCTGCTGCCTTCCCAATCCCAGGAATCAATGTCCGGCCATTGGATAAACTTCTCCCAGTCATTTGCATCGGTGAAAAGTGGCGGAATATCCGGATTTTCCATAGAACCACCGGCTGATGGTACGTAAACCCAGTCAACACCAAACATATCTTTTCCGCCTTTTTCATCATCGGATATTCTCATCCCCTGATCATTTACAAACCCCCTCGCCCTGTTGTCCGGGATGATATCCGGATAGAAGTTAAAGGTTTCCACTCCGGTTTCCAGCCAGATGGGATTTCGGTTCAGTGTCAGTTCCTTCCATCCTTCTCTCATACTGACGGGATAATTGAACACAGGCACATTGGCATTTCTGAAAGCAGTCGATATCGCTGTAACTGTTAATTCATCCTGATTAAAAGGTATTCTAGTAATAATAATCACACTCCTCGCTTCATTGAATTATGCGAATGGCTCTCTCCAGACATCGGATTCACAGCTTCTCTATGCGCTTTCATCTTATCAAAAGTCATTGGATAAAATGATTTCCCGGGATTCGCGCAAAAAGGTGTAAAACCTCGTCTGTATAAATTGGCAAAAAGCAATAATATTATTCAGTTTTTTTAATTGTTTTTGTCAATTTATATAATTATATAGTTGAAATATGGATCTATAGAATCCGCGGATTTGCGGATAAAAGACCGGATTTTCATTACCAGCGCGGAAAGCTATCGTTCAAGAAGTCTTATGGAAAGTTGCAGATAAAGGCGCGTCTCTGGAGTGTCAAGATTGATTCCTGAAATCTGACATATTTTATTCATCCTGTATACCAGTGTACTATGGTGAATATACAGGGCATTTGCAGCTGCAGTCTGCTGACAGCCATTCTCGAGATAACATTTCAAAGTATGGATATACTCTGTATGCTTTTCTATGTCATACTGAAACAGTTTTAAGATGGCATCTGAACACACTGTACTGATCTTAAAGTCCGAAGTAAAATGAAACAGCATATAATCAAGAGCATACTCAGAGAACCGAAAATAGTGCTGTTCTCCTTTTGCAGAATTTCTCCCCAGGTCTAACGTCTTAACCGCCAGACGGAAATATTCCTCTAAAAGCAGAAAATCATAAAATTCGTTGCTGCATCCAGCCATCGCCCGGGTTGTGATACACATATCCTGCATCTTTTCACTATATTCTGGCTCTGTATAACCAGACAGGCTCAAATTACAGACAGTGAAAACACCTGCTTCTGTGCATATAGAGAAAGAATTTCTCAAAATAAGGCTTATCGCACTGCAGATCCTGGGATATGGAATTAAATCACTACTACTCTGATTATGTTCGATCCAGAAACAGACATAGCGATGAGAACGCTTCCATCCGATCAATTTCAGCCGCATCTGAATAACATTTTCTTCCGGAGCTTCCCCCTTTATCATCTGGCCAATGATACTTTCGAAAGTGAGGGCATTGTTATTTTTAGCCTGATCGTTTTCAAAAACACGAACAAGAAATTGGGTAAAATAATCCAGCATATTCAAGGCACTGGGCTCCAATGTACTACCCAGCTCGCTTATCAGCACGCGCCCGCAATAATGATCTCCATTCCATATATTCGCGTAAACGCTTCTTCGATTTCCATAAGAAGGCGTCCACATCTGCGCACCATGCGTGGTGAGCGTAGCGATATATTCCGGATTGGATTTCAAATGTTCGATCATTTCGAAAGAGAGCGTACGGATGCCTTTCTCCTCATCTACAATGATGGGGGACATGCCTACAACCCAGGTTGACATGGCGAGCACAGTGTAATTCTCGTCATGAATATACAGAGGATTATCAAAATACTTCTGTGCCGATAAAAGCAGCTCATATAGGCCTCCACCCTCTTCGAGAATTCGAAAAAGTTCTCTCGACCACTTGAGGTGGCTCATAAAGATATCCTGAACCTTTTCAAAAATCTCTTCCCAGTGCTCTATATTTCCTATTTCTATTCTTGAACTGGGAGATGGTAAAGGCCGATGCTCCGGCGGATTGATAATAATACGACAAATACTTGGATCCGATATTGGATGCTGTCTGAACACAGAATATTCTGCTATATAGACAAACGCTGAATTTAATTTTTTCTGCCCATAATAAACGCAGGCTCCGGTCAGTTTTTGCCGGTCGTTCCAACGACTGAAGTATGTAATGTTGTAATCATCCTCCAAAGTATCAAAAATAATCTGAAGATTTAGTAAAAGTTCTGAATTCATGAGAGCAATCCTTACATCCGCTTTTCAAAAGGCTTTTATATTATGTTATCATGAAAATCAGAAAATTCAAGACTGGTTGTTTGTGACAGACCTGGAATAATAATCCTTTCCATAACCAAGCGCCTCGTCCGCGATAATTCTTCCTATTTCCTGCTTTGTAAAACCTGGTCCTGCCATCAATGTCATATTACCCAGTATAAAACTGCCATACCTGGCATAGCGGTCAATTGTTTCATCTACCTCTTTACGAATATCATATTCTGTGAAATTGATCAAACCAGCCACTTTCGTTGTATCATAGCCACCGCAAATCGAAATCACGTCGCCATATGACTGCAAAGCCGCGGCAATGTCATTTTCAGGCTGAACGGAACACCAGCACTGCGCTCCTTCATCAATAAAATCTTCAATCAGGCTTTCTGCTTTTCCACAGCAGTGCTGTATCGGTATAATTCCATATCGTTTTATTTCATCATTAACAATCTTGTGCCAGGGCTTGATCAACTCCTGATATGCAGCTCTGGACATAAAAGTTCCGCGAACTGTTGCCACATCGTCATAATTACATATAACATCAGGGTGATAGTGCTCTGCTATTTTCCGCACATATGCAAGACGATACTCTGTAAAAGCTTCCATAAATCCAGAGCAGGCTTCTGGTTCCTCCACCATAGCACACAAACCATTTTCAAAACCCATTAATGCAGTAAGCCTTTGAAAATGAGAATTATACATCGCATACTCTACAACCTGATTCTCCGGATTCCAATTCGCCAGGTCCTTTTCCGACTTCGCATTCCAGTCAATCGAATCAAGATCCGGAAAATGAACTACCTTTTCCCAGTCACAGATATCTTCCAGCAGAAAACTTCTGGAAGATGGAATCGCTCCTTCCGGAGTCACATCCCACCAAACACCAAAGCCATCCAATCCTCCTCCTGCAGGCCCGCTTTCAAACGGATCTCCAGAACCTACTGGAGCACGATATGGCGGCGAGTAAAATGGTACATCACATGATTTTTTACATGTAAGTACATTTAAATATTCCTCTTTACTTGGATACTTTCTTTCCATATAGCTTCTCCTTTGCAAAATTTGTACATGTACTAATTTTAGTATATATAATACTGTAATTTCTGTCAATACTATAATATTATTTGTTTATGTAAAGTTCTTTTCTTTTTTTTTGTTTTGTGCTATACTGAAAACTGATAATAATTAAAATGAATCAATGCTTAAAAAGAGACCAGATATGAAATACTCAACAAATCCAATCATACGCGAAACAATCATGCAGGAAGCCCGAAAGCTATTTTATGATAAGGGCTATGAAAAGACTACTGTAGATGACATTGCCACAGCCTGTGGTATCAGTAAAGGACTAATCTCCTATCATTTCAAAGCAAAGATTGATCTTGCATACGAAATCTTCGAGTCGGACAGATACGAATTCATCCAAATTGTAAACCGGAAAATAGCACACTCATTCGGGAAAACGTCTGTTGCGTCTATGAGCGGCATATTTGATCGCCTTCTTTTACGACAGATGAAACAGGATTCTAAGGTCTATTCCTTTTTCCGGGCCATGGTATCAAACGCAAAGAATATCCAGGCTAACGATTACAGTTTTCATCTTCACCAAATATATGTTCCTTCATACTCTGAGGGAAAATCAGATGACAATTTTACCCAGCTTACTTCTGCAGCCTCCCGCGGTGCTGCAGGCGCTGTCATTATCTCATATTTTGATAAGGAAATTGATCCTCTTCCAACATATGAAGAATTCGAGGATTACAGGGTTTCTATCTATTACAGGCTGATGAATTATTCAACAGAAGAAATTAGACAACTGCAAGAAGAAAGCCGACTTGTAGCGGATCAAATAGAGCTGGAATACTTACCATATTTTAAAATTCGTTAATTTTCAGTATTTCCAGGTAGCAATCTTTAACAGAAAATTGAAATAAAATATAAGAAAAACCGGAGGGAGGATCATCAGAACTGATCCTCCGCCGTCATCATGGGACAATTCGACCTTTTGCGAGTTCCTCACTCCTACAGCCGGAATTTTTTCTGCATCTCTTTCCACACATCCCGTCCCTGGAAGATTGCCATTCCCGCCAGCACGAGCAGACTCACGCCTGTGCAGAGGATAGAGGAAACCGGCCTTGACACCACGCCTGCGAGCAGCAGGATCGCGGGAAGACAGCCGAGTGCACAGGCCTGCAGAAGGTAAAAAAGATACTCCTGTTTCTCCAGATGCTGAACCAGGACGATGACCGGCATGCTCCCGAGGACGGCCAGTACCGCGATCGGGATGAGATAATTCACCGACCAGCCATGCCAGCCTGTGAACACGTCCCACAGTACACCGATCAACGAGACGAGCACCAGCTGCCAGGTCACATTTTTCAGGAAATTTCTCCGCTTTTTGTGAGCAACCTCCACCAGCAGCCAGGCGCAGAGCGCCCCGGCCGCCACAAACCATGCCCAGCTAATGCGCCCTGCCAGCATGTAGTTGATCATGCAGCAGATAATCGACACGGCAACACAGGTGAAGGAAAAAACCGCAAGCGCCGGCCTCGCCGACTTCCGCTCATGCTCCTGCTGCCCCGGGAAATCATTTTCCAGTTCCGTCACGGGAATTCCTTCTTTTTTCAGAAGCTGGAGAAAATTGCGCTGAATATTGTCGTTCGGTATCTTTGATGTGAAACCGAGTGTCAGATTCTCCCCACTCGAGCAGGAGCACAGCTGCAGCGAATCCGTGCTGGCAAAAATGCCGTAGCGTGAGATCCACTTCCCATACTCCGGCGCCATCTTCACAATCCCCATGTTGGAGTAAACCGCCGTGACAGACTTCGCCCCCAGACTGGTTCCCGTCATAAGAAAGAGCTGCTTGATCTCCAGCGGCACCGCTCGAAGGAAGGGATTCTTTTCAAGCCGGACCAGACTGTTCATACGCTCTGCCACCCGTTTCTTCGAAAGTCCTCGCTCAAATCCTTCCTTCACCCGCTCCAATACATCCTCAAAGCCTGTGTCTTCCTTAAAATAGCAGCCGACCTCCAGCCAGCCGAAAAAATTCCCCATAGACTGCGAGGGAAAATAATTTCTGAGATTCACCGGCACCATGAGCGCAACCGGTCTTCGCAGCCTGCTCCGGGGTATCTCCTCGTGAATGGCGTAGAGCAGCATGGCTGTCAAATACATCGTCACCGATACGCCCCGCGCACGAGCCTTTGCGAGCAGCTCGCTCACCGGTACAAGCGCCTCCGTGATGTGCATCTCATCCTGCGGGAGCTTCTCTCCTCTCAGCTGCACCGCGGCGGCCACTCTGCGCCGCTCTTTTGATTTCGCAGCCGAATAATACTGGGAAAAGCTGTCCTCCTCCTGGTCGCGGCCGCTCGCGGCCTTCTCCTCTGATTCTTCCGGAAAGCTCTGCTCCGGATGCGCCAGCCTCAGATACTGCCGCACCAGCTCCCGCAGGAACTGCATGGCTCCGGTGCCGTCTGTCAGCCCGTGGAATACTTCAAAATTGATCCGCTTTTCATGGTATGTCACCTCGAAGAGGAGCGACTTCTGATCCGGAATGTACAGCCGGCTGCAGGGAGCCTTCTGCTCTTCCGACACCAGCGGACGAATATCCCGTCTCTCCAGATAAAACCAGAACAGTCCCTTGCGCAGAACTGCCTGAAAGAGAGGATATTTCTTCATCGTCAGATCAAGCGCCTGCTGCAGCAGTTCCGGTTCCACCTGCTCTGTCAGCTCACAGTAAAAGCGAAACACCCTCGTATCATTTTTCCCCGCGGCAGCCGGGAAGGCCAGCGCCGCATTATCCAGTTTTCTCCACTGGGAATATCCAAACTCTAGCAAGTCTTCATCTCCAGAAATTGATTGATGCACGCGAAGCTCTCCTGCACATGCAAAAGCTTGATGCCAAGCGCAAAATAGCCGTGCAGCGCCGACTCAATACGGCGCACCTCCACCTCGTTACCCGCCGCGCGCAGACACTCCCCATAGGCCTCTCCCTCGTCGCGAAGCGGATCATACTGGGCTGTCAGGATCAGCGTGCGCGGCATATGCTCCAGATTTTCCGCGAGCAGTGGAGCAAAGTACGGATTTTCGCGGTCTCCCGGCCTGCTCTCGTAAAGGTTCAGGTAATCCTCCATCTTCTTCGCGGTCAGCAGATAGCCCTCGCCATTCTCACGCACGGACGGATACGGAGATTCTTCCGTGTAACAATTATTCAGCGCCGGATAGATCAGCACCTGACGTCTCACCTGAAAATCTCCCGTATCCCGCGCCTTCAGACAGACAGCCGCCGCCAGATTTCCTCCCGCGCTGTCGCCCATGATCGTGATGCCATCCGGATCTACATTCGGGAGGAAAATGCCCTGATATAACGCTCTTGCCGCCTCGTAACAATCCGCAAATCCTGTTGGAAACCGGTGTTCGGGCGCCAGCCGATATTCAACCGAAACCACCGTGTGGCCGGTGGACTGCGCCATCTGTGCACAGACACGGTCATAGGTCTCCACGCTCTCCGTCACCCAGCCACCTCCGTGAAAAAACAGGATCACCGGCCCCCGGATCTCCCGCTCTTCCGCTTCCCGCTGTTCTTCCATGGAAGGAAAATACAGGCGCAATGGAATCTTGTGTCTTCCGTTGTAGACTTCCGCGTCCAGTTTCCGGCAGAAAATCCGCATCGGATCCAGCTTTTTTAAATCAGCCAGCCTTCTCGCAGCCTCCACCTCAATACCTCCATAGGAGAGGGCGTGAAGAATGGTCCTCATCGTCCTTGGAATCAATAAGTCCTCCTCCGAAATCGTTTTGTATCATCATATCATTTTTGCGGGATAAAGACAAGGACACCCCTTGCAGCTTTCCGCTATCTGTGCTATAACAGGCTAAAACAGCGGGTTGGAGGGATGATTACCATGAAAACAGCGATTGTGACGGGCGCTTCCAGCGGTCTCGGAAGTGAATTTGTACGGCAGATCAGTGAACAGGAACAGTTGGACGAAATCTGGGTCATAGCCCGCAGAGAAGAACGGCTGCGCGCCCTGCAAAGCCGGGTGAGGACACGGCTGCGATGCATTCCCCTGGATCTCACAGATCAGAATGCCTTCCGTGTCATTGGCGAAATACTTGAAAGGGAGCAGCCCGACGTATGCATGCTGGTGAATGCGGCGGGCTTCGGAAAGATCGGCTCCTGGAAGGATATCTCTGCCGCAGACTGCGACAATATGATCGATCTCAACTGCCGTTCCGCCGTTGATATGACCCAGCTCGTGCTCCCTTACATGAAAAAAAGCGCACGGATCCTGGAGATCTGCTCCACCTCAGCCTTCCAGCCCTTTCCATACCTCAATGTCTACGCCGCCACCAAGGCCTTTCTCTACCGCTACAGCCGTGCCCTGCGCGTAGAACTTCTGGGGACGGGCATCCGTGTGACGGCAGTCTGCCCCTACTGGATCAAAGATACCGAATTTATCGGCACCGCCAAAAAGACGAAAGACAGCGCTTATATCCGGCATTTCCCGCTCGCGTCGGAATCGAAGAATGTCGTGCGCCGTGCGCTTGCGGACTCCCGCCTGGGACTCGCCGTCTCGACACCCGGCCCGGTCTGCCTCGTTCACCGCATCACTGCGAAGTGGATCCCCAGTGAGCTGATGATGGGGATCTGGACGTTGCTGCGGAAAATCTGAGATTTCATTTTCTTTACAAAATCTTAATGGTTCAGGTAATCATTTATTTATAATTCCGCGCCATACTGCTCTTAGCGGAGGTGTGACAATCCGTGTTGCCAGATTCCAGAATGAAAGACTCAAAAACGATATACTATAAAGCATACGACCAGGATATTGTAACAAGCAAAAATCAGGAACTGCGGCTGCCGTCAGGTTATCAATGGTACCATGAGAATCCCGTTTACCGCGCGTTCTCCTCGCTGGTCTATGCATTTTTTATTTCCTTTGCATTGTTTTATGTAAAGTTCATACTGCATGTGAAGACAGTGAACCGGCACGTTTTGCGGGAATGTCGGAATACGGGCTTCTTTTTATATGGGAACCATACGCAGCCGGTCGGGGACGCTTTCTCCCCCGCCCTCTATGCAGCGCCAAAGCGAATCCGCACGATCGCGGCGCCATCCAATCTCGGTATCCCGCTGCTTGGGAAAATTCTTCCGATGCTCGGCGCGCTTGTCATCCCGGATTCACCCGATGATATGAGAAAGTTCCTGTCGGCAATGGAAAAATACCTTAAGAAGGGCAACTGCATCGTCGTCTATCCGGAGGCGCATGTCTGGCCCTGGTGCAGCTTTGTCCGGCCTTTTCCGGAGACTGCTTTTCACTTTCCGGTGCGTTTCGGGGCGCCCTGCTTCTGCATGACGACAACTTACCGGAAGCCGAAGCTGGGAAGGAAGCCTCACATTACAGTATTCTTCGATGGGCCTTTTTATGCAGACAGTAATCTGAAACCCAAAGAAGCGCAGCGCAGGCTCCATGATGAGATCACTGCCTGCATGGCCTCGCGCAGCAAAAACAGCAACTATGCGTATATTCACTATGAGAAAAGGATGGAATCATGAATATCCTGTACTGTGGAGATAAAAATATAGAAAAAGGACTTACTCTGTCCGCGCTCTCGCTCAGCCGTCACATCAAAGAACCGCTGTGCATCTATGTGCTGACAATGTCTCTCTGGGCGAATGGGCGAAACTATGCACCGGTTTCCAGAAGAGGCACGCTTCTTCTGGAGCAGCATCTGCAGGAGAAAAATCCGAAGTCCTCTGTGCGGCTGATCGACATCACAGCAGAATTTCAGCAGACACCGCCGATCAAAAATATGAACACACGCTTCACGCCATACTGCATGCTGCGTCTTTACGCCGACCTCCTGCCGGAGATACCGGAGCGCATCCTGTATCTTGACAGCGATGTACTCTGCCGCCGGGATTTCAGCGCTTTTTATTATCAAAACATGGAAAAGCGCGAAATCGCCGGCGTGCTCGACTACTATGGAAAATGGTTTTTCCGGAAGGAGCCGCTGCACTTCGATTATCTGAATTCCGGCGTGCTGCTTCTGAACATGAGGGAGATCCGCCGAACCAGACTCTTTCGGCGCTGCCGCGGAATGTGCCGGACCAGGAAGATGTTCATGCCCGACCAGACTGCGCTCAACCGGCTTTCTGAATCCAAGAAGATTTGTGAAGGGAAATACAACGAGCAGAGAAAGCTGCGTAAAGACACTGTCTTTCAGCACTTCACGACGAGCTTCCGCTTCTTTCCTCTGTTTCATATGGTGACAGTAAAGCCCTGGCAGGCCGACCGCATGCACAATGAACTGAAGCTGACAGTATATGATGATATTCTGAAAGAGTACCAGGAACTGATAACGGAAAGCAGAAAAAATGATCGAACACAGGAGAACTTACCGACATGATTATCGGAGGAAGCAAAACCCAGGTTATAGAAAACATAAAACAGGCGGCTGCAGAGGGCCGCTTCAACGATAAAGTGGAGATTGATGACCCGGACCTTTCTGCACGGGAGAAGACCGGGCAGGTCTCGCGCTATCTGAAAAATCAGAACTCCCTGCTTTACCGTTTCCTGAATGTCTGTGCACGGGCGCTCGTCGACACAGGAAGCAAGATGCTGAACTGGCATACCAGAATTGAAGGGCTGGAAAATCTGCGCGATCTGGAAGGCGGTGTGATCGTAACCAGCAATCATTTCAACCCACTCGACAACACAGCCGTCCGCATTACGCTGAACCGGGCGGGATACCGCCGGCTCTTTCTGGTGAGCCAGGATACCAATCTCGCAATGAAGGGCTGGATCGGCTTTATCATGAACCATGAGGACATTATCCCCATGATGAAAAGCCGTCAGTACCTGAGCGGCAGCTTTGAAGATCAGATCGCAGACACTCTGCACAAAGGACATGCCATCCTGATTTATCCCGAACAGGAAATGTGGTTCAACTATCGCAAACCGCGCCCGCCAAAGCGCGGCGCCTACTACTATGCAGCGAAAAATCTGGTCCCCGTTGTCTCCTGTTTCGTGGAAGTGCGGGACCTTCCCCGGGAAGACAACGAGGAATTTCAGAAAGTACGCTACACAATGCATGTCCTTGATACGATCTACCCGGATCCGGACAAAAGCGTCCGGGAAAACAGCGTACAGATGATGAAGCAGGATTACGGGCAAAAGGTAAAAGCCTATGAGAAAGCCTATGGAAAGAAACTGAGCTATGACTTCCAGGAAGGCGATATCGCCGGCTGGAAGTCACGCCCATAATCCGTCTCCCCACTAGAGGCGCGCCACGCCGTCCTTTCTGGCCGCCGCAGCCACCGCCGCCGCCACTGCCGGGCGTACCCTCGGATCAAAGGCCGCCGGGATGATATAGTCGGCGCTCAGCTCCTCATCCGGGATAATAGACGCCAGAGCTTCGGCCGCCGCGACTTTCATATTCTCAGTGATCTGCCGCGCACGGACGTCAAAAGCGCCGCGGAACAGACCCGGAAAGGCCAGGACATTGTTGATCTGGTTCGGATAGTCGCTGCGGCCCGTTCCGATCACCGCCACACCGGCCTCTTTTGCGACATCGGGACGCACCTCCGGATTCGGGTTTGCCATAGCGAAGACGATCGGATCCTTCGCCATGCTTCTGATGAGATCCGGTGTAAGGATATCCGCCTGGGATACGCCGATGAACACATCCGCACCCGCGAGCGCCTCTGCAAGTCCGCCCTTGCGGCAGTCCTGATTACTGAGCTCGGCCAGCTCCTCCTTCGCCCAGTTCATGCCGTTCGGACGTCCTTTATAGATAATTCCCTTGGAATCCAGGAAAAACATTTCTTTCACGCCAATATTCAGGATCATCTTGCCGATTGCGGTTCCCGCAGCGCCGGCGCCGTTGATGACGATGGTGAGATCCTCAAATTTCCTGCCCGTGACCTTGCAGGCGTTCATCAGACCCGCAGTCACGATAATCGCCGTGCCATGCTGATCGTCGTGGAATACCGGAATATCCAGCACTTCCTTCAGCCTGCGCTCAATCTCAAAACATCTCGGCGCGGAGATATCCTCCAGATTGATGCCGCCGAAGGTCGGCGCGATGTTGATGCAGGTCCTGACGATCTCGTCCACATCCTGCGTAGCCAGGACGATCGGAAAGCTGTCCACGCCGCCGAACTCCTTGAAGAGCACGGACTTGCCGTCCATAACCGGGAGTCCCGCCAGACCGCCGATATTTCCAAGGCCAAGCACTGCAGAGCCATCAGAGACAACCGCAACCATATTTCCCTTAAAAGTATATTTGTAGGCCAGATCCGGGTCCTTCGCGATCTCCTTGCAGGGCTCGGCAACCCCGGGCGTATAGGCGAGGGACAGCGCATCGGAATCCGCCACCTGACACTTCGATACGGTCTCAATCTTTCCCTTGTATTTCTCATGAAGCTCCAATGCTCTTTCGCGAAGCTCTTCCTTTGGAATTGCCATATTTTGTTTCCTCCTTATTTCACTTCGTATTTTGCACGGCCCTCTTTGTAGAGGTCTTTTCCGTAACAGTCAATGACGACCGTGCAGGGGAAATTCTCCACCCGCAGCCTGTAGATTGCCTCTGCCCCCAGCTCAGGAAATGCGACGACTTCCGCCTCCTTGATGGATTCGCTGAGCAGCGCACCCGCGCCGCCGATCGAAGCAAAATACACACAGATATTCTTTTTCATGCTTTCCACGACGGCAGGTTTCCGAAGCCCCTTCCCTATCATGCCCTTCAGGCCGATGTCCATCAGCCGCGGCGCGTAGGCGTCCATACGTCCGCTCGTCGTCGGTCCGGCGGAGCCGATCGCCTGACCCGGCTTTGCCGGACAGGGGCCGACATAATAAATCACAGCTCCTCTGATCTCGATGGGCAGCTCCTCTCCTTTATCCAGCATCCGGCACAGATACAGATGCGCCTCGTCGCGCCCGGTATAAATGATGCCGTTCAGCAGTACGCGGTCGCCGGCATGCAGGTCCTGAATCATCTCATCTGTCAGCGGCAGATGAATCACTTTATCCGTCATATTCTTTCTCCTCTTCAGAGCACGATCGTCCTGTGACGTGCCACATGACATTGAATGTTCACGCCCACCGGCAGGCTCGCCAGATGCACCGGATGGGTGAGCATATGGACAGCCAGCGCGGTCTTCGTGCCGCCGAAGCCCTGCGCACCGATACCGAGCTTATTGATCTCCTCGAGAATCTCACGCTCCATCTGCGCGACTTCCGGATCAGGATTGGGCTCTCCCACTTTCCGGCAGAGAGCCTTCTTCGCAAGCAGCATGACCTCCTCGGTCGTACCGCCCGCCGCGCAGCCCACGATGATCGGCGGGCAGGGATTGGAACCGGCTCTGCTGACCGTGTCCACAATAAATTTTTTTACGCCGTCCCGGCCCTGCGAGGGCGTCAGCATTCCCAGCGCTGACATATTCTCAGAGCCGCCGCCCTTCGGACAGACGGTGATCGTCAGCTTATCGCCCGGCACGAGATCCGTATGAATGATCGCCGGCGTATTGTCTCCGCGATTGACCCGCTCTCCCAGCACATGATCCTGGCTGCTCTTACGCAGATAACCTTTCGTGTAACCGCGGGCCACGCCCTCGTCCATCGCCGTGCGAAAATCGCCGCCCACGATGTGAACGTCCTGCCCCAGTTCGACGAAGAAGACTGCGAGTCCCGTATCCTGGCAGATCGGCTGCTGACGCTCCCGCGCAATATCTGCATTCTTCAGGATATCGCCGAGGATCTGTCTGCAGAGATCCGATTCTTCCTCTTCCCGCATCTTTTTCAGTGCGTCTTTTACATCCTCAGGAAGATAATAATTTGCGTCTATCACTAATTTTTCCACAGCATCCGCGATCGCAGAGGCCTCTATTTCCCGTACATTCATGATAAGTTTCTCCTGCTCATGTCTTTGCCGCCAACGCTATTATACCACGACTTTCCGGCTTCGCAAGCGTACCGCTTTGTATTTTCATCCAGAATGTGCTAGACTGTATGACAGAAATGTAAAAAGGAGCTGAAATCGCAATGAGTAAGAAAGATGGCGCTTCGCGCAGTGAGCGTATGCTGAACGAGCCGGTGCAGAAAATCATACCGGAACTCGCTGTGCCGACAATCATATCCATGCTGATCACGTCCGTCTACAATATGGCCGACACCTTTTTTGTAAGCCAGCTCGGAACCTCCGCATCCGGAGCGGTAGGCATCATCTTTTCCGCCATGGCCATGATTCAGGCGCTTTCCTTCATGATCGGCATGGGAGCGGGCAACCACATCTCGCGTCTTTTGGGCTCGGGGCACGAAGAAGAGGCGAAGCGCTATACGTCCACTGCCTGGTTTACCGGCTTGCTGCTCGGCTGTTTTATCGCCGTTTTCGGCACCCTGTACATGAACCGCATTGTAATGCTGCTCGGCTCAACGGAAACGATCGCGCCCTACGCGGCTGATTACGCCAGATATATCTTCCTTGCGGCTCCTTTTATGGTGTGTTCCTTAGTCATGAATAATATGCTCCGCTTTCAGGGACTCACCACCTATGCGATGGTCGGAATCACGATCGGCGGTCTGCTCAATATGGCGCTCGACCCGATCCTCATTTTCGGCTTCGGGATGGGAACGGCGGGCGCCGGTATCGCGACCGGCTTTTCCCAGTTTGTGAGCTTCTGCATTCTTCTTGGTATGTGCAATCTGCACCAGGACGCAATCCATATCAGTCCCCGTCAGTTTGCTCCCTCCCGGAAGCTTTACGCGGACATTCTGTATACGGGCGCCCCATCGCTCGCCAGACAGGGAATTGCCAGCCTCTCCTCCGTAATGCTGAACACGATAGCAGGACAATATGGAGATGCGGCGGTCGCAGCGATGTCCATCGTCTCGCGCTTCACCATGTTCATCAATTCGGTCGTCGTCGGCTTCGGTCAGGGCTTCCAGCCGGTCTGCGGCTTCAACTACGGGGCAAAACAGTACGATCGCGTGAAGGAATCCTTCTGGTTCTGCGTAAAAGTCGCGACCGTGATCCTGCTGATCCTCTGCGCCATTGCGATGCTCTTCTCAGGAAATATCATCGCACTCTTCCGAAAGGATGATGCCGAAGTCATTGCCATCGGCACCTTCGCGCTCCGCGCACAGCTCATCACGATGCCGGTCTGGGGTTACTATACCATGTGCAACATGTTTTCTCAGTCGATCGGTTACGGCTTCCGCGCGTCGCTCATCTCCTGCGCCCGGCAGGGGCTGTTTCTGATTCCCACGCTGTATGTGCTGCCCCGTCTTCTGGGGCTTCGCGGACTGCAGATCGCCCAGCCGGTCGCGGACCTGTTTTCCGTCGTCTTCGCATTTATACTTGTGAGGGGTATTCTAAGGGATTTAAATGACTGATTTTACATTGCAAACTGTATCACACAGTAGCTGAAATAGACCACGAGCAAAACAATCCCCTGCACGCGGGAGAGCTTTCCGCGAACGAGCGCCGGTATTGTCAGGAAAATCATCACGAAGAGCATCACCGGAATATCCAGCACCAGAGAAGCATTATATCCAAAAAGCGTTGAGGAAACCGGTACATCAAAGGGACGCAGCGTGACCGCGATGCCCGAGACAAGTACCAGATTGAAAAGATTTGCTCCGATCACATTGCCAAGGGAGAGCGAGCCGTGCCCCTTCATCAGCGAGGTGATCGCCGTGACGAGCTCCGGCAGCGAGGTGCCGAGTGCGACGAAAGTCAGCGCTATAACAGACTCCGGGACTCCGAGCGCCTGCGCGATCAGAGTGCCGTTGTCCACCAGCAGATCCGCACCGGCCGCAATCAGTGCCGCGCCGACGATCAGTAAGAGGATGTCCTTCCAAATTGGAGAAGAATCCTCCTTTTTTTCTTCTCCATCTCCCAGCCCCATCATCCGACGCACGGTCAGGACCATATAGATCACAAAAATAAGCAGCAGCAGAATACCGTCCAGGCGACAGAAACTTCCTCTGGTATAAGCGATTCCCGCGTAGAAAAGCGCTGCAACAAAAAAGAAACAGATCGGCAGACTTAAGTCCTTCCGGCGCACCTCACCCGGGCGAACAGCCACCGTCACCGCGGCGATCAGCGCAGTATTGCAGATGACCGAACCGATCGCGTTTCCATAGGCAATCTCACTGTGCCCGGTCAGCGCGGAAGTCGCGGAGACCATGACCTCAGGAAGCGTCGTACCGATCGAAACCACTGTTGCGCCGATCAACAGCTCCGGCAGACGGAAATGCTGCGCGATGTGAACGGCTCCGTCTACGAACCAGTCTCCTCCTTTAATCAGGATCACCAGCCCCACAACAAACAGAATTACGGTTGTAAACATCTTTTACTTCACTCTTTTCGCATCCAGATGTTCCCATTCTACCGAAATTCTTCTCAGAATACAAGGATTATTTAAAAAATGGGCGGCTTATTGAAGCCACCCACAGAATATTTTCTTATCAGGCCGTCTTCTGCATGGCCTCATTCAGCTCGCGGAATGTACGCGTAATCATAAATACTGCGAGCAGGAAGGTCAGCGCGTCTGCAGCCGGGAAGGAGTACAGCACCCCGTTCAGCCCAAAGGCGAGCGGCAGCAGGATCGGCAGACCCACGCCGAACACGATCTCACGCACCATCGAGAGAACCGTTGACTGAAAAGCCTTTCCCAGCGCCTGCAGGGAGATGAACGTACCCTTGTTCAGCGTCGCCAGTGTCATCAGGCAGAGATAAATGCGGAAGCAGCGAACGCCAAATTCCATGTAATAGGAACTCTCTCCCGCCGCCCCGAACAGCATCAGAATGGCTCCAGGGAAAAATTCCACAATCAGCGTCGCAACAAATCCTGTGATCAGCTCCAGAGTGAGCAGCAGTTTAAACAGATCCTTCACCCGGTCCGCGCGCCGCGCGCCTACATTATATCCCATTACAGGGATGTTGCCCGCCGCAAGTCCGACCGAGATCGAGATGACGATCTGGAAAAATTTCATAACGATGCCGATAACCGCGAGCGGGATCTGCGAATATTCCTCCAGACCGAAAATCGGGTCAAGCGCTCCATACTTCGCAACCATGTTATTCACAGCTGCCATTGATGCCACCAGAGAGATCTGCGACAGAAAGCTCGTGACGCCGAGCGGCAGAAACTTCTTCATCAGATTACCATAGAATCCAAAACTTGCGCGTGTGAGCTTCACCGCCTTCATGTGGCACAGATACCAGATCGACGCGAGCGCCGTCAGGATCTGTCCTGCCACCGTCGCGACCGCTGCACCCATCATGCCCCAGCGAAAAACATAGATGAAAATCGGGTCAAGTATCAGGTTGGCGAACGCACCCACCAGCGTGCAGGCCATCGCGAAGCGCGGACTTCCATCGGAGCGGATGATCGGATTCAGACACTGGCCGAACATATAGAAGGGGACGCCCAGCGTGATGTAGAAGAAATACTCCTTCGCAAAGGCAAAGGTCTGTTCGTTGACATGGCCTCCGAAAGCACTGAGAATCGGCTCCTGAAAGATCAGGTAAAGCACCGTCAGCACGAGACTCACCACGATGCAGAGCAGGACCGAGCAGCCAATGCTCTTATGCGCCTCATCCCTCTTGCCGGCGCCCAGACTGATACTGACAAAGGCACAGCAGCCGTCGCCAATCCAGACCGCCAGCGCCAGCGCCACGACCGTCAACGGAAAGACAGCTGTATTTGCTGCATTGCCATAAGATCCGAGATAACTCGCGTTCGCGATAAAAATCTGATCCACGATATTATAGAGCGCTGCTACGAGAAGCGAGATAATGCAGGGCAGAGAATACTGCAGCATCAGTCTTCCCGGCTTCTCCGTCTCGAGATAACTGTTTGTTTTCTGTTCCATTTTTTCATTCCTCCTGTTACACAAAAAGAACGTGCGGCAGGAAACAACCGGACTTACGTTGTTCTTACCACACGTTGCACGGTGATTATTTTAGCAATCGAATTTTTATTTGTCAAGATTTTCGCTTCCATTTTTTTGCCTGCTGTGCTAGAATAGATCATATGTTCGATTCAGGAGGCAACGAATGGCCAGAGGCAGAAGGAAGAAACAAAAGAGACATCCCGTGCTTGCTGCGGTGATAGTCCTGCTGCTGGGTCTCGCAGGCTACGGTGCGGGACAGAGCGGAGAATTTATCACGATCAACACCGGTTCGGAAACCTCCACAGCAGTCACGGAGGAGCTGACCGTCCACTTCATCGACGTGGGGCAGGGCGACTGCACGCTCATCACGCAGGGTGACCACGCGATGCTGATTGATGCCGGGGATAATACGGAGGGAGAAAATGTAGTCTCCTACCTTGATTACATGGGCATCGATGAGCTGGACTATCTGGTTCTGACCCATCCGGACGCCGACCACATCGGCGGCGCAGATGTCGTGTTATATCATATTGACTGTGAGACTGTGCTCACACCTGACAGAGAGGCTGATACGAAATCCTGGAGTGAGGTCGTGGAGGCCATGTCTGAGAAAGGTCTTGAGGCTGTCCACCCGCAGCCCGGCGACAGCTATGCACTTGGTGAAGCTTCTTTCACCGTGCTCGGCCCCCTGCAGGACTATGAAGACTCCAACGACTGCTCCATCGTCCTGAGGCTTACCCACGGGGACAATGCCTTCCTGTTCACCGGCGATGCAGAAGAAAACGCGGAAGCCGACATTCTCGCCTCCGGATATACACTGTCCGCCGACGTACTGAAGGTCGGCCACCACGGCAGCCGCAGCTCAACCGGCGATGAGTTTCTCGCCGCCGTTTCCCCTTCCTGTGCGGTTATCAGCTGCGGCGAGGAAAATGACTATGGCCACCCGCATGCCGCCACCTTAAATAAGCTGCGCACTTCCGGCGTTTCCCTCTACCGTACCGATGAGCAGGGTACGATCACCGTCACGTCCGACGGCAGCAGTCTCGTCTGGAACGCGAGCCCCTCTGAGTCCTGGCAGGCCGGGGAGTGAATCACTCACGGCAAATTTTTTTCACAAATTCGACAATAATGTTTGCTTTTCTTCACATTTGCCACTATAATAAAGTAATGGACCAAATCTAGTGGGAGGTAATGTGATATGGAAGAGAACACGACGATGGATGATCTCAAGGAGGAGCTTGAGGCTTCCTGCGAGACCGCGGAGGCGGAAGCGCCTGCAGAGGATAAAGGCGTCGATCCGGTATGGGCGACACTTCAGCAGTACATGGATGACAAGACTGTCCTGACCGTGAAGATCGGCGGCGTAGTAAACGGCGGCGTGATCGCCTATGTAGAGAAAGTTCGCGGATTTATTCCCGCGTCCCGTCTGGCGCTGGAGCATGTAGAGGATCTGAACGAATGGCTCCACAAGAAGGTGAAGGTTCGCGTCATCACCGTTGATCCGGAGAAGAAGCGCCTGGTACTCTCTGAGAGAGAGATCCTGAGATCTGAAGCCAGAGCTGCCGAACAGGAAAAGAGAAAGGCTGCGTTCGAGCAGACCAGGGTCGGCGATGTCATGGACGGTACGGTAGAGACGCTGAAAGAATATGGCGCATTCGTTCGTCTTGAGAATGGCCTGTCCGGGCTGGTACATGTATCCCAGATTTCTGACAAGAGGATTGAGACCCCGGACAAGGTGCTGAGCGTAGGTCAGACCGTCAAAGTAAAGGTCACCGCGATCAAGGATGGCAAGCTTTCCCTCAGCATGAAGGCGCTCCTTGAGAAGCCGGACGCCGGAAAGCAGGACAACGAGCGCTATGAGATGCCGAAGGCTGAGAAGATTTCCACAAACCTTGGCTCTCTTCTCAAGGACATCAAGCTTTAATCTGAAAAAAATCAGGAGCAGCCCGCTTATGGACTGCTCCTTTTTTTCAACAATTCCATATATCCCGCAGATTCCGTCCTGTCAGGCTTTCCAGTTTCCGGATATCCGCATCAAAATACGCCATCAGATAGTCCCTCGTCCGGGGCAGCACTTTACTCTTATCCATATCGCGAAGTAAAGTCTTTTCCCTCACATCCCGGTAATACCTGCGAAACTTCCGGTAGAAACCGGGCATCCAGCGCATCGCGTAGCAGAGATCGTAGAGGCAGTAATTCGTCCCTTTTGCCAGCCAGAACTGCTTTGCCCGCAGCCAGGAAACAGCACATTCCGCACCCTCGTTAGACTTCACATGGTAATCAATATCCTGCACGTCCCCGATTCCAAGGAAATCATAAATGTCCCTGCACGCAGTATGTTCATCGTGCACAAACTCCTCAAAGATCACAAATTTCATATTGTGCAGGTCAAACGTGTCAAGATATTCGCCGATGCACGCGGCATAGTTACTCTGCGAAAGGACAATATACTTCATCCGCTTTTTCATAATCTGCGAGCGTTTTCTGTCATCCTGAAGAATACTCCTGACATAGTGGTCGAAACCCTCCGCGTGTCCATGCGCCTTGTCATAATGAAACACCGAAGCAGGAAGGAATCCCCGCGCCAGAAAATATCGGTACGCAGAATAACTGCGATCGACCGGATTGCGCATCATGAAAATCATCTTCGTGTCCGGATCAAAATCACGTTTGATTTTCCGCGCACAGCCTCCGTACGTGAGTCCGGCGTTCACCTCGCCGAGGAGCCGCGTCTCGCCCTCCTCGATATGTCCAAAGTAACGCCAGCGGTAAAACCGCCTGCCCATGATGCTCCACAAAGGAACCCGGTAATACATCGGTTCTTTCACATCTCTGCAGAGCGCCACCTGCGGATGCTGCTTTAAGAGCTGATACAGCGTGGTCGTTCCGCATTTTTGAAAGCCCATACAGACAAAATCTGGATATCCCACCTCTATAATTCTCCTATCCGATGCGATCTTCTATATAGCTCAGGATCTCGTCGACACACTCTGCTAATGGCTTTCTGGAGGTATCGATCACCAGCTCCGCGCCGTGCGGCGTCTCATAGGGACTGGAAATGCCGGTGAAATTCGGGATCTCTCCCGCCCTTGCCTTTTTATAAAGCCCTTTCACGTCGCGCCGCTCACATTCCTCCAGCGGCGTACTCACATAGACCTCGACGAACTCTTTTCCTATGATCTCCCGCGCATTCTTCCGGTCGCTCGAGAAGGGTGAGATGAAAGAAGTCATCACAATCAGACCCGCGTCGTTCATCAGCTTCGCGACCTCCGCGATCCGGCGGATATTCTCGACACGGTCAGACTCCTCAAAGCCGAGGTTCTTATTAAGACCGAGACGGATGTTGTCGCCGTCCAGCACCATCGTGTGTTTTCCCATCGCCACAAGCCGCTTTTCGAGCTCATTCGCAAGCGCCGACTTACCCGATCCGGAAAGGCCGGTAAACCACACGGTCAGCGGCTTCTGGTTCTTCTGCGCGGCGCGCAGCTCCTTCGTCACATCCAGCTTCTGCTCCGTCAGATTGCGATCCCGCCGCAGGGAATTGTTGACCGTACCGCAGGCGGAAGTCATATTGCTGATCCGGTCGATCAGCAGGAAGGTGCCAAGCGCGCGGTCACAGTCAGCTCCCGCTTTTTTACGGAAACGGTTGAATATCATCTTGTCCGAGACTGCAATATCGCAGACCGCAATCTCATTTTTACGGATCTGCTTTGCAGGAAGGCGGGAACCGTCGTTTACATCAATCCGGCACTTGATCTTCAGTACCGTCGCCGGAAGTACTTTTGTCCCCAGCTTCAGCATATAATTCCGCCCCGCTGTGAGCGGCGCCTCGTCCATCCAGAGCAGTGTCGCCGTGAACATACTGCCCACTTCCAGCGCAGCGTCCTTCATGATGACATCGCCGCGGGATATATCGATCTCCCGGTCAAGCTGTACAGTCACAGCTTCTCCCCGGCGAATCTTCTTTTTCTCTTTGCCGCAGTTTAGAAGACCGCTCACCTTCGCCTTCTCACCGCTCGGCAGCACCGTCACCTCGTCTCCGAGGCTCAGGGAGCCATAGGCCACCTGCCCCTGGAAACCGCGGAAGGTACGGTCAGGACGGCTGACGCGCTGCACAGGCAGGGCAAAGCCGTTCTTCAGTTTCTTCTTTGACACGTCGATCTGCTCCAGATAATCGAGCAGAACCGGTCCCTCGTACCAGAGCATATTGGTCGACTTTTTTGTAATATTATCGCCCTCTGTCGCGGAGACCGGAATTACCGCAAGGGAAGCCGGCTGGAACTCGCTCGCCAGCCCGCGCAGGTCCTTCTCCAGCGAGTAGAAACGGTATTTGTCATAATGCGCCAGATCCATCTTGTTGACCGCGAAGACGAAATGGCGAATCCCCATCAGCGCGCAGATGCGCGTGTGTCTCCTCGTCTGGATCAGCACGCCCTGCGTCGCGTCGACAAGGATGACCGCGAGATCCGCAAAGGAGGCGCCGACTGCCATATTCCGCGTGTACTCCTCATGGCCGGGCGTATCCGCCACGATGAAGCTTCGATTGTCCGTCGTAAAATAACGGTAGGCCACATCGATCGTGATACCCTGCTCCCGCTCCGCCATCAGACCGTCGAGCAGCAGCGAATAGTCGATCGCGCCGCCGCGGCTGCCGACCTTGCTGTCAAGCTCCAGCGCGCGCTCCTGATCCGCGTAGAGCAGCTTCGCGTCGTAGAGCATATGGCCGATCAGCGTGGATTTTCCGTCATCCACGCTCCCACAGGTAATAAATTTCAGAAGGTCAAGATTTTTACGCTCTGTCTGCTTTTCCATAGCCTAAAAGTATCCCTCCCTCTTTCTTCTCTCCATGCTGCCTGCCGCCTCATGATCGATCACACGGCTTGTCCGCTCGGATGAGACCGCGCCGAGCGTCTCCTCGACAATCGCGTCGAGCGTGTCAGCCTCCGACTCCACCGCGCCGGTCAGCGGATAACAGCCGAGCGTGCGGAAACGCACCTTCTTCATCTCGATCTTCTCCCCCTCGCGCAGCTTCATGCGGTCATCATCCACCATGATGATATTGCCATCCCGCTCGACGACCGGGCGCTCCTTTGCAAAATAAAGCGGCACAATCTCAATCTCTTCGCGTTCAATATACTGCCAGATGTCCTTCTCCGTCCAGTTGGACAGCGGGAAGACGCGGATGCTCTCCCCTTTGTGAATGAACGTATTGTAGAGCTGCCACATCTCCGGACGCTGTTTCTTCGGCTCCCAGGCATGCGCGCTGTTGCGGAAGGAAAATACCCGTTCCTTCGCCCGCGACTTTTCCTCGTCGCGCCTGCCGCCGCCGAAAGCCGCGGTGAAACCGTAGAGGTCAAGCGCGTCTTTGAGCGCCTTCGTCTTCATGATGTCCGTGTAGGCCGCGCCGTGGTCGAAGGGATTGATCCCCTGCCGCACGCCCTCCTGGTTCGTGTAGACGATCATCTCGATCCCCTTCTCTTTCGCAATGCGGTCGCGGAAGGCGATCATTTCCTTAAACTTCCAGGTCGTGTCGATGTGCATAAACGGAAAAGGTGGTTTCTCCGGGTAAAATGCTTTCAGCGCCAGGTGCAGCATGACGGAGCTGTCCTTACCGATCGAGTAGAGCATGACCGGCTTCTCGCACTCCGCCGCGACCTCACGCATGATATAAATGGCCTCGGCCTCCAGTTCATCCAGATGTGTCATTAAAGTTTTCCTCTCTTTAAACGGGAGGCTGTACCGCAGCCTCCCGTGCTAAACTGACTCACAATGACAATATACTCCATTCCGTCCCGCGGTGTCAATGAATATTCGCTCTCACTTGTAATAAATCTGTAATATATTTGCTGCGTAAGATCATTATTTCATAAAACGATCAATCGCATCCGTGAGATCCTTGATTGCCTCCGTGTCACCCTGCTCCACGGCTTCTACCAAACAGTGCTCGATGTGGTCCTTCAGGATGACCTTGCCGGTGTTGTTGATCGCGGATTTGACCGCAGAGAGCTGGATCAGCACCTCCGAACAGTCCCGCCCATCCTCGACCATGCGCTTAATTGATTCCAGATGACCAATTGCACGGGAAAGACGGTTCAGCACTGCTTTCGTATTCGCATGCGTATGCGTGTGATTGTGGCCATGCGCGTGCTCGTATCCGTCCGCGTGTTCCAGCTCATGCTCATGCGTATGGCTGTGCGTGTGCGTATAGACCGTTCCGTCCGGAGCAACATGTGTGTGTTTTCCTTCATCCGACATCTGTTTTCTCCTCTACAACTCGCAGTTTTTGACTGTGCGCGGGAAGGGCTCTACGTCGCGGATATTTCCCATACCGGTCAGATACATGACGCAGCGCTCAAAACCGAGACCAAAGCCTGCATGGCGCGTTGAGCCGTATTTGCGAAGATCGAGATAAAAGCGATAGCTGTCTTTGTCAAGACCGAGCTCATCCATCCTTCGCGTCAGCTTTTCCAGGTCATCCTCCCTCTGGCTGCCGCCGATAATCTCGCCGATGGCAGGCACGAGGCAGTCCATCGCGGCCACGGTCTTTCCATCGTCATTCTGCTTCATATAGAAAGCCTTGATCTCCTTCGGATAGTCCGTCACAAAAACCGGGCGCTTAAATATCTGTTCCGTGAGAAAACGCTCATGTTCCGTCTGCAGGTCGCAGCCCCAGGAAACCTTGTAGTCAAACTGATCATTGTGCTTTTCCAGAATCTCGACGGCTTCCGTATAGGTCACGCGCCCGAACTCGGAATTCACCACATGATTGAGTCGCTCAATGAGCCCCTTATCCACAAAGGAGTTGAAGAAGTTCATCTCCTCCGGTGCGTGCTCCAACACGTAGGAAATCACATATTTCAACATCTCCTCCGCCACGCACATGTCGTCATCAAGATCCGCAAATGCCATCTCCGGCTCAATCATCCAGAATTCCGCCGCATGGCGGGTCGTATTGGAATTCTCCGCACGGAAGGTCGGTCCGAAGGTGTAGACGTTGCGGAACGCCTGGGCAAAGGCCTCCACGTTGAGCTGACCGCTGACCGTCAGATTCGTCGGTTTGCCGAAGAAATCTTTCGAGTAGTCGACCTCTCCGTCCTCCGTCATGGGAGGATTCTTCAGATCCAGCGTCGTCACCTGAAACATCTCCCCGGCGCCCTCGCAGTCGCTCGCGGTGATCAGCGGCGTGTGCACATAGACAAAATCCCGTTCCTGAAAGAAGCGGTGAATCGCGTAGGCCGTGAGCGAACGCACGCGGAAGACCGCCTGGAAGGTATTCGTGCGTGGACGAAGATGCGTCATCGTACGCAGATACTCGAGCGTATGCCGTTTTTTCTGCAGCGGATAGTCCGGCGCGGAAGCTCCTTCCACCTCCACTTCCAGCGCCTGTATCTCAAAGGGCTGCTTCGCCTGCGGCGTCGCGACCAGTGTGCCGCGAACAATGACTGCCGCCCCGACATTCAGCTTTCCGATCTCTGCGAAGTTATCCATTGTGTCATGGTAGACCACCTGCAGGGTATCGAAGAAGGTGCCGTCGTGCAATACCAGAAAGCCAAAGCTTCTGGAGTCACGGATACTGCGCACCCAGCCGCCTACCGTAACCTCTTTGTCCAGATATGTGTCCGTATTCTTGTACAGTTCTCTGACTGTCGTGAGTTCCATTTCCTCTATCCCCTTTTCGCCTTCCGCGCTCTTATTCATTTACGCTGTAGTTTGGTGCTTCCTTGGTAATATGAATATCATGCGGATGGCTCTCTTTCAGCGAAGCGGCTGAAATCTTCACAAACTTCGCCTCCCGCTTCAGCGTTTCGATGTCCGGCGCACCGCATAAACCCATACCGGAGCGCACACCGCCGAGCAGCTGAAAGATGGTGTCCTCCACATAGCCTTTGTAAGCCACGCGGCCTTCCACGCCCTCCGGCACCAGCTTCTTTGCATTCTCCTGGAAATAACGATCCTTCGAACCGCTCTCCATCGCGGCAATCGATCCCATGCCGCGGTAAACCTTGTATTTCCTTCCCTGATAGAGTTCAAACGCTCCCGGGCTCTCATCACAGCCCGCAAATATGCTGCCCATCATACAGACATTCGCGCCTGCCGCAATCGCCTTTGTGATATCGCCGGAATACTTGATACCGCCGTCCGCTATAACCGGGATACCATAATCAGAAGCCACCGCATAAGCGTCCATGATCGCGCTGATCTGCGGAACGCCCACACCGGACACCACCCGCGTCGTACAGATCGAACCGGGTCCGATTCCGACCTTTACTGCGTCCGCTCCTGCCTCGATCAGCGCCTTCGCACCCTCTCCGGTCGCCACATTGCCTGCAATGACCGGAACATCCGGAAATGTCTCCTTCAGCATCTTAAGACAGCGGAGCACATTCGCCGAATGTCCATGCGAGGAATCCAGCACCAGCACATCCACGTGTGCGTCGAGCAGCGCCTGGGCCCGCTCCAGTACGTTCGCCGTAATTCCGATGCCCGCACCGCAGAGAAGGCGTCCCTGACCGTCCTTCGCCGCAAGCGGGTATTTGATCTGTTTTTCGATATCCTTGATCGTGATCAGGCCCTTAAGATTGAAATCCTTATCGACAATCGGCAGTTTCTCCTTGCGCGCCTTGCCGAGGATCAGCTTCGCCTCCTCGAGCGTGATGCCCTCCTGCGCCGTCACAAGGTTTTCGGAAGTCATGGATTCTTTGATTTTCTTTGTGAAATCAGTCTCGAACTTCAGATCGCGGTTCGTGATGATGCCGACCAGTTTTTTGCCCTCCGTGATCGGCACACCGGAAATCCGGTATTTGCTCATCAGATCGTCCGCGTCCGCGAGCGTGTGCTCCGGAGACAGGAAAAATGGATCCGTGATGACGCCATTTTCAGAGCGCTTGACCTTGTCCACTTCCTCGGCCTGCTGCTCGATCGACATATTCTTGTGGATAATACCAATGCCGCCCTGTCTGGCCATCGCAATCGCCATCCGGTGTTCTGTCACCGTATCCATACCTGCACTCATCATCGGAATATTCAGCTTCACTGTTTTGGTGAGTTGTGTCTCCAGATTCACCTGATTCGGTATCACTTCCGAATAGGCCGGTACCAGAAGAACATCGTCAAAGGTAATGCTCTCGCCAATAATCTTTCCCATCTCTTATGCCTCTCTTTCTGTAAGTATGTCCTGTGTCCTGGTGTTTTAGACAAGTCTAACAAAACAGGGTTTTAATGTCAATGAAAATAAAAAAGAGACGCGACATGCAAACGGCCTTGCATAAAAATTACTCCGACGTGCAAACATCCCCGCACTGCTTTCGCAGTGCGGGGATGTTGGGCTTCGCCCTATGCAGCCCTCGACATCATCTGCCCTCTGCAAGCAAGCTTGCTCGGTCAGATGATATCTCGGTCTGCGCACGTCTCATTGATATCACATCATTCCGTCCATGCCGCCGCCCTGAGGCATCGCGGGAGCCGGCTCCTTGATGTTCGCTACGCAGGCTTCGGTGGTCAGGAAGGTGGAAGCTACGCTCGTCGCGTTCTGCAGAGCACTTCTGGTCACCTTCGTCGGATCGATGATACCGGCCTCGACCATGTTCACATACTCTTCCTTGTAGGCATCGAAGCCAACGCCGACCTCAGACTCTCTCACCTTATTGATGATGACAGCTCCCTCAAGACCCGCGTTCGACGCGATGTGGTACATCGGGGCTTCCAGAGCCTTCAGGATGACCTTGCCGCCAGTCTTCTCGTCGCCCTCCAGGGTATCAACCAGCTTCGCCACTTCCTTCGCTGCGTGGATATAAGCCGCGCCGCCGCCGCAGATAATGCCTTCCTCGACAGCTGCTCTCGTAGCCGCCAGAGCATCTTCCATACGCAGCTTTGCTTCCTTCATCTCGGTCTCAGTCGCCGCACCTACGCGGATAACCGCTACGCCGCCGGCGAGCTTCGCAAAGCGCTCCTGAAGCTTCTCTCTGTCATAATCAGAGGTCGTGGTCTCAATCTCAGCCTTGATCTGGCGGGTGCGATCTGCAATCGCGTCCTTGTCACCAAGACCGTCAACAATAACTGTATTTTCCTTCTGTACCTTCACGGACTTCGCACGTCCGAGCATATCAAGCGTCGTATCCTTCAGCTCGAGACCGACCTCCTCGGAGATCACGGTGCCGCCGGTCAGGACTGCGATATCCTGCAGCATGGCCTTTCTTCTGTCGCCATAGCCCGGAGCCTTCACACCAACTGCGATGAAGGTGCCGCGCAGCTTGTTCAGTACAAGCGTCGTCAGAGCCTCGCCCTCGATATCCTCAGCGATGATGAGGAGCTTCTTGCCAGCCTGTACGAGCTGCTCCAGAACCGGAAGGATCTCCTGGATATTGGAAATCTTCTTATCCGTGATCAGGATGTACGGATCCTCGAGAACCGCCTCCATCTTCTCGGTATCGGTCGCCATGTAAGCGGAAATATAACCACGGTCAAACTGCATGCCTTCCACAACATCCAGCTCGGTCTGCATCGTCTTGGACTCCTCAACAGTGATCACGCCGTCGTTCGCGACTTTCTCCATCGCGTCCGCAACCATATCGCCGACCTTGTCATCGCCTGCGGAGATCGCAGCGACTCTGGCCATCTGATGCTTGCCGGATACCTTGCTGCTCATGCCCTTGATCGCCTCGACAGCCGCGTCGGTCGCCTTCTTCATGCCCTTGCGAAGCACGATCGGGTTCGCGCCCGCCTCGAGATTCTTCATGCCCTCGTGGATCATCGTCTGCGCCAGCACGGTCGCGGTCGTGGTGCCGTCGCCGGCCACATCGTTCGTCTTCGTCGCGACTTCCTTCACGAGCTGCGCACCCATGTTCTCAAACGCATCCTCGAGCTCGATCTCCTTCGCAATCGTCACACCGTCATTCGTGATCAGCGGAGCGCCGTACTGCTTGTCAAGGACCACGTTTCTGCCCTTCGGTCCAAGCGTCACACGGACGGTATCTGCAAGTTTATTTACGCCAGCTTCCAGTGATTTTCTGGCGTCTACGCCATATTTTAATTCCTTCGCCATGATGATTTTACCTCCTGATTCTGCTCTCTTTATTCTACAACTGCAAGAATATCATTCTGCTTTACAATCACATACTCTTCGTCGTCGATCTTGATCTCATTGCCCGCGTACTTGGAGTAGATCACCTTGTCGCCGACCTTGACCTGCATGGTCACTTCCTTGCCGTCCACGACTCCGCCGGGGCCTACCGCGATAACCTCCGCCGTCACCGGCTTCTCCTGGGACTTCGCCGCAAGGATGATACCGGACTTAGTCGTCTCCTCTTTTTCACTCTGCTTCAATACAACTCTGTCGCCCAAAGGTACTAACTTCATGATAATTCCTCCTGTCCTGTCTTTCTGGTTTTATTAGCACTCGCTCTTGTTGAGTGCTAACTTCTGGAACATATATTAGTACAGTTCCCTGAAATTGTCAATGGGTATTTTTCAGAATTTCGAAAAAATTTATATTTTTTTTGCGGAGTTCTTTTGCTCGATTTTCCCGAGTTCCTCGAAAACAGAATCGTTCAGCACCTTGATCTTCGTGCCCTTCATACCCGAGGAGCGCGACTCAATCACACCAGCGCTCTCAAACTTGCGCAGCGCGTTGACAATCACCGAGCGGGTGATACCGGCTTCATCCGCGATACGGCTTGCGACGAGCGTACACTCGTTGCCCTTCATCTCTCGGAAAATCAGAATGATGGCCTCCAGCTCCGTCACGGAGAGCGTGCTGATCGCCGACTGGACAATGTGTTGTTTGCGAATCTCCTCCTCTCTTTCCTCGTGGACGGAGCGCATCATCTCCAGTCCGACCACTGTCGTCCCGTACTCGCTTAAGATAATATCGTCAATGTCATAGTCGCTCTCATATTTGTACAGAAACAGAGTCCCCAGGCGTTCCCCAGCGATGATGATCGGCGTCACGAGCGCGTGACAATGGCGTATATTTTCCACCATGAAACCGAGCGTCTGGAGATTGACATTCTCCTTCGTAGACAAAATCCCGAGCAGCCTCTCATTCAGCAGCGGGTCAATCATGCCGCCCACCTGATCCACAATCAGCTCATGAATCTCTTCAACGCCCTTACAGCTGCTGATCCCAAGCACCTTTCCCTTCCTGCTGATCACCAGCACATTGGACTTCAGGATATCCGACAGTACACTGCAGATATCGTTGAACACCACTTTGCCGGAGCTGTTGTTGTGCAGGAGCTTGTTGATCTTTCTCGTTTTGTCTAATAATTGTACACTCATTCTTTGTTTCTCCCGATAATGCCTGGCTTTTCCCTGTACGCGGAAAAGTGCAGCTGCCCTGCGCATCCGCACTATGAATCTTAGCACACTTTTCCGTGAAATTCAATTTGATTTTTCGAATTTTCAGACGGTTTTTTCCATGAAATAAAGTCACAGTCCGGATAGCCCTCACAGCTGTAAAATTTTCTGCCCTTCGAGGAACGTCTCAGCACGATCTCCTTCCCGCACTTGGGGCAGGCCACGCCGATCTTTTCGAGATAGGGCTTTGTGTTCCGGCACTCCGGAAAGCCCGGGCATGCGAGGAACTTACCATGGGGGCCGTACTTGATCACCATATTGCGCCCGCACTGCTCACAGATCTCATCCGAGACCTCGTCGCGCACCTGCACCTTCTCGAGATCCTTCTCTGCCGCCTTCACCGCTTCATCAAGATCCGGATAGAAATTGGAGACGACCGTCTTCCAACCGACCTTTCCCTCTTCGACCATGTCGAGCAGCGACTCTACATTTGCCGTGAAATCAGGCTCCACAATACTCGGGAAGGCCTGCTTCATCATATTGTTGACCACCTCGCCGAGTTCGGTCAGGTAGAGATTCCTTCCCTCCTTTGACACATAGCGGCGGGAAATGATCGTCGTGATCGTCGGCGCATAGGTGCTGGGGCGCCCGATACCGAGCTCTTCCAGCGTCTTCACCAGCGCCGCCTCCGTATAGTGCGCCGGTGGCTGTGTGAAATGCTGCCTGTCGTCGAGCTTTTCAAGCTCAAGATGCGAATCCCTGCTCAGATTCTTCAGCAGGCGGATATTCACGCCTTTCTCCTCCTCATCCTGCGCATAGACCGACAGAAATCCGTCAAAAGCAACTGCAGAAGCCGCAACCGTGAAGCGATAACCGCCGCCGTCGATCTTTACCGCCATCGTCTGATAGCGTGCATCCGCCATGCGGCTCGCTGTAAAGCGTTTCCAGATGAGCTGGTAGAGTCGGAACTGATCGCGGGAGAGGAACTCCTTCAGAGAAGCCGGCGTGCGCCGGATATCGGTGGGGCGGATCGCCTCATGGGCGTCCTGTATCCGCTTTCCGCTGCTCTTCTTCTCCTCGCCTGCACGCACGTAAGATTCCCCGTACTGATCGGAAATGTATTCCCTCGCCGAGCGATCGGCCTCCTCGGCAACGCGCGTGGAATCCGTACGCAGGTAGGTGATGATACCCACCGTATCCCGCGAACCGAGGTCGACGCCCTCATAGAGCTGCTGCGCCAGGCGCATCGTCTTCGAGGTGGAAAAATTCAGCACCTTCGACGCCTCCTGCTGCAGCGTGCTGGTCGTGAAAGGAAGCGGCGCTTTCTTCGAGCGCTCTCCCTTTTTCACATCCGATACCGAAAACATGGCGTCCTTAAGAGCCTCCAGTACCTGATCCATCTCCTCGCGGGAACTGATCGTGCGCTTTTCCTCCGTAGTTCCGTAAAACTTCGCCGTCAGGGGCTTCTTCTCCCCTTCCACACGGAAATCCACATCCAGACTCCAGTATTCCTCCGGGACGAAGGCCGCGATCTCCTCCTCCCGGTCCGCAATGATACGCAGTGTCACCGACTGTACCCTGCCGGCGCTTAGTCCTCGCTTCACCTTCGCCCAGAGAATCGGACTGATCCGATAACCGACCATGCGGTCAATCATACGGCGCGCCTGCTGAGCGTCCACCAGATCCATGTCGATCTCCCGTGCATTTTTGAGCGACTCCTTTACTGCGCTCTTTGTGATCTCATTGAAGGAGATACGGTACATTTTCTTTTCATCCAGGGCAAGCGCCTTCGACAGGTGCCAGGAGATCGCCTCCCCCTCGCGATCCGGGTCGGTCGCAAGATAGACTTTATCCGCCTTCTTCGCCTCCTTGCGGAGCTTTGCAAGAATCTCCCCCTTTCCCCGAATCGTAATGTATTTGGGCTCATAGTCGTGTTCAACGTCAATTCCGAACTGACTCTTGGGGAAATCCCGTACATGCCCGTTTGAGGCCATGACCTCGTACTTCGGCCCCAGAAATTTTTTAATTGTCTTCACCTTTGCAGGTGACTCCACGATCACCAGATTCTTCGCCATCTGTAAATTTTAAATCCGTCCTTACATAATGATTTTTCTGAACTTCCCGAATACAGCCCTTCAGTTCCAGGCCCATCAGAACCGTGAGCGTTTTCGAAACGGAAAAACCGGTCCCACGGACCAGCTCTTCCAAAGACACGGGCTGTAAACGTAACCAACTATACACGATATTTTCGTCATTGGCAAGTAAAACTTTCTTAGTGTTTTTGTAAAATGTGTCCTTATTTTCCGAAATTCCAAGCGCTCCCAGCACCTCCGCAGGGCTCGATGCGAGGCCGGCGCCCTGCCGGATCAGGTTCAGACAGCCGCGGCTGAGGTCATCCGAAACGCGTCCCGGTACGGCGAAGACCTCTTTTCCCTGCTCGAGCGCGAGGTCCGCGGTGATAAGAGAACCGCTCTTCGCGCGCGCCTCGACCACCAGCACCAGGTCTGAGAGCGCGCTGATAATGCGGTTCCGCAGCGGAAAATGATAAGCCAGCGGCGGACTGCCCGGCTCCAGCTCCGAGAGAACACCTCCGCGCGCGATCAGCGACTCATAGAGCTTCCTGTGCCCGGACGGATAACATACATCCACGCCGCAGCCAAGTACTGCAAAGGTATCCCCGCCCGCCTCCAGCGCCCCCTGATGCGCCATACCGTCAATGCCCCATGCCATGCCGCTGATAATCTGCACACCCGCCGCTGCAAGCTCCGACGCGAACCATCTCGCCGTCTGATCACCGAACGGGCTCGAATCCCGCGCGCCGACGATCGCCACGCTCGGACGCGCCGGGTCCGGCAGCCGTCCCAGAAGCCAGAGACCTTTCGGCATCCCGCTGTAATTTTTCAGAATTTCCGGATAGCGCACATCATCCCGGGCGATATATTGTATGTCTTTTCCCCTTTTTTCAATCATATTTCTTCTATTATAAAGTGTCGCCATCTTCAGGACACCTCCCAGAAACGCTGATCGATCGAACGATAGCCGATCGCCTCCAGAAGATGCGCATCCCGGATGCGCTTCTCTCCATCCAGATCCGCAATCGTGCGGGCGACCTTGATGATCCGGTGATAAGCTCTCGCGCTCAGGCTCATCTTTTCAAAAGCGCGTTCCATAATCCGGCGCTCCTCACTGCCGAGCGGGCAAAACCGACGGATCACCGAAGCACGAAGGTGCGCATTAAACTGCCAGGGACAATCCCTGTAACGCTCACTCTGCATCCGCTGCGCCGCCTCCACACGCCCACGGATTTCCGCCGACGACTCATTCTCCGTCTGGCTCGAAAGATCGCGGTACTCGACCCGCGGAATCTCCACACAGATATCGATGCGGTCAAGCAGGGGCCGGGAAATTTTTCGAAGATAACGGTTCACCTCTCCCGGCTGACAATGGCAGCGGCTGCGATCCGGGTAGAAACCGCACTTGCAGGGGTTCATCGCGGCCACAAGCTGAAAATGTGCCGGGAAAGTGTACTTCATCTCCGTGCGGCTGATCGTGACGGAGCCATCCTCCATAGGCTGGCGCAGCACCTCCAGTGCATTGCGGGAAAATTCCGGCAGCTCGTCCAGGAAGAGCACGCCGCGCGTGGCAAGGCTGATCTCGCCCGGCTGCACTTTTCTGCCCCCGCCGGCCAGTGCTCCTGCAGAGACCGTGTGGTGCGGCGAGCGGAACGGGCGCGCTGTCACGAGGCCCTCCGCGCCGGTCATAAGACCGCAGGCACTGTACACCTCTGAAATCTCCAGACTCTCCTCCAGCGTCAGCCGCGGCAGGATCGTCGGCATCCGGCGCGCAATCATCGTCTTTCCGGAACCAGGACTGCCCACCATCAGAAAATTATGCATTCCCGCAGCCGCGATCTCCGCCGCGCGGCGCACTGAGAGCTGTCCGTTCACCTCCCGGAAGTCCTCCCCGGTATCCCGGATCTCGTCCGGATTCCAAAGACGCGTTTTTTCCGCACGCCGCAGGCAGGTTCCCGGGGAGAGCAGGCATTCCAGCAGCTCCCCTATATTTTCAATCCCGACAACCGGAATTCCGCCGACCGCGGCCCCCTCGCCCGCATTTTCACGCGGCACCATGCAGAGACGACAGCCTTTTTCCTTCGCGAGCAGCACCGTCTGCAGAACGCCGCCGACCGGCCGCACCTGCCCATTCAGGCTGATCTCCCCGACGATCATCACGCCTTCGGCATACTCCGCCGGGAAGACGCCCAGCGCTGAGAGCAGCGCTGCCGCTACCGGCAGATCAAAGCGCGTCCCTTCCTTCCGGATGCTGGCCGGTGAGAGATTAACTGTCACCTTTTTGGGCGGAAACGTGATCCCCGTATTTTTCAGCGCGGTTCGCACACGGTCAGAAGCCTCCCGCACTTCCTGTGCGAGATCACCGACCATGCAGAACTGTGGTAAGCCATCGCAGATATCCGCCTCGACCTGTACCAGGCGCGCCTCCACGCCGAGCACAGCTGCGGACAAAATCATGCTGAACATCATTTTTCCTCCGTAAACTTTTGTATTCGGGAAAATGCTGCGATATGCATTACAGATTTTAGATGTTGCAAGTATAACACATCTTTTTTGGAAACTCAATCCCGAAAATATTCGCGCAGATGGTTCAGCGCATTTTTCTCAATACGGCTGATGTAGGACCTGGAAATGCCCATCTGCTCCGCGATCTCCCGCTGTGTGTACTCCTTTCCCCGGTACAGCCCGTAGCGCATGATCAGCACCTGGCGCTCCCTCTCAGAGAGTGCATTTTCCAGCAGACGATAGATCTTCAGCGTGTCGTCCCGAAGGCCGATCTGGTCGAAAGCCGCCGGCTCTCCGCTTTCCAGCACCTCCAGGAGCCGTATTTCATTTCCCTCCTTATCAACCCCGATCGGCTCATAGTAGGAGGCCTCCCGCAGATGCTTTTTCCTGGCCCGCAGATACATCAGAACCTCATTTTCCACGCAGCGGGCTGCATACGTGGCCAGCTTTCCCGCTCTTTCCGGGTCGAAGGTATCCACCGCCTTGATCAGCCCGATTGTCCCGATCGAGATCAGCTCCTCCATATCTTCGTCACATGAATGGTATTTCTTCACGACGTGCGCCACAAGCCGCAGATTGTACTCAATCAGAATCCGTCGTGCCTTTTCGTCGCCCTCCCGCAGCTTCCCCAGATAATATGTTTCCTCCTCTGCCGTAAGCGGTTTCGGAAAAGTTTTCAAAAAAAGACACCTCAGCGCGGATTTATTACATTTTATGAAAAAATCCGCCGGAAGTGCCTTTCCATATTTTATTCTGCTGTTGTCTCTCTTATCTGCCTGGCAGCGCGCGCACCCGCAGCACGCCCTCAATTCCTCTGATCTTCTCGATCTCCTCTTCCGCCGCCGTATGAGACAGATCCATCATCATGTAACCGTAATCGCCCCGGGTCTCATTCGCCATGCGCTCAATATTAATTCCCAGGTCGCCAAAGGCCGCCGTAAACTTTGTCAGCATATTCGGGATATTTCTGTGTATAACCGTCACGCGCATCGCCTCACGGCAGACGCCCATATCACAGTTCGGAAAATTGACAGAATTGTGAATGTTTCCGTTTTCCAGATAGTCCCGCAGCTCCCGCACCGCCATGACCGCGCAGTTGTCCTCGGATTCCTCCGTGGAGGCTCCGAGATGGGGAATTACGATCGCGTTTTTCTGGGAAGCGATGTCCGGCGTCGGGAAGTCGACTACATACTTGCGGATGCGGTTCGTCCGCAGCGCCTCCACCATGGCCTTCTCGTCCACCAGCGGCCCTCGCGCGAGATTCAGCACAACCGCCGTCGGCTTCATCATCGCGAGCGCTTCCGCGCCGATCATGCCGCGCGTGCTGTCCATCAGCGGCACATGGATCGTAATATAGTCACATTCCCGGTAAATCTCATTTACATCCTTGATATGCGTGACCGAACGGGAGAGCTTCCATGCCGCATCCACCTCAATGAAGGGATCGTAGCCGTAGACATCCATGCCGAGTGCCTCCGCCGCGTTCGCCACCAGAATGCCAATCGCACCCAGACCGATGACGCCCAGCTTCTTTCCTGCAAGCTCTGTCCCGGCAAATTTCTTTTTTTCCTTCTCTGCGAGCTGCTCGAGCGCTTCATTCTGCCGTTCCGAACGCACCCAGTACATGCCGCCCACAATATCCCTGGCAGCCAGGAGCATGCCGGCAATCACCAGCTCTTTCACCCCATTTGCATTGGCACCCGGCGTATTGAATACCGGGATACCCCGCTCTGCACACTTGTCCAGGGGAATGTTGTTGACCCCGGCTCCGGCACGGCCTATCGCACAGAGTCTGTCCGGCAGCACCATATCGTGCATGACGGCGCTGCGCACCAGCACCGCATCCGCTTCCTCTATCTTCTCCGTCCTCGCATAATTTCCGTCAAATTTCTCCAGTCCTACCTCCGCGATCGGGTTCAGGCAGTGGTACTGATACATAGCATAATTCCTCCCATATGTCATATATAAAAGCCGATTGCTCCGCACTGCGTGCTCACGCAATCGCCGCCGTCCGGAACTTTTATTGTAGGTCGTCCTGGTCAAAGCTCTCCTCGATCGGCGCGCCCGCCGGAACCATCGGGAACACCTTGTCGTCGCTGTCGATAATGCAGTCGATCAGCACCGGTTCGCCGCAGGCGATCGCCTCCTCGAGTACGGGGGCAAACTCCTCCTTCTTCGTCACACGCACGCCGCGGCAGCCAAGCGCCTCCGCCATCTTCACAAAATCAACCTTATCCTCCAGCGTGGTCGCCGCATAGCGGTGATCATAAAAGAGCGTCTGCCACTGGCGCACCATACCGAGCACATGGTTGTTAATGACAACCTCCACAATCGGAATATTGTATCGGGACGCCGTCGCGAGCTCGTTCATATTCATGCGCAGGCAGCCGTCTCCGGCCACGTTGATGACCGTCTTGTCCGGTCTCGCGAGCTTCGCGCCCATGGACGCGCCGAGCCCGTAGCCCATTGTTCCAAGTCCGCCCGAAGTGATGAGCTGGTGCGGCCTGCTGTACTTGTAATACTGCGCCGCCCACATCTGATGCTGTCCGACCTCGGTGCAGATGATCGCATTGCCCTCCGTGACGCGGTAAATCTCCTCAATGATATAAGGACCGGTCAGACGGCTTTTGTCATATTTCATCGGAAAGCGGCTTTTCAGCTCCTCCAGGTGCGCGTTCCAGTCCCTGTGCTCCTGCTGCGGGAGCAGCGGATTCAATCTGCGCAGGACTTCCCGCGCGTCGCCGATGACGCTGACATTCGTCATAATGTTTTTATTAATCTCCGCCGGATCGATATCGATCTGGAGCACCTTCGCATGCTCCGCAAATTTTGCTGCATTTCCAAAAATACGATCGCTGAAACGCGAGCCAACCGTGATCAGCAGATCGCAGCCGACGACTCCACGATTCGCATATTTGGTGCCATGCATGCCCAGCATGCCGGCATACAGAGGATGCGTTCCCGGGAAGGCTCCTTTGCCCATCAGGGTGTCGCAAACCGGCGCGTCCACCTTTTCCGCAAACTCCAGCAGCGCTTCGCTTGCTTCCGAGGCCACTGCACCGCCGCCCACAAAGATCATCGGCTTTTTCGAAGCCTGGATCAGAGATACCGCCTCCTCCAGCGCCTCATCTGTGATAGATGCCGTATCGCGCAGCAGAATATCCGGTACTTCCTGTGTATATTCCGTCGTATTGGCCGTCACGTCCTTGGTGATATCCACAAGCACCGGGCCCTTACGCCCGGACTGGGCAATACGGAACGCGCGCCGGATCGTCCGCGCCAGCTCCTTTACATCTTTTACAATAAAATTATGCTTCGTGATCGGCATCGTGACACCGGCGATATCCACCTCCTGGAAGCTGTCCTTCCCCAGCAGGGAAGTACCAACGTTACAGGTGATTGCCACCATCGGCACAGAATCCATATGCGCCGTGGCAATCCCGGTCACCAGATTCGTCGCACCGGGGCCGGATGTCGCGAGACACACGCCGACCTTGCCGGTCGCGCGCGCATAACCGTCCGCAGCGTGGGACGCGCCCTGCTCATGCGAAGTCAGAATGTGCCGGATCTCCGGATGTTTGTACAATGCATCATAAATATTCAGGATCGTGCCGCCCGGATAGCCGAACACGGTATCCACACCCTGCTCTTTGAGGCAGGCGATCACGATCTCCGCTCCCGTCATCATCATAATAGCTTCACTCCTCTTATCTTTTCTCTTATGCTTTCGGGACCTCCAGAATTGCTCCCCGGTTGCCCGAAGTCACCATAGCTGCATAGCGCTTCAGATACCCGGTCGTCACCTTCGGCTCCCTCGGCTGCCACTTCGCGCGCCGCGCCGCGAGCTCTTCATCAGACACCCGCACATTCAGCGAAAGATTCGGGATATCGATCTCAATGATATCCCCTTCCTCGACGAGCGCGATCGGGCCGCAGACCGCTGCCTCCGGGGAGACATGGCCGATCGAAGCGCCGCGGCTCGCGCCGCTGAAACGCCCATCCGTGATCAGCGCTACGGTAGAACCCAGACCCATGCCGGCAATCGCCGACGTCGGGTTCAGCATTTCACGCATGCCAGGCCCTCCTTTGGGCCCCTCATAGCGAATGACGACCACATCGCCCGCGACAATCTTTCCGCCCTTGATCGCGGCAATCGCATCCTCCTCACAGTCGAAAACGCGCGCCGGTCCCTCGTGGACGAGCATCTCCTCCGCAACCGCCGAGCGCTTCACGACGCTGCCGTCCGGTGCAAGATTTCCTTTGAGTACCGCAAGTCCGCCTGTCTTACTGTAAGGACGGTCAACCGGGCGAATGACCTCCGGGTTCTTGTTCTCTGCATTCGCAATATTTTCCCCGACAGTCTTTCCGGTGACGGTCATGCAGTCTGTGTTCAGAAGACCGACATCGGCCAGCTCCTTCATAACCGCATAGACGCCGCCCGCCTCATTGAGATCCTCCATGTAAGTCGGCCCTGCAGGAGCCAGATGGCAGAGGTTCGGCGTCCGCTCGCTGATCGGATTTGCGAAAGAAATATCAAAATCAAAGCCAACCTCATGCGCGATCGCCGGCAGGTGCAGCATACTGTTCGTCGAACAGCCAAGCGCCATGTCCACCGTCAGTGCGTTCAGAATCGCGTCCTTTGTCATGATATCCCGCGGACGGATATTTTTCTTCAGAAGTTCCATGACCTGCATGCCGGCATGCTTTGCCAGACGGATACGATCCGAATACACCGCCGGAATCGTCCCGTTTCCGCGAAGACCCATGCCCAGCACCTCCGTCAGGCAGTTCATGCTGTTGGCCGTGTACATGCCAGAGCAGGAACCACAGGTCGGGCACACCTTCTGCTCATATTCGCGCACCTCGTCCTCGCTCATCGTGCCCGCCGTATAGGAGCCGACCGCCTCAAACATACTGGAAAGACTTCTCTTGCAGCCTCCCACGTGGCCTGCCATCATCGGACCGCCGCTGACGAAAATCGTCGGCACATTGACGCGCGCCGCTGCCATCAGAAGTCCCGGCACGTTCTTGTCACAGTTCGGGATCATGACAAGCGCGTCAAACTGATGCGCGATTGCCATCGCCTCGGTCGAATCCGCGATCAGATCCCGCGTCACCAGCGAATATTTCATGCCGACATGTCCCATCGCGATGCCGTCGCAGACCGCGATCGCCGGGAAAACGACCGGAACGCCGCCCGCCATCGCAACACCCTGCCTGACCGCCTGCGTGATCTTGTCCAGATTCATATGGCCCGGCACGATCTCGTTATATGAGCTTACGATACCGACCAGCGGGCGCTCCATCTCCTCTTCTGTGAAACCGAGCGCGTTAAACAGGGACCGGTGCGGCGCCTGCTGCATGCCTTTTTTTACTGCATCACTCTTCAAAATCCATCCCTCCTGTTCTCTTACACTCTCTCTGCAATCAGAGCGCCCATTTCACACGTGCCAACCTGCGTGCAGCCCTCTGACATAATATCTACCGTACGGTAGCCTTCTTTCAATACCTGACGCACCGCAGCCTCGAGTGCATCCGCCTCTTCATCCAGATCAAGGGAATAGCGGAGCAGCATGGCCGCTGAAAGGATCGTAGCGATCGGATTCGCCTTGTCCTGTCCGGCAATGTCCGGCGCTGAGCCGTGGCTCGGCTCATAGAGTCCGAACTTTGTCTCGTTCAGACTGGCGCTGGAGAGCATGCCGATCGAACCGGTCACCATAGAGGCCTCATCGGAAAGAATATCTCCGAACATGTTCTCCGTCAGAATTACGTCAAACTGTGCCGGATTCATCACCAGCTGCATCGCACAGTTGTCGACATACATATGGGAGAGTTCGACCTCCGGATAATCCTTCGCGACCTCCTCCACGACCTGCCTCCACAGTCTGGAAGAGTCAAGTACATTCGCCTTATCGACGCTGCAGACCTTCTTCCGGCGCTTCATCGCGATATCGAACGCGCGTTTCGCAATACGGCGGATCTCCGTCTCGCTGTAGCAAAGCGTGTCAGTCGCCGTGCGGACGCCGTCCACTACCTCCGTCTTTCTCGCGCCGAAATACAGACCGCCGGTCAGCTCCCGCATGATCAGCATGTCAAAACCCGCGGCGCTGATGTCGTCCCGCAGCGGGCAGGCCGAGCGCAGTTCCTCATAAAGATATGCAGGACGAAGATTTGCAAAAAGATTCAGCGCCTTGCGGATGCCGAGCAGTCCCGCCTCCGGTCTCCTCTCCGGCGGCAGCTGATACCACGGAGAAGTCTTCGCGTCCCCTCCAATCGATCCCATCAGTACCGCATCGCATTCCTTTGCGGCCGCAATCGTTTCTTCCGTCAGCGGAACGCCATGCACATCAATCGACGCGCCTCCAAGCAGCAGTTCCCTGTACTCAAAATGATGACCGTATTTCACACAGACGGCGTCCAGTGCCTTACGCGCTTCACGCACAATCTCCGGGCCGATACCGTCCCCGGAGATTACCCCGATCCTGTATTCCATGTTCTGTCTCCTTCCACATACGCAGAAGGGCGGAAGAAGTCTCCCGCCCTCGCCTGCATCCTCGCCTTCTCTTAATCCTGTTTTTCCACTTCCGCGATCGCTGACTTCTTCATCGGGATACGACAGTTGCGGTTGCTGCCAAACTCTACAATCACATCCTCATCTGTGATGTCAATCAATACACCGTAGAATCCGCTGGTCGTCACAACCACATCGCCGACCTCCATCGCAGAGAGCATGGCAGCTACCCGTTTCTGTTCCTTCCTCTGCGGTCTCATAACCACAAAGTACATAAACGCGATCATCACCACGATCCAGATCACCAGCGTGAGTGAAGAGCTGGCTGTCGATGTCAATACCATAAACAATTCCTCCTGAAAAATAACCTAAAGAATATTCTACACAATATTTCCGTGCAGAGCAAGTATTATTTTTTAGATAAACACAAAACCTATGATCAGATACAGCACCGTCGCCAGTGTGCCGCAGCACAGCGCATAAGGCAACTGCGTCTGCACATGATCGATATGGTCACAGGCCGAGCCGGTCGACGAGAGCACCGTCGTATCGGAAAGCGGCGAGCAATGATCTCCAAATACACCGCCGCCTGCCACTGCCGCGAAGCTCGCATATACAAGCGGCGACAGCGTATCACCGGTGAATGCAAAAGCGAGCGGAAGCGCGATCGGCATGCAGATCGCGAAGGTGCCCCAGGAGGAGCCGGTCGCAAACGCCATGATCGCGGAAATGAGAAAGATGATCGCCGGAAGCAGTGCCGGGGTCAGAAAATCCTGACTCAGGGAAACGATATAATTCGCGGTGCCCATCGTGCTGGAGAGCGAGTTGATCGAATAAGCCAGCGCGAGAAGCGTGACTGCCGGGACCGCACCCTTGATACCATCCGTAAAGGTGTTCATAACCTCCTGGAAAGGAATTCCCTGGAGCACCATGCTGATCGTCATGAAGATGACGACAAAGAGGAAGGCCTCCATCGTCTTCGCCGAGCCGAGCGTGATGTAAGTGCCAAGGACGATCGAAATGATCATCAGCACCGGAAGGATGAAGTTGAGGAAGATCCGCGGCTTCAGCCCCTCATAAGGCTGCATCTCTGTCAGTTCCTTACCGATCAGCGGGATCGCGCCGTCGCGGAGCACCTTGCCTTCCTCCATGGCACGCTTCTCCGCCTTCTTCATCGGTCCGAAATCCTTCACAATACCGGAGCCGATGAGGCCGACCATGATGACCGCGAGAATCGCGTAAAAATTATAGGGCAGCGCCTTCAGGAAAAGTGCGGAGCCGTCCTCCGTCGTGGCGATGCAGCCGATACCGACCGCAAGGCCGCTTAAATACGCCGCCCAGCCGGTGATCGGGACGAGCACGCTGACCGGCGCGGAAGTCGAGTCTGCGATGTAGGCCAGCTTTTCACGTGAAATCTTCGCCTTATCCGTGATGCTTCTCATCGTCGAACCGACAAAGAGCGGGCTGAATGAGTCGCTGAAATACACGAACATACCGAGCACCCAGGCCATAAGCTGCGCGCCCCTGCGCCCCAGATTCTTGTCGTGAATCATCTGTGAAAAGCTCTGTATCGCGCCTGTCTTCTGAAAATAAGCGACGATGATCGCAATCAGCGTGTTCAGCAGCATAACCCAGGAAAAGCTCGTCGTACCGAGGCTCTCTTTCAAAAGGGTCGGGAATCCGAAGACGCCCTGCCCAGCCAGAATCGTTCCGACAATACAGGCTACTGCCAGTGAGATGATCGTGTTGCGGATCGCAAACGATAAAATGATGGCGATGAGTGCCGGGATGATCGAGATAAATCCCATGCTTACCAGTTCTTCCATAAGTTACATATCCTCCTTTGTATTTATCCATAAAAGCACTTAACTTTTCTATGGTTCCCTCTTTTAAGCGACGGTCTCACCCTACTTTAGATGAATCAGGTTTGCCGAGCGGGTCACGGTCGCCGGCGGCGCCGGGTCGAGCGTCCGGTCCGCAATACCCAGAATCTCCTCCGGGCGAATCCACGGACGATTCTGCAGGGCGCTGGTTTCCTCGTGCGTCAGGTAACCCTTGTAAGCCGTCAGACTTCTGCGCAGGAAACCATCGCGCGCGCAGGCTTCCGCCACGCCGTTTTTCGCGATGCTGCGAAAATGCGGCAGCACCGATGCCGCGTAAGCGATTGAGGTTGAATTTGCGATCGCTCCTGGAATATTGCTCACGCAGAAATGTACAATTCCCTCTTCTATATAACGCGGATTCTCATGCGTCGTCTCGTGGAAAGATTCGATTGCCCCCTGCTCGTCGTTACTGATGTCAACAATGACGGAACCCTTCTCCATGAGCTTCAGCATCGGGCGGTCGATAAGATAATCCTTGCAGCCCTTCGGCCATTTCACGCAGTTCAGCACCATATCCGTCTGGGGAAGGAGCTTTTTGATATTCTCCTTTGTGGAAATGATCGTATTCACCTGTTCCTGGTACTGACGGCTCAGAGTTCTGAGAATTCCGATATTGATGTCCGCAACAGTGCACCAGGCGCCGAGCGCATGCAGTACAGATAGTGCGGCCTGTCCAACCGTGCCGCCGCCGAGGATCAGCACCTTCATACCCGGCGCTCCACCAAGACCGCTGACGAATTTTCCTTTCCCGCCATTGATCGTCAGCATCGATTCCAGCCCAAAGAGCGCACCCTGCTTGCCCGCCGCCTCACAGTTCGGTGAACCGTAGCGATGGGAATCCTCCGCCGTGAAAGCAATCACCTTTTTGTCAAGCAGCGCCTGTACCTCCTCCGGGTGCGCCGCCGGATGAATGCAGGTAAAAACGATCTGACCTTCCCGCAGAAGATCATATTCCGATGCTTCAAACTCCTTCACCTTCGCCACCATGTCACAGGCGTCATAGATCTCCTTCGCCGTGTCGACAAGTGTCGCGCCCGCCTCCGCATAAGCCTCGTCCGCGAATCCGGCCTTCTCACCGGCTCCACGCTGCACGCTGACCTGACAGCCGTCTGCCTTCAGCGTCGCAACCTCCGCGGGAGTCGCGATCACACGATTCTCTCCCTTCTTGATATCTTTTAAAATACCAATGTGCATTTTTCCTTCCTCCTGCTATTTTACTGATCAGATGCCCTCTGCTGCATCCCGTCCAGTTTCTGTTTCTTATACTCCTGATAGCGCCCTTCCTCAATCGCGGCGCGTATCTCCTCCATCATGTGATTATAGAAATAGAGATTGTGGAGCACGCACAGCCGCATTCCCAGCATCTCCTTCGCCTTCAGCAGATGGCGGATATAGGCTCTCGAATAACGCCTGCACGCGGGACAGCCGCAGCCCTCCTCGATCGAGCGATCGTCCAGCTCATACTGCGCGTTGTAGAGATTCAGCTTGCCATGATTCGTGTAGACATGTCCATGCCGTCCGTTCCGGCTCGGGTAAACACAGTCGAAAAAGTCGACGCCGCGGTCCACCGCCTCCAGGATATTCGCCGGAGTGCCAACGCCCATCAGATAAAGAGGTTTCTCCACCGGCAGCTGAGGCGCGACCGCCTCGATGATCGCGTACATCTCCTCGTGGCTCTCCCCCACCGCCAGACCGCCGATCGCGTAGCCCGGCAGATCAAGCTCAGCGATGCGCTGTGCATGCTCGACACGGATATCCTCGAAGACCGCGCCCTGATTGATGCCAAACAGCAGCTGTTCTTTATTGATCGTGTCCGGCAGGCTGTTCAGCCTGTCCATCTCCTCCTTGCAGCGGCAAAGCCAGCGGTACGTCCGGTCCACGGAGCGCTGTACGTAATCGCGCTCTGCTCTGCTCGACGGGCACTCATCGAAAGCCATCGCGATCGTGGACGCCAGATTGGACTGAATCTGCATGCTCTGCTCCGGCCCCATAAAGATCTTCCGGCCGTCGATATGGGAATGGAAGTAGACGCCTTCTTCCTTAATCTGCCTGAGATTGGCAAGGGAAAACACCTGAAAGCCGCCGGAATCGGTCAGAATCGGCCTGTTCCATGACATGAATCTGTGCAGGCCACCCAGCTTCTTCACAACCTCGTCGCCTGGCCTCACATGCAGGTGGTAGGTATTGGAAAGCTCCACCTGGGTGCCGATCTCCTCCAGATCCTCAGTGGACACCGCGCCCTTGATCGCGGCGACCGTGCCTACATTCATGAACACGGGGGTTTCGATCACCCCGTGCACGGTACGAAATTCGCCGCGCTTGGCATGGCCGTCGCGGCAGATCAGTTTATATTCGTGCATCGTTACGTTCTCTCATATTCCCGCCTACAAGGCTGCTTTATTGGCTAACGCGGGTTCGCAATGCGTGTTTGCGTCGTCAATAGATTTTAGTATATTCTATCTTGCGGGCTTTCGTCAAGTAAAGTGTGGAAGTTTGCATGAATTCCAGAAATTTTACGGTGCGAGCGCTTCTTTCCGAATCAGACAGGACGCACTGTTCGGACAGCCCTCGAAATCGCAGTCCGACTCTGTGAGCGTGAGGCTTCCGTCCGTCTGCTGCTCGTATTCGCAGCAGACGGTTTTTATACAATTGCCGCTGCGACAGAAGCCGCTGATAAATTTTTCAATGATTTCACCCATCATACTCCTCCTGGTCCGATAAAATGCCGGGATGTCCCAACCGGACAGATTCAGTATAACACCTTCCTCCAGAAACGGAAATATAAAACTCCTCAATGACAGCTATCTGCAAATCTGCTATAATGATCCCTGTTAAGGATTTTGTAAAGGAACAGGAGAAACAAGCATGGCTGGTTCAACATTTGGTACGATATTCAAGGTCACGACCTGGGGAGAGTCCCACGGGAAGGGCATCGGAGCCGTCGTCGACGGCTGCCCGGCGGGGCTGCCGCTCACAGAGGCGGACATTCAGATATATCTTGACAGGAGGAAGCCCGGGCAGTCGCGCTTCGCGACGCCGCGCAAAGAGGACGACGCGGTCGAGATTCTCTCCGGCGTCTTCGAGGGAAGGACGACCGGCACGCCGATCTCCCTGCTGGTGAGGAATACCTCGCAGCGCTCCGGAGACTACAGTGAGATCGCCTCCTATTACAGGCCGGGACACGCGGACTATACCTACGATTGCAAGTACGGCTTCCGGGACTACCGGGGCGGCGGGCGCTCCTCCGGGCGCGAGACGATCGGACGTGTCGCGGCGGGCGCGATCGCGGCGAAAGCTCTCGCGGAACTCGGTGTGACGGTTTCCGCTTATGTAAAGTCCATTGGCCCGGTGGAGATTCAGTATGAAAGATTCGACCTTGCGGAAGCAGAAAAGAATCCGGTAAGTATGCCGGATCCTGTTGCGGCACTGGCCGCCATGAACTATCTTGATGAGTGCCGTGCGAGGCAGGATTCTTCCGGCGGCGTTGTGGAATGTATGATCCGCGGCGTTCCTGCAGGCGTGGGGGACCCCTGCTTTGAGAAGCTGAATGCGAAGCTGGCACAGGCCGTCTGCTCGATCGGAGCGGTGAAGGGCTTCGAGATCGGCGATGGATTTGCCGTCGCAAAGGCGCTCGGCAGCGAGAATAACGATGCATTCTGTCTGGGGGCAGACGGAGCAGTCTCGAAAAAGAGCAATCATGCAGGCGGTATTCTCGGTGGTATCAGCGACGGCAGCGATATTGTACTGCGCGCCGCGTTTAAGCCGACGCCGTCGATCTCCTCCCTGCAGCAGACCGTGAATCGCTCCGGCGAGGAGATCAGCGTTTCCATCCGCGGACGGCACGACCCGATCATTGCCCCGCGCGCCGCCGTCGTTGTCGAGGCGATGACCGCGTTGACCGTATTGGATTCGATGCTGGTGGGAATGTCTGCCCGGATGGACAGAATCCGGGAATTTTATCATGAATGAACCTGACTAAAGTACGCTGAGGGATGAAAAACTTTCATCCCCCGGCGTTTTTTCTTTTACAGCATGGAATCCGCTGTGAACAGAGATTTCACGTGCTCGATGTCCTCCTGGCTGGCCTTCGCGGCCGGCACATAGTAGGACTTCTCACGGGCAATCTGATAGAGCTGCTCCTGTGAAGTCTCGGTCTTGTTCCGCATCTGCTTGAGCGTCTGTTTGAGCTGCGGATCCTCGCTCTGCGCGATATAGTCCGCATACATTTTCAGTTCACTGTTAATGCCGGTCAGTGCATCGCTGACCATCGTCTTTTCATCCATCATTTTCGTCGCCCTCCTACTTTAAGAATCCCATCAGCTGCTGCCGGTTTTCCTTCGCGGACTGAACAGCCTGCTGAAAATACTGTTTGACCTGCTTGTCTGATGCAGCCTCCGCATAAGCACTGTACTTGGCCTCGCAGGTCTGGGTTCCGCCGATCATGTGACGAAGATTCTGAACGTCGAGCTCTGACAACTGTGACATAGAAAAAACCTCCTTGTTTTCATTTCCTGGTACAAACCCAGTATGTGAAAACAAGGAGGAATTTATTCGCAGCGTCTGAGAATTACCCCAGCTTCTCGTAAAGCGTTTCGTACTGTTTCGAAGAATTGCTCCAGGAGAAATCCGCCGCCATCGCGCGGTCGACGATCTTGTTCCAGTTGCGCTTCCTGTCATAGTACACGCTCAGCGCGTAGCGAATGGTATCGAGCATCTCGTGCGCATTGTAATTCGTGAAGGAAAATCCGGTGCCGGTTCCCTCAAATTCATTATAAGGCTCGACCGTATCCTTCAGACCGCCGGTCTCGCGCACGATCGGCAGCGTGCCATAGCGCAAACTCATGAGCTGACTCAGGCCGCAGGGTTCGAAGAGCGAGGGCATCAGGAATGCGTCGCAGCCCGCATAGATCTTATGGGAGAGCTCGTCGGAGTAATAGATACAGGCCGCAACCTTGTCATCATATTTCCAGGCAAAGTGGCGGAACATATTTTCATACTTCTCCTCGCCGGTGCCGAGCACAACGAGCTGAATATTCTCCTGACAGAGCTCGTCCATCACGCAGTCGATCAGGTCGAAGCCCTTCTGATCTGTCAGACGGGAGACAATGCCGAGCAGCAGGGTCTTTTTGTCCTGCGGAAGTCCCAGTTCCTTCTGCAATGCCAGCTTATTTTTAAATTTCTGTTTGCGGAAAGTCTCCGCTGTGTAGTTCGCCGCGATCCGCGTGTCAGTCTCGGGATTCCACTCCGTATAGTCCAGACCATTGACAATACCGCATAATTGCTCCGAGCGTGCACGCATCAGGCCGTCCAGATGCTCCCCGTAGAACGGCGTCTGAATCTCCTGCGCATAGGTGCTGCTGACTGTTGTGACGAGATCCGCATAGACAATGCCGCCCTTCAGATAGTTCGCGTCGCCGTAGGCCTCGAGCTTGTCCGAAGTGAAATAGGACATGTCGAGCCCGGTCGCGTCCTGCACCGTGCGGATATTCCATACACCCTGGAACTTCAGGTTATGGATCGTCATCACAGACTTCATATTCGCATAAAACTCACTGTCATGAAAACTGTCCTTCAGATAAACCGGCACAAGACCGGTCTGCCAGTCGTGACAGTGCACAATGTCCGGCTGATAGTCCACCACCGGCAGAATCGACAGAGCCGCCCGCGAAAAGAATGCGAACTTCTCGACATCTTCGTGTATGTATCCATAGGGTTTCTCGCCCGCGAAATAGTATTCGTTGTCAATGAAATAATAGTGAATTCCCTCATAATCCATCTCCATGACGCCGACATACTGGCTCCGCCAGGCCATATCCATGTAGAAATTCGTGACGTACTGCATCTCATCCTTCCACTTCTGCGGAATGCAGCGGTAATTCGGGATGATGACACGCACCTCGTATTTTTCTTTGTCAAAATATTTCGGCAGAGAGCCGATCACGTCCGCAAGTCCCCCGGTCTTGATAAATGGCACACACTCCGACGCAATAAACAGTATTTTTTCCATGGCCGACCTCCAGATTGATTTAGATTTATCATAACACATTCGGAGGGTCTTTGAAAGCATTTTTAAGCGGCGCTGCTCAGGCTCTCTTTTTATAATCCAGGCGAATCCGGTCGGCGATCAGAGCAATAAACTCGGAGTTCGTGGGTTTCCCCTTCCCGACGCTGACTGTGTATCCAAAGAGTTCATCAATCGTGTCCATCTTCCCCCGGCTCCAGGCCACCTCAATCGCATGGCGAATGGCCCGCTCGACGCGGCTCGGCGTCGTCTGATGATTCTTCGCAATCGTCGGATAAAGAATCTTCGTGACCGCATTCAGCATGCTCATATCTTCAACTGCCATCATGATCGCGTCGCGCAGGTACTGGTAACCCTTGATATGCGCGGGAACGCCAATCTCGTGAATCATATTGGTCACATCCGTCTCCAGATCGTGCTCAACGCCCGCGCTCTTTGGCTCTGCAGACGCAGGACGCCGCACCTCCGTCTTCTTCCGGTGGCGATCCCCTTTCAGACTGCGGACGCGGCTGAGCACCATGTCGTGGTCAAAAGGTTTCATAATATAATAGCTCGCGCCAAGCAAAAAGGCGTCCTCCGTGATGCGTTCCTGGCCGATCGCGGAGACGACGACAAAATCCGGCTTTTTGCGGTAATTCACATCCTGCGTGACCCGTTCCATGACCGACAGACCATCCAGCTTCGGCATGATAATATCGAGCAGCATGATGTCCGGCTCCTTCTCCCGGATCAGACGGCAGGCCTCCTCGCCGTTGTGCGCGGTGCCAACCACCTGCAGCTCCTCATCTTCCCGCAGAATATTACCAAGAATCTCCACCATTCTCTCATTATCATCCGCAATGCCAACGCTCCATTTCCCCATTATTTTATCCCTCCTTTTCCTTCTATGGAAAAGTATAGGGAAAATGGTAGATTTATACAAGCAAATTCTGTCGAGAGAATGCGATGGTATTCGACACTTCACGTCACTCTTTGCGTGGCTTTCAGAGCTGTCGTCGCGGATTTATCAGTCCTGCATCCACAGTGGGTCAGAGTATTTGGAATCTGCGTCGCCCGGCTGACTCAGGTGCATGTTCGGCCAGACAAACTCAACGAAATCGTCCGGATACTGATAATCCAGGAATTCATCGATCGCGTTCTCCGCGGGAACGCCGTCGCAGCGCTCGACATAGCGGAGCAGTACGATACCCGACAAAGCCAGATCGCAGATCATGAGTGCCAGGAATACCCAGGTCACGATCTTGCCGGTCATCGGCGGGATACGCTCGATCAGCGAGCTCAGACGCGGATAGAGCATCTTCACCCACACGAGTGACATGATGCCCCAGAAAATACAGAACAGAAGATTTGTGCGGCCTCCGATATTGAAGGGCATATCACTGTAATCCCAGAAGACTGTACCGAAGACGACCTCGGAGATGACACTGCACATATACTCGTAGGTTCCCCCAAGGAACATTCCACCGATAAAGATGTAGCGGTCTTCCATATGATCCAGACGATGCAGCAGCATCGTCAGAATCACGCCGCCGAAGCCCCAGATAATGCTGAATGGACCATAGATGACACTCGAGCGATTCATCCAGACGCCTGTGCTTAAGCCCACGAAGAGCACCTCGAAGAGATAGCCGAAAAGCGCGCAGGCAAAGAACACCCACACATACTTGTCAAAGCAGAGTCCCCTCGCAAAGACATAGTTGCGCCGGTTCTCTTCCTGACCGCCCTCCGCCTCTCTGAGATTTGGATAGGCACGACGCAGACGCTTCCAGAGACGCTCGGAAATCCAGGTGCCGATCCCCGTCTGCTGTCCTTTGAGACTTTCCTCCAGCCCCAGGACACTCTGTGGCAGCGGATGCCGCCGCACCACATAAAAAACGGTGATAAAGTCCACCAGCGCGAGCGCTGACAGAGCAAGCGTCACAATCCGCAGCACCAGCTTCGGTATTATTTTTACCAGGAAAAAAAGCAGCGGCTGGATCAGCAGCATCTCCACGAGCGCGCAGAGCGCGAGGAATACCGCAGAGAAAAAACCACGCAGACGGCCGGCATAGAGCGACTTCTCATCCAGCTCCCAGAGCCGCGTCTTCGTCACCCGCCAGGTAATCTCTCCCGCGATCTGCGCCACCGCCGAGGTGATGACCACGTAAATCACCGCCAGGAGCAGGTAGTTGCCCGCCATCGTCGGCTGCAGGAGCAGCAGGATGTCCATGGCCACGCCATAGGAAAGACTGAAGGGGACGTTGAAAAGTCCCCTGTTGGTAAAACGGCCGGTGCGGGCGGCCATAAAGATGACCTCCGCGCACCAGCCGAGAAAGGAGTAACAGAACAGAAAGAAAAGTAATTCATAAATGCTGTAGTTCATTCAGTATCCCCTTATCGTATATTCTTACGTTTCCGCCTCTTTTCTACCATGATAAAGGAACTACTGCTCCGTGGCAAGCTCTTCTTTTTTCTTCCGACGCTCACGGCGCGTGCCGCGGCCGTACAGTAAGGTATAGAATACCGGGAACAGCACGAGGATCAGGATCGTGGCTGCCACCAGGCCGCCGATGATCGTAATCGCCATGCCCTGCATCATCGCGTTGCCGGTGCCGATACCCATCGCCATCGGGATCATCGCGATAACCGTCGTCAGCGTTGTCATCAGCATCGGGCGCAGCCTCGTCTGGCCGCTCCCCACCACCGCGTCCTCGAGCGGCATTTCCTTTTGCAGCTCCGCCACGCTGTCCACGTAGAGAATGCCGTTGTTCACGACGGTTCCGACCAGCGTCAGCACGCCCATCAGGGAGGTAATACTGATCGCCTGCCCCGTGATAAATATAAGCAGGAAGGCCCCAATCAGGCTGAAGGGAATACTGATCATGACCATCAGCGAGTATTTCGGAGACTCGAACTGCATCGCCATCACAAGGAAGACGAGGAACAGCGCTGTCACGATCGCGGTTCCCATGGAACCGAACATCTCGCTCATCGTCTCCTCCGTCATACTCTGCGTCAGCTCCACGGAATCAGGAAGCTCCATATTCGCCACCACGGCGTCCAGCCCGTCCTGCACCGCGTCCACATCGCCGGAGAGGCAGACTGCCGTCACACTCATGGTATAGCGCTCATTCTCGCGGATGATCGTCTGCTGGGAGTCCGTGTAGCGCAGCTCCGCCATCTCGGAGAGGGGCACGCCGCTCACTGTCGCATTCAGCAGAGAGCTCGCGTCCGTGTATGTCCCCTCCGGGAACTCCAGCATGACGCTGTACTCGTCGCCGTTTGAGGTAATTGTCATCGCCTCGGTGCCGCTGATCAGGCTGTAGAGGCTGCCCGCTACCTGGTAGGCCGTCATGCCGTGCGACATCGCCTCGAGCGGGTCAATGACGATCTCGATCTGCGTCGAGGTGAAGCCCGCGCTGTTGTAGACATTCAGCACGCCCGGCACATCCCAGGCTTCCTCCTCAATCAGTTCCACCGCCTCCGTCAGCTCGTCGAGATCGGTGGACGCCAGATTGACCTCGCCGCCGGTTTCGGACGACATCAGCGATGACATCATGCTGCTGACCGTGACCTCCAGCTGCATGCCCATGATGTCCTTCGTCGCCTCCGTCCACTCATCCGCGACCTCCTGGCTCGTCATCTTGCGGTCGTCCTTCAGGTTGACGGAAATCGACGCGGAGCCGGACTCCACCGTCACCGTGTAGCTCTCTACATCCTCGTGAGCCGCCACCATCGCCTCAATCTCGGCAATCTGTTCGTCGACGTCCTCGACCTTCGTGCCCGGACGCAGCGTGGCTTCTATGCTGACGGATCCCTCATCCGTGCTGGGCATAATCTCCATGTCCAGTCCGAAGGCCGCCAGGGCGAAGGCTCCGACCAGCGCCAGCACCGAGACAGCCACTGTCAGCCCTTTGTGCCGCAGCAGGCCGCGCACCATCGGATCGTATTTCTTTTTCACCGCATCCAGCGCGCTGTTGATCTTCAGCTCCTTGCGCTCCCGCGGCTTAAACATCCTGTAGAACAGCGGCACCAACGTCAGCGCCGAGATCAGGGACGCGCTCAGCGAGAAGATGATCGTATAGCCCAGCTGCCCGAGCATCTGTCCCGCCATCCCGCTCTGCAGGCAGATCGGGATATAGATGACGACCGTTGTCAGCGTACCGGCGAAGATGGAACCGGCCACGCTCTTCGATGCAAACAGCGCCGCCTCGGTGAGACCCTCCGTCCGGTCGCGTCCGCGGAAACAGCCGTCGATCATGACGATCGAGTTGTCCACCATCATGCCGATCGCGATGACCAGGCCGCCCATCGTAATGATGTTCAGCGAGAAACCGAGCACCGCCATCAGGATGATCGTTACCATCAGCGAGATCGGCATGGAAAAGCCGACGATCACGCTGGCTCTTATATCTCCAAAGAACAGGAACAGGATCAGCATCGAGAGGATAACGCCGATGACCAGCGTCGAGGCCACAGAGCTGATGGACTGAATGATCAGCTCGGAAGCGTCGTAGGAGGTCTCGTAAATGAGGTTTTCATTTTCCTCACTCATCTCCTCCATGATGTCCTCCACGTCGCTGATCATGCCGAGCGTGCTGGCCGTCTGGTTCTTCGTCACAGAGACTGTCACCGTCTCCTCGCCGTTAAAGCGGCTGATGCTGTCCGCGGCCTCCTCCTCCCAACTCACCTCCGCCACGTCGGAGAGCTGGATCAGCTGCCCGCTCGACGTGTAGAGCGGGACCTCCTTCAGCGCCTGTACCGTCTCGACGTCCGCCGTGCTGATCGCGCTGATGGACTGGCTGCCCTGCTCGAGCGAGCCCAACGGCACCGTAAAGTCGTTGGCAGCGATATAGCTCGCCACCGTGCTCATGGAAAGCCCGTACTGGCTGAGCGCCTCCTCGTCGAGCAGTACCCGGATATAGTTCTCCCGGCCGCCGGTCACGTCCACGCTGGCCACGGTTCCGACGCTCTCCAGCTCCGGTACAAGCTCATCGTTCACGTAGGCCAGCGCGTCGCTCCCATCGGCCAGACTGACTGAATAGGAGATACTGGCCATCGAATTGACATCCATCTGCATGACCGTCGGCTCGGAGGCGTCGTCCGGCAGATCCGCCGCATCGAGCGCCGCCCGCAGGTCGATGTAGGCGTCATTGGTGTCCGTATCATAATCATACCGCAGCATCACCATGGAGTAATTCTCCATGGAATAGGAGTACACCGTGTCCACGCCGCTTAGAGATGCGACGTCGCCCTCGATTTCTTTGCTGACCAGCTCCTCCACCGACTCCGGATCGGCGCCCGGATAGAGGGTATACACCATCATGATCGGCATATCCATGTCTGGCATCAGCTCGAGCCGCAGGCCCATCAGGGAGGAGAAACCGAACACGAATATCGCCAGCACGACCAGCAGCGTGGAGACCGGTCTTTTTAATGCAATCCTCGTCAAGCCCATGCTACTGTGCCTCCTCCGTCGACTCTGCGTCATCAGCGCTGTCCGTCACGTCCTCCGTCGACGCCGCGTCTTCCGTGCTTTCATCCGCCTCTGCGGCATCGTCCGCTGTCTCATCGGTCTCTTCGCCATCCTCTGACTCATCAGAAGCATCCTCTGCATCTGTCTCTTCTGCTTCCTCAGCCACGACGGATTCCCCGTTCAGGGTAACGACCTCGACCTTAAGGCCATCGCGCAGCTTCGAGGACCAGGTGCTGACGACCACGCTGGACGTATCCAGTCCCTCTTCAATCACGGCCTCTGTATCGCTCATCAGACCGACCGTGACCGCCGTCTTCACCAGCACGCCATCCTCCACACAGTAGACGTAGGCGTCGCCTGCTGAAAAATACAGCGCATCATAAGGAATAATAATACTGTTGTCACTTTCCTGGGTCGTCGCATAGACCTTCACCGACACACCGGTTGGCAGCTCCTCGCCGGCACCCGTCACCGCCGCCTTGATCGTAAAGAGGCTCGACGTCGCCGCCGTCGCGATCTCCGTGATCGTACCGTCATATGTCGCTCCGTCACGCTCCACCGTCACGTGGTCGCCGACCTGCAGCGTATTTTTAGCCTCCTCCGTCACACTGAAGGACACGGTCATCGACTCCTTATTCGAAATCGTGACTGCCGCGCTGCTTGATGTCGCCATATTGTTCGTGATCACATTGACAGCCTCCACCGTGCCACTGATCGGAGCAGTCACCGTGCAGTAATCAATGTAGAGCTGCGCCGAGTCGATTGCCAGCGCCGCCTGGGAAAGCTGCGCATCGTAGGTAGCGTCCATCTCCGGATAAATCTGATTCTGCGTGATCGAGTAGGCCTCCTGCGCCTGCGTCAGGCTCTCCTCCACCGTCTCAACGCCGTCCTTCGCGCTCTCGATGCTGGCCTTGAGCGTACTCTTGCTGCTCTCCGCAGATGTCAGGCTGGCGGTGATCGTGCTCAGCTGTGTCTCCGCCACCGCCAGCTGGCTCTGCAGCGCTGTGAGCTCTGCGGCCCGCGTCTGCTGCGCTGTCGCATCCGTCGCGGCTGCGAGCTCACTCTCCTTCGCCCCGACCTGCTTTGTCAGGCTCGTGACCGTCGCCTGCGCTTCCGACTGCTGACTCGACAGGGTACTGATCGTCTCCTTCACCTCGTCATAGGCGTCCTCCAGATCCTCGAGCGTATCCTCCGTATCCGCCAGCGAAACCGCCAGATCGCGGATCGACATCTCCGTCTGGTAATTGGACAGATCGCGCGAACCGCCGGTTGACGCCGTCACCCCGGCCGCCGCATATTCATAGGAAGCCTGCGCGCTCGCAAGCTGCAGCTGATAGGCCTCGTCGTCGATCGTGAAAAGCGTCTGGCCTTCTTCAACCGTATCTCCCACTTCACAGTAAACTGCCGTCACCGTACCCGACACCATCGGAATCACGTAAATCTCCTCCTGGGGAGAAACCGTTCCTATATAAGTAGTATCCGTCGACAGACTGCCGACTGTGGGATTCACCGCCTCCACCGTCGTCACGCTGCTGTCCGCTGTCTCCTCTGTCCCGCTGCATCCGGCCAGGGAGACGCACAGAACCGTGGCAAGGCCAAGCGTCAGGATTCTGTTTCTTCTCATATTCTCTTCTTCCTCCTCATTATTATTAAATGCATGCTTTCAAATCTTTCTTAGATTAGGTGACAAGTTTAAACATTTTGTAAACACATGAAACATATATTTCCGGCGGCTGTGAATCGCAACTTTTTTTCAAAAGTTCACACTCAATTCACAAAGATTATATATGATTTTCAGCATAAAATAAATCCATATTTACTGTAATGATTCTGAGGTGAAAAAAATGTTCCATATTTTAGTAGTAGAAGATGACCAGGCGCTCAACAAGCTCATCTGCCGTGTGCTGAACAAAAATGGCTACGAGACTTCCTCCGCCACAGACGGGGAGGAAGCTCTCAGACTCCTTGATCAGACTTATATCGACCTGATCATCACGGATCTGATGATGCCAAATCTGGACGGTCTCGACCTGACAAAGGAGCTGCGCGACAGCGGCTATCAGCTTCCGATCCTCGTCGTAACCGCGCGGGACACCTACCCGGACAAGGCCAGAGGCTTCAAACTCGGTATCGACGACTACATGGTAAAGCCGATCGACGTGAACGAACTGCTGCTGCGGGTCGAGGCGCTGCTGCGCCGCGCGAAAATCATCTATGAGAAGAAACTGGAGTTCGGTCCGGTCTGTCTCGACTATATCAACCTGACCGTGACCGTGGACGGCAAATCCCAGATTCTCCCTCAGAAGGAATTCCAGCTGCTGTACAAGCTTTTGTCCAGTCCCAATCACACCTTCACGAGACAGCAGATCATGGACGAGCTGTGGGGCTATGACTCGGAAACCGACGCACGCACCGTCGACGTCCATGTCAACCGCATCCGTGATCGCTACCGTGACGTCCCCTACTTCCAGATCCAGACCGTCCGCGGCCTGGGATATAAGGGAATTATCGCAAAATGAAAAAGGACACCTTCTACTCCCTCTGGTTTCGCATCGTGGCCGCGTGCTTCTGTGTTATGGTAGGCACTTTCATTGTACTCGGTTTTGCGTTCTACCTGCTGCTGCAACTGGAAATCATCCCCCTGGCTCCGAGGCTGATGACAGGCGTCCGGGTTCTGATCATCATGGCTGTGCTCAGCGTGCTCACCGGTACTGTTATTAATCTCTTTATGGCGCGCATTATCGTGAAACCGGTCACAGAGCTGTCCAGTGCCATGGAACAGGTTGCAAAGGGGGATTACAGCATCCACCTGGACGTCAATAAATATCAGGGCGAGATTCGTTATCTGAGAGAAGATTTCAACCAGATGGTGCAGGAACTCGGCGAAACGGAGATGCTGCGCTCCGATTTCATCTCCAATGTCTCGCATGAGTTCAAGACGCCGCTCGCCACGATCAGCGGCTACGCCACACTGCTGCAAGACGATACGCTCACACACGAGGAGCATGACGAGTATCTGGAAATTATTATCCAGACCTGCAAGGGACTCTCCGCAATGACCGGCAATATTCTGAACCTGACCAGTCTGGAGCACCAGGACTGCATCAGTTCCCGCGAAGTCTTCCGTGTGGACGAACAGATCCGCGAGGTCATTCTTGGCATGGAACCGATCTGGTCGGAGAAAAACCTGACCGTTGCGCCGGAGCTCGATGAGATCTCCTGGAACGGCAACCGGGAACTGACCCGTCTCATCTGGAGCAATCTGCTGAACAACGCCATTAAATTTACCCCCGCGGGCGGTGAGATCACGATCGAGGCCACCCTCGACCGCAAATGGCTGACCGTCGCAGTGCAGGACAGCGGCTGCGGCATGACGTCGGAGATGATCACACACATTTTTGATAAATTTTATCAGGGGGATACTTCCCACAAGCGAAAGGGCAATGGTCTTGGACTCGCGCTCGTACAACGTGTCGTCTCGCTCTATGGGGGCACGATTGCTGTAAAGAGTGAACCGGATCTCGGCAGCTGCTTCACGGTCCGGCTTCCTTCCGGATACGAAGAAGAAAACGCATAGCGTTCAGACGTGTGGTACGCGTTTTTTTACCTCGGCTGTCACGACACCGATCAGCAGACCTGTCACAAGACCCGCGATCAGCAGCACCGGCCCGTAATAGAGCAGATTCACGCTCTCCAGAACCAGCATCGCGACCAGAAGCTGCCCGATATTGTGCATGATGCCGCCGATGACGCTCACCCCATAGATATCAAAAGCTCCGCTGCGCTTTGCCAGGTACATACAGAGGAAACTGAGCGCCGCCCCGGCGAGGCTGTAAAGCAGCATCGACAGGCTACTGAACAGAAAACCGGACAGGATAATGCGAATGATATTAACCGTCATCGCGTCGCGCGCCCCGAGCGCGTAGAGCGCCCAGACCACGATGAGATTCGCGAGACCCAGCTTGACGCCGGGAATGCCGATCGGGATGGGGATCAGCAGCTCCACATAACCGGCGATCAGCGCGAGCGCCGTCAGAAGACCCAGTAGCGCCAGACGCTTTGTTTTCTTATCCATGAAAAAACCCCTCTTTGAGTCAAAAGCGTGATATACCCAAAGTCATAAATTCAGAAACAGACATCTGATTCATGGCCTTTAGTCCCTTATATCACACTATAACACAAAAGAGAGGCTTTCAAAAGCTTGTTTTTTTCTCATGCCTCGCCGTGCCGGTGGCTTCCGGTCACGGAATACTCCACCCACTCGGCAATATTGACCACATGATCGCCGATGCGCTCGAAATATTTGGCGATCATCAATATGTCAATGCATTGCTCTCCCTGCCCGGGATTCTCGGAGATCATCTGGATGAGCTCTGTCTTTACCTGATTGAACAGATCGTCCACGACGTCGTCCGCCTGCATGACGCTGGCAGCCAGCGGCAGATCCTTCTTCACGAAGGACTCAATGCTGTCGGTCAGCATCTTCATTGCTGCCTCGGCCATCTGCCGCAGGTGCACATGCTGGGCAATGTCGCTGCCCTCCAGAAATTTCACGATATCCGCGATATCGGAGGCCTGGTCGCCGATGCGCTCCATGTCGGAGATCATCTTCAGCGCCGCCGAGATCGTACGCAGGTCCCGCGCGACCGGCTGCTGCCGCAGGAGCAGCTTCATGCAGAGATCCTCGATGTCGCGTTCCTTCTGGTCAATCTCATATTCGAGCAAAAAAGTCCTCTGTCTCGCCTGCCGGTCGGAATTCAAAAGCGCTGTCATTGACTCCGACACCGCGGCCTTGCAGAGCGCGCCCATCGCGATCAGGTCCTCATTCAGCTCCGTGAGCTGCCGTTCAAAATTTTCTCTCATAGGATCAACCAAACCTTCCTGTAATATATTCCTCTGTCCTCCTGTCCTTCGGCATGGAGAACAGCTGCTCCGTCTTTCCGTACTCGACCATCTCGCCGAGCAGGAAGAAGGCTGTATTGTCGGAGACACGAGCCGCCTGCTGCATATTGTGCGTCACCATGATAATCGTGTAGTCCTTCTTGAGCTCCATCACCAGATCCTCCACCCTGGAAGTGGAGATCGGGTCGAGCGCCGAGGTCGACTCATCCATCAGCAGCACCTCCGGCTCCACGGCCAGGGCACGCGCGATGCAAAGTCTCTGCTGCTGTCCGCCGGACATGCCGAGGGCGTTCTTTTTCAGCCGGTCCTTCACCTCGTCCCAGATCGCCGCCGCACGCAGAGATTCCTCCACGATCTCATCAAGCTTCGCGCCACCGCGCACGCCGTGAGTCCGCGGCCCGTAGGCGACATTATCATAAATACTCATCGGGAAGGGGTTCGCCTTCTGAAAAACCATGCCGACCCTCTTTCGCAGCACGTTCACATCCAGATCCTTGAAGATATCCGCGCCGTCGAGCGTGACCTCCCCTGTGATCCGGCAGCCCTCCACGAGGTCGTTCATCCGGTTCAGCGTCTTCATCAGCGTGGATTTGCCGCAGCCGGAGGGGCCGATAAACGCGGTGATCTCCTTCTCCGGGATATCAAGATTCACATCTTTCAGCGCGTGAAAATCCGAGTAGTAGAGATCGAGATTCTTAATATTAAATTTTCCCATTCTTTCTTTCCTCCGTAATGACTGTTCCTTCGATGTCTGCCACATTTACGGCCATATCAGATCTCAGCCTCCGCCCGAAGCTTTCGCACTAAATCTCTTTGCAACAAAACTGGACAACGCGTTGATCAGGAGTACCATCACGAGCAGTACCACCGCGGTCGCGTAGGATTCTTCCATGTAAAGTCCCTCATTCAACAGCGCGTACATATGAATTGCAAGCGTTCTGCCCGAGGAAAACAGGTTTTTCGGGACGCCCGCCACCGTGCCCGCCGTGTAGATCAGAGCCGCCGTCTCACCGGTGATTCGCCCGATGGCGAGAATCACGCCGGAGAGGATACCGGGCATCGCGCTCGGCAGCAGTACGACGAACACCGTACGCAGCTTTCCCGCGCCCAGGCCGTAGCTGCCCTCGCGGTAGGAATCCGGCACCGCTTTGAGCGCTTCCTCCGTCGTGCGCATGACGGAAGGCAGCACCATGATCGCAAGCGTCAGCGCGCCGCTCATCATCGAATAGCCCCAGTGCAGTGCCACGCCGAACATCAGATAACCGAAGAGGCCGTAGACGATAGAGGGAATCCCCGAGAGGGTCTCGGTCGTCATGCGCACAATCCGCACCAGTTTATTGCCGCGCCGCGCGTATTCCACCAGATAGATAGCGGAAAACACGCCCAGCGGCACCGCGATCAGCAGGGACAGGAAGGTCATGATAAGCGTGTTGATGATGGCCGGCATCATTGACACATTGTCGGTCGTGTATTTCCAGGCGAAGAGGCTGGGTTTGAGATTCGGCACCCCTTTCATGAGGATGTAGCCGATCAGGAGCAGCAGCACTGCCACCGTGATGAGCGCCGCCGCCCACACAAGGACTCTCAGCGCGCAGGCCATGATTTTCTGTCTTTTATCAGCCATTCTTGTCACCTCTCTCAACGACGGAGAATAAAAGGTTGATCAGCAGAATGAAGACGAAGAGGACGACACCCGTCGCGATCAGCGCCTGCCGGTGCAGGCCGGAGGCATAGCCCATCTCCAGCACAATATTCGCCGTCATCGTGCGCACACCGTCGAGCAGGCTTCCGGGCATGACCGCCTGGTTGCCGGCCACCATGATGACCGCCATCGTCTCTCCGATCGCGCGCCCCACGCCGAGGATGACGCCCGCCAGGATGCCGGACTTCGCGGCCGGGACGACCGTGCGGAATACGCTGCCCTCATGCGTATCGCCCAGCGCCAGCGCTCCCTCATAATAGCTCTCCGGCACCGCGCGGATCGCGCTCTCCGAGACGCCGATGATCGTCGGCAGAATCATGATGCCCAGCAGGATCGACGCAGTCAGCATGCTTTTGCCGCTGCCGCCGAAAATCTTCTGCATCGCCGGTACGATCACCACCAGGCCGAAGAATCCGTAGACGATGGAGGGAATGCCCGCCAGGAGCTCGATCGCCGGTTTGAGGATCGGATAGATTTTCTTCGGGCAGAAGCGCGCCATAAAGATCGCGCAGAGGATGCCGATCGGCACGCCCACGATGATCGCGCCCGCCGTCACATAGATGCTGCCCACGATCATGGGGAGAATGCCGAAGATGTCGTTCAGAGGCTTCCATCTGGTCCCGGTCAGAAATTTGATCGGCCCGATCTCCAGAATCGTCGGGATTCCGTTGGAGAAGAGGAACCAGCAGATCAGTGCGACCGCCAGGATGGAAGCACACGCGGCGCCTAAAAAGACGCCGTGCATGACTGTTTCTTTTAACTTCTGTGTGTTCAAAGCGTTTTCCTCCGATAAAGGGGAAGCATTACTGTGCAATCTCGGACCAGTCGGTGATCTCTCCGGTGTAGATGCCAAAGACCTCCTCGGAGGTGATGCTGCTGATCGGGTTATCGTTGTTCACTACGACCGCGATACCATCGAGCGCGATGACCGTGCCGGTCAGCTCCGCCGCTTCCTCATCCTTCAGCTCACGGGAAGCCATACCGATGTCATAGGTGCCGTCGATCGTGGAGGTCATACCGGTCGTGGAATCGCTCTGCTGCACTTCGATCGTCGCATCCGCGTTCAGCTCCTGATAAGCCTCAGCAAGCTTCTCCATCACCGGCGTCACGGAAGAAGATCCGCCTACCGTGATCGTACCTGCGGGAAGCTCGCCCTCGAAGGCTCCGGTGCTGCCCTCGCTCACATAGCCGTTCTCCTCGACGACCGCCTGTCCCTCATCGCTCAGGATGAAGTTGATGAAATCCGCCGCAAGCCCTTCCGGCTCGCCCAGCGTCGCGATGTTAAACGGACGGGACACGCCGTAGCTGCCGTTCTTCACATTGTCGGCCGTCGCCTCCGCGCCGTCCACGAGAAGCGCCTTCACGTCGCTGCTCAGGGAACCGAGCGACACATAACCGATCGCGTTCACATTGCCCGCCACGGTCGTCATCATAACCGAAGTGCTGTTCGTGATCTCCGCAGAGTCGATCGTCATATCGACCTTATTTCCGTCCTCATCCTTCTGCTCGATACCGAAGAGCTCGATGAACGCGCCTCTGGTGCCGGAGCCGTCCTCGCGGGACAGCACGGTGATCGCGCCGCTCATGGTCTCCGCCGTCGCAGTCTCTTCTTCCTCTTCTGCCGCTTCCTCGGTCTCTTCCTCCGTCTCCTCAGCCGCAGTGCTCTCGCTGCTGCTCGTCGAAGAACTGCTGCTTCCGCAGCCGACCGCCATCGTCATCGTCATGGCTGCCATCAACATCACTGCTACAAGTTTCTTTTTCATAATGTTCACTCCTTACCTTCCAGTGTAATATGTAACTGCCTCTTGCAGTTCAAGGATGATGATAGCCGCGCCATGTAAAATCCAGAATCCTTTTTCTGTAAAAAGAATGTAAAAAGGGTCGGAAATCCGGAAAGAAAATTCCGGGAGATTTTACTCTCCCGGAATCTCTGTCGGCATCTATAGTTGCCGTCTGTCAATATTTTTCGATGTTTATGTCTCGGGTAAATTTCAGAACAAATCATGATTTCGATTGTATAACATGCGGTATTTCTGAAGAATCTCCTGATAAATCTTATTATTTTCCATATTCGGGCTCACAGGCGTATCATGCAGATAAACCATGGATAAACACGCTTCATCCACACTGTTAAACGCTCCCGTTCCTGTGGCCGCGGAAATAGCTGCCCCCATACAAGCCTGTTCCTGAATACTGTTCAAATAAATCTCTTTACCAAACACATCTGCCAGAATCTGCAAAAACAGACGGCTTCTCGCCACGCCGCCTGAAGCGATCACACGATCAATCTGGATACCAATGTCGTTGAAAATACAAATCGAATTTTGCATACCCAGGACAATCCCCTCCATGACCGCGCGAATCATATCATTGCGACTATGACGAAGCGTCAATCCAAAAAAAACAGCCTTTGCGTCCGGATCATTATAAGGAGTTCGTTCTCCGTTCAGATACGGGAGGAAAATCAGGCCATTACTGCCGACCCCTGATTCCATCCCTGCTTTCGTCATTTCTTCATAAGACTCCATGTTCAGGACCTGCGTTTTCAACCATTTCAGGGCAATCCCACCGCTTAAATTTGCTCCCATAATTATCCATTGATCCGGTGTGGCATGGCAAAAAGTATTTGTACGGTACAGGGAGTCATAAAGCGGCTGATCCAGAACACTGGAGACCTGACAGGCCGTTCCAACGTTGGCTGCAAGTGTCCCCGGCCTTATCATACCGTTTCCAAGCGCCTGCATGGGAGTGTCGCCTGCTCCGAAAACAACCGGCGTTCCCCTTTGTAATCCGGTATCTGCTTCACCCGCGGCGCTCACTTTTCCTGCAATTTCATAAGATTTCCCACAATAGGGAAAGATTTTTTCCGGAAGTCCAATCCGGTCAATAAAACTCCATGCCCAGTTCCTCCCCACTGTATCAAAGAGCCCCGTAGAGGATGCGTCAGAGTCTTCCGTTCCGATTTCTCCGCAGATTTTATAACGAATATAATCCTTCGGCAACATAATTTTATGAATTTTTTCAAAAACGGTCGGTTCCTGTTTTTTTACCCAAAGGAGAGACACAGCCAGGAAACCCGTACTCAGAGAATTTAATGTAACGCCCCGATAGGTTTCTTTTGGAATAAGCCTGTAAATATCCTGAATTTCTCCGGCTGTTCTCTGATCAGACCAGATAATCGCATTTCTCAATGGTTTTCCCTGTGCATCTACCATCACCAGTCCGTGCTGCTGTCCGGAGAAACCGATTCCCCGAATCCAGGCAGCAGCTCCGGGCACTGACACAAGCACAGCAGAAACCGTTTCCTTTGTAGCATTCCAGATTTCTTCCATATCCTGCTCGGCATATTCATCCCTCTCTTTTATGAGAGAGTATCCACGCTGGGCACAGCTGTAAATTTTTCCTGTTCTGTCCGTTAAAATCGTTTTTACACTGGAAGTGCCGATATCGATTCCTAAAAAATATTCCATAACTTTTTCACATCTCTCCGGTCAAATTAATCAGGCGCGGTTTTTCTGGACACAATCATATGCAACGGCCAGTAAGAGGATAACTCCCTTCAGCACCAGTTGGATATACGTATTAACGTGGAGAATAATCAGTCCGTTGTTGAGCACTGCTATGATCATGGCTCCGACAAAAACCTGATATACTTTCCCGGAACCGCCACTCATCGAGACTCCTCCCAGGCAGCACGCCGTAATAACATCAAATTCATATCCATCACCATTATTCGGCGCGCCTGTCGCGATACGACTCATCTGAACAAGCCCGGCCAGACATGCAAATCCAGCACTGATCACATATGTAAGAATTTTTACCATATCAGTATTGACGCCGGAAAGTCTGGTAGCCTGCTCATTACCGCCCACAGCGTAAAAATACCTGCCAAAATACGTTTTTGAAACAATAACCCAGGTGATAAATATAGCTGCAAACATTATAATTACCGGAATCGGAATCTCTCCGATTTTGCCCTGTCCGATTACCTTGAAAGAATCCGGTATTCCATAGATACTTTTCCCTGAAGTCATCAGGAAACTGAAGCCTTTCAGAATATTCATAAATGCCATTGTCACGATAAAAGGCGGAATCTTCAATTTGGCAATCAACAGTCCTTCAACCAATCCAACCAGCAACGCAAACGCCACAGCAAGCAGGCAGGATGCAAACACGTTCATCTGCAGATTTACCATGCAGTATGCGGAAATCATGCCCACAGAGGATATGATCCATCCTACCGATAAGTCGATTCCGCCCGTCAGTAAAACAAACATCATGCCGAGGCTGCAGATACACACTACCGAAACCTGTGTCAGGATTGTGATAAAATTCGAGGCAGTCGCGAAAGAAGGGTTGGCGATTCCAAAGAACAGTATAACAACAATCAACACAAATACAATACCATAATTTTTAATTAAATTTCCAAAGCTTCGCTTTTCATTGCTCATATGTTTCTCCCTCCGCAACATTTTCTGAAGATGCATATTTCAGAATTACTTCTGCATCAAATTCATTTTTCCCGAGTGTTCCTGTCAATCTTCCCTCACAAAAGACAGCGATCCGGTCTGACATCCCCAGCAGTTCCTCCATATCTGACGAGATCATGATAATGGTTTTCCCCTGCTCAATCATCTGATTCATCAGATGATACAGCTCACGCTTAGCGCCCACATCGACACCTCTGGTCGGTTCATCAATGATAATCAGTTCCGGTTCAGAAGCCAGACCTTTCGCAATCACTACTTTCTGCTGATTTCCCCCGCTGAGATTTTTTACCTTCTGTTTCAGGCTCGGCGTTTTTATTCCAAGATTATCGCAATAATAATTGGCCAGTTTTGTCTCCTCTTTTTCATTCAGGATCGCATATCTGGACAGTTGTTTTACTATCGGAAGAGACTGATTATATTTAACCGTCATGTCGAGAAGCAGCCCCTGCTGCTTTCGATCCTCCGGTACAAGAACAACCCCTGCTCTCTGCGCCTGCCCCGGATTTTGCGGGGAAAACAGCTTCCCATTCAGATACATTTCTCCTGAATCACGTTTTTTATGGCCATAAAGTAACTCTGCAAATTCAGTGCGTCCTGCTCCAACCAGGCCTCCCAACCCCAGTATTTCTCCTCTGTATGCTTTCAGAGAAATATTTTTTACGCCATTTCCGCTTAAATTACGAGTTTCCAGAACCACTTCCCCGCCGGATACGCCTTCTCGCGGTTCATAAATTTCCGTCAGTTTCCGCCCCACCATGCAATGGATCAGCTCATCCCTGCTGAATTCCTCTGTATTTTTGGTGGTGATAACCTTCCCATCCCGAAGCACCGTGATTCTATCTGTAATTTCAAAAATTTCATCAAGTCGATGCGATATGTAGATGATCGTAATGCCTTTTTTCTTTACGGTACGGATAAAGCGGAAAAGGATTTCAACTTCATTGCTGGAAAGCGGCGCCGTCGGTTCGTCCAGCACCAGCACCTTTGCTTCCTCCACAACAGCTCTGCACAATTCCACCATCTGCTGATATCCTACTGACAGTGTCCCAACCAGCGCGTCGGGTTTGAGGTTTACACCAAGATCAGCAAAGACTCGTTGCGACTCCTCTTCCATCTTTTTTCTGTCAAGAAGGAAACGGTTCTTTCTGGGCTCATTGCCCAGAAAGATATTTTCCGCTACGCTGAGTTCATTCACCAGGCTCAGCTCCTGATACATCACACCGAGTCCCAGTTTTCTCGACATTTTGGGATTAAAGCTTTTATAAGTGGATCCGTTATAGTATATCTCACCCTGATCCGGCACATTGACGCCGGTGAGCATTTTAATCAACGTAGATTTTCCGGCTCCATTTTCACCCACAAGCGCATGTACCTCGCCCGGCATAAAGTTTACAGAGACATCACTCAATGCCTGCACTCCCGGAAATGCTTTGGATACATTGCGGTACTCTAAAATGGGTTCCATAATTACTCACCCCATCCATACTCTGTCATAATATCGTCAATATTGCTCTCATCTACATACCACAGGCCATAAAATACCTTCTCATAATCCGAACCGCCAAGCTCTGTAAGATCCAGCGCTTTCTGACAGCCTTCTATAATTGTTGCGGCTTTCTGGTCAGGTGAACCCCAGCTCATAAGTCCTTTGACATAGCCTCCTTCCTGGAGCAGAAGTGCGGACTGTTCTGTGATATCCATGGAAAATCCAACCACATCATCCTGGGTAAGTCCATGGTTCTGTGCAGCCTGGCAAAAACCATAGAGGAAATCTCCTGCCACAGAAAGACACACGTCGATCGTATCTGCCTGTAATACTGATTCTGAGGTTTCATTCGCTTCCGCAGCGGTCTGTACCGAATTATCTGCCACAATTGTAACGGCCGCATTCGCCGTCTCCTCAAATCCATCAATCAGACCATTCTTTCGCTCGATACATACATCCAGCCAGTCATAGGAAAGCACGTTCACATTCAGCGATTCCTTATCCGGCCAGTTCTCATTAACCCATTCGCCCGCATAAACCCCGAGCTCATATCCATCATCATACTCGTTTGCCCCGACCACGACAGAAACGTTTTCGAAGTAACCATCTGTAGAAATTACCGGAATCCCCGCATCAACGGCTTTTCCACAGACATCAATCAACGCATTCGAATCGGCGGGTCCCAGAATGATCATGTCGTACCCCGCTTCAATTTCGCTTTCGATCTGCGTTACCTGCGTAGACGGATTCCCTGCGCAATCTGTTACGGACACTTCCCAGCCAAGTTCCCCGCCCTGACGGATGGTAGCATCCGTGAGTGTCTGCCAGTTTTCGTTAGCAAGATTTGATGTTAAAAAAGCGACTTGGAGTTCATCTCCTTCTGTACTTCCGCCTTCGGAACTTTCTGAAGACTCAGACGTTGCGGTGTTTCCGCAGCCAATCATCAAAGTGGCTGCTAATACTGATACAAACAGAACTGCACATATTTTTCTTTTCATTTTCTTTTTTTCTCCTGTCTTTTTATTTCCGGGAATATCCGTTGCGCTGACATGGCCGGATGCTATAAGGAACTACTTACTGTAAATATAACGATATTCATAAATGGCGTCGACAAGGGCTTCAAAGTTCTCGAACGGAACATCACCCATAATGTTCACCGCACAGCACACCATTCTTCCGTTTTTCCCGAGCGTTTCAATCGTATCTTTTACGTTTGCGCGGATTTGTGCCGGTGTCCCTTTTTCCATGAGCGAGTGCATATCAAACCCGCCGTAATATACGATCCGGTCTCCATATCTCTTATAAAGTTCATGAATATCCATTGCGGAAGCCTGAATCGGATGCAGCGCATCTACTCCGATTTCCAACAGATCATCGATGAAAATGCTGCAGTTTCCACAGCTGTGATGAAGCACCGGAAGTCCATTGTCTTTATACACTTTGTAAATTCGCGCCAGCCTGGGTTTTATAAATTTCCTCCAGACCTCCAGACTGAGCAGCGGACCCCGCTGCACTCCGTAATCATCACCGCCATGCCCAAATACAACGCCCCTTTTGCAGATTTCTTTTGCCAGCTCCGTCCGATAATCGGCAAGCTTGTCCAAAAGTGCTTCTGCGTTATCCTCCTCCAGATAAAAATCCATCATGGCATTTTCGAACCCACGAATGTGTTCAAATTTTTCCAGAGGTCCATAATACTGCGCCGCATAGAACGCATAGTCTTCCTCTCGGAATTTCCCAACTTTCCGATCGAAGTCGAAAAACATTCCTTCCTTGTGCGGATCCGGCGCTGTATAGTTTTCTAATTCTTCCCAGTCTCTGTCCTTATCCAGCGGTCTTTGCCCTACCGAACTGGAATCCCAGGTAATGCCAAATCCATCCGTATACGCATATGGCCGGGTCGGATCCGGAAACGCAAAGCCGGTTTTCAATGCCTGATCAAGCATTTCCTTATCCTGCATATAGCAGCCAACTTCATCCATGGTATACGCGTAGCGCATATCGTTTTCAAGAGAGTCGATAAACTCTTCCGGCGTCTTTTTGTAATGCTCTGCAAAACGCTCAACTACCGTAGCGTCTGCAAAAGTGATTTCAACCGGAAGCCGGTCTACCGGCTCGCCTCTTACTACTGCCATCATTCTTTCTCGCCTGTTCATTTTAACCTCCGTTTTGATTTTTTATTACAGAACGAATCTATGCCATGTCCGGCAGGATTTCGTTTTCTGTCTGTTCCGACTTTTCAGTCTTCATCCACCTTAACGACCAGTTTTCCCTTTTTTCTTAACTCCGGATTGGTAAACGCCTCGGAAATATGATCCAGATCAATAATTTCTGAGATAATGCCGGTCACATCTATTCTGTGATTCTCCAGAAGCTTCAGAGCTCTTTCAAAGGTATATGGGTTTACGTAAGAGGATGTAATCTTTAATTCCTTTTTAAAGACCATATCCGGTTTGAGCGGCAGGCTTTCTCCGGGCGCCGCCAGCCCAAACATCATAACCGTCGCGCCTTTCCCGGCGCACTCCAGCGCCTGCTCAATCAATTTTACACTGCCTACGCATTCTATGACTTTGTCGACATTTTTGCACTTCTGGCTCAGCACTTCCTGCAGATTCTCGTTGACCGGATCAATCACCAGGTCAGCGCCAAGTCGAACTGCCATTTCCCGCTTCTCCGGCACTGGTTCGGAAAGAATCAGCTGACCTGCTCCTGCGTGGCGCGCCAGCTGAAGCATAATCATGCCTATCGGTCCTCCGCCGATTATCAGAACGGTGTCCCCGCTTTGGATTTCACACAGATCCAATCCGTGGAGGCAACAGGACAATGGTTCTGCCATAGCCGCTTCCAGAAAACTTATCTGATTGCTGATTCTGTATACCATAGAAGCCGGAACCGTAATATATTCTGAAAACGCTCCATCCAAAGTTGTTCCGATGCCTATGTGATCTTCGCAAAAATGCGGCATGGCATTTCTGCAAAAATAGCATTCGCCGCAGAGGCTGTTTGGATCAACGCTGACGCGATCTCCCTTTTTAAATTTCGTCACTTCATCCCCGACAGACTCAATTATCCCTGAAAATTCATGTCCCGGGATCAGCGGCGGGACAACCTCCGATGAGCCTCCGTCTCCATTATAGATGTGAATGTCAGTTCCACAGACTCCGCAGTATTTCACTCGAATCAGTACATCGTCCTTCCCGACTTCCCTTATTGGCACATCCGTTACCCTGATATCCTTTTTCCCGTAATAAACCGCTGCTTTCATGATTTCCTCCTTTTGTGGTGACCTGTCCGGCCAAATAATAAAATATGCAGAAATGGTTCGCGCCACGCTGTGTGCATCACACTTCCGGTTCCGGCAGAGAACGTTTACCGCTCAAAAAATCAGGCAGCATCTCATTGATTGCCAGAATACCCGCTCCTCTCAGTATCTCGTCATTGTCCTCCTTCCCCGCTATAATCTCTGTCCCCTCCAGGATTTCCGGCAGGACACGTTCCTCTGTAATACGTTGAACCGTTTTCAGCAAAAGTTCAGGATCCACAGCTGCAATTTCATCCCCTATAACAATCGTATCCGGGTTAAATGCGTTAATCAGATTCACAACTCCAATCGATAATTTTTCGCAGGCCTTTTCATATTCTTCTACTGCCAGCCTGTCGCTTTGCTTTACAGCGTCACTGATGTCCTCAAAGGAACATCCTTCTTTCAGTATGGTATAATTTCCTTCCCGTATTTTATTGTTCAGACTCTTTGTAAGTGCCATGGAGGAACAATACTTTTCCAGGCATCCCCTGTTTCCGCACTGACATAAAGGGCCATCATAGGCAATGCTCATATGACCTATCTCGCCTGAGGTCCCCGTTGTTCCGATGAACAGCTCTCCACCAATAATAATTCCCGCGCCCACACCCTGGCCGGCGGCAACATAGATCAGCGATCGGTTCTCATTCGCGCCAAGACTCCAGTTATAAGAAAGCGCTCCAACATTTGCATCATGTTCCATATACACTTTGATCTGAAATTCTTTACGAAGTTCTTCTTCTATATGTACCTCCTGCCAGTCCCGGAAGCCTGTCATCATCACAATCCTGTTTTGTTTCCTTACATATGGCCCCGGAACCGCAACGCCAATAGCCACTACCTCGTGTTCCCTGTCATAATCAATCAGCTCATGACATTCTTTTATCAGACTTTGCAGAACATCAAACGGCGCACAGTTTGTGTCAATATATTTTTTCTTCTTAATTATCTCCCTGCTGTCCAGCCCAAATCGTCCAACGAGGTAATATTTTCTGGACAGCCGGATCCCCAAAAAATGAAGTCTGTCTCCGTTTACTCTAAGACAAATGGCGTTCCTTCCTCTGCCCTCCCTGATTTCACCTGCTTCCTCAACCAGGCCGAGTTTCTGGAAATCATTAATAATATTTGTGATTGTTGCAGGCTGAAGCCCTGTCAGCTTTGCGATCTCAGCCCGAGAATACTGATCCCCGGTGCGGAGAATCCGCAGCACCAATGCCCTGTTCATTTTCTGCAATTGCTCCTGATTCATTCCCTGTTTTCCCATAATGTCAATACTGCCCTTTCAAAGTCATACATTTGTAAGTATGTGGCGTTATTTATTCATTGAATAAATAATATCGCATCCTGTATTCCGTGTCAAGTCGGTATTATCTACAATATTTTGTAATGATTTTTGTCTATAATGGCTAATAATATTTGCTTTCGCTGGCTATTGTTCACACTGTTTTCAACGAGTGTCATTTCATTCCGTTATTTTATTTATTCATTGAACTAATTAAAATAGTTCAGAACGGTATCAAACATATGGCGCGCAAGCGGCATATAGCCTTTATAGAAGGGGTCTCGAGACCTGTTGTTCTAAATAGTCGCCGAGTCAATCATTTCAAAATGATTTTTTCTTAAAAATAAATCATTTGCGAGTGATTTTTTTTTCTTGACATCAAATCAAAAACAGATAAAATAGAAGCTGACAGGGAAGAATACTACGAGGGGAAGGAAGGTGTATATGGAAAGAAACATCATATCCGAACTGCTGGAATGGCGTGATATGAAGAAAGGGCGGATGCCGCTGGTCCTCTACGGAGCCAGACAGGTAGGAAAAACCTGGCTTCTCCGGCACTTTGGGAGGGATTATTACAGCAACACGCTTTATATCAATTTCGAGAGGATGCCCGTCATCGCCGAGTACTTTGACGGCGACTTAAAGCCGGACCGTATTATCCGTTTTCTCGAAGAATATTTCCACACAAGGATCATCCCGGAAAGCACGCTGCTCATCTTTGACGAGCTACAGGCCTGCGAACGGGCGCTGACCTCCCTGAAGTATTTTGCGGAGGACGCGCCGGAGTACCATATTGCGGCGGCGGGCAGTCTCCTCGGCGTCGCCATTCACCGGGAAAAATATTCTTTCCCCGTCGGAAAAGTGATTATGAAGACGCTGTATCCGATGAGCTTCGATGAATTTCTGGCCGCGACGGGAAATGCGCATCTCGTGGAACGAATTCGGGAGCATTACGCGGATATGCGGGAAATGCCCGCGCAGACGCACGCGGAGCTGCTGGACCTGCTGCGAAAATATTTCTTTATCGGCGGCATGCCCGCAGCGGTGAAGGCCTACGTCGAGGAGATGGAGCTGGTCAATATTCCGGACGTTCAGGACACGATTCTGAACTCCTATATCGCGGACATGTCAAAATACGCTTCCTACAGCGATAGCGCGAAAATTCAAAGCGCCTTTCGATCTCTGCCCGCACAGCTTGCAAAGGACAACCGGAAATTTCAATATAAGCTGATCCGCAAAGGAGCGACTTCCGGACTCTTCGGAGACTCGATCGCATGGCTCGTGATGGCGGGAGTCGCGCTGGAATGCGACCGGGTGACGCGCGGCGAAATGCCGGTGAAGCTGTTCCGGGATGTGTCTTCCTTCAAGCTCTATATGGCGGACGTCGGGCTGCTCTGCGCCTTTTCAGGCATCATGCCGGAGAATATCGCAAGGCAGGATTTCTCCGACATTTTCAAAGGCGCACTGGCGGAAAACTATACCGCGCAGACGCTGAAAGCCTCCGGATATGAGCTGCATTACTGGACCTCCGATTCTCCTGCTGCCGAAGTGGATTTCGTGATCCAGAAGGTCGGAAAGGTGATTCCGATCGAAGTAAAATACGACCAGAACGTCCACTCCAAAAGCCTGAAGCACTATGAGAAGCTGTACCAGCCCGGACAGGTGCTCCGCTTAAGCACGCGCAATTTCGGCACAGGGGAAAACGGTGTGACAGCGGTGCCGCTGTACGCGGCATTCTGCATCTGACACACTCAGATTTTTACATGTCGTTGATTTCTGCTGTTGGGTTTATCCGGAATTGTCATGCGAATGAGATTCATGTCCAGAGCCGGGCGCAGATAATTTCTGCGGAAACCCTCCGATTACTTGCATATATCTTGCGTACTTTCTTCCTCTATAGTACTGCAAAACTGTCCACGGTTCACACCGCCGCTAAATATTCATAACTGTTTTGATACATGTATTCCGGGGCGCAGTCTATATCTCCGTCTGCCCACGTAACGACTCCATGATCAATCGTTGCCCCCTCAAATACTTTCTCATTGTTCAGCTGCTCGAAAACCCCGCCTTTCAGTATCGTTGCATCAAACACTCGGGTTTCCCCACTGGAAAATGTGAGCAGCATGATCTTATCAGGCAAAATTTTAATACTGGAAACCTTAATTGTTCCCGTTGGCGCTCCTCCATACACAATACCATTAGATATAAACACCTTGAACTCCTCCCCTGTTATTTCAACAGCTCAATTCTCTCTCACAGACAATTCTGCATCGTTTCCTAAAACAGGCAACGCCATACTTGTAAATAGTATGGAAGCCTTCGTCCTTCAGGTAAGCCGTGTAACCGGTTGTATTGATTTGATCGATTGCATCCCGGCATGCCGCGGCGAAAGACGCCTTCTCAGCGTATTTTACCTCGATGATGATTCCGGTGTCAGCGCTGTCGATCTCGATCAGAATATCGCTGTAGCCATCGCCGGATTCCGCATTTGAGCGAACGATCCAGTCACCCTTGAAGCCCAGGATGCCGAGCAGAATTCCATGGTAAAAGCTTTCTTTACGCCCTTTTCGCGCGCCACTGTCCCGGATGCTGACCGTCCTGCCAAGATAGCGTGTGAAGAGTCGCTCGGCCTCTGCGGCATCCCCGTTTTGCAGTGCGGCGCAGAAGGCATTAAGAGTCTCTCCGTCATTCGCGACGTCCGAGCGGAACAGTTCCATGATCTGTTCGGTGAAGATGTTTCGAATCTCCTGGTTCGGGATTGCCAGATGGTAGCGTTTTCCCTCAGGCTCGCCCCGCTGCGTCAGATATCCCGTTGTAAACAGCACGCTCCATATATTGTCGATGGAATCGTATAAATGGTTGTAGGTGAGATCCTCACGAATCTCCTTTGGCACAGTCTCTCCGGCAATCAGCGTCTCAATCTCATCTTTGGTGGCTCCGGCATCAACGCTTTCGACAAAGCGGCGCACGACATAGTTGCCGCTCGTGTTTGACCAATAATCCTTTGGCTGGGCCTTGGGTGAACAACTCAGCTCATCACAGTAATTGATGACATCCCACGGGCAGTATACCTTCACATCCCCGAATTGATATCCGTCATACCATTCCTTCACTGTATCATAGCTGTCTGAGAGTCCGTAATACGCCAGCAGCGCTTTCACCTCAGCATCGGTGAAACCGAAATATTCAGTGAAACGGACGGAAGTGATGGAAAGAACTCTGAGATTGTTCAGACCGGTAAAGATGCTCTCCTTCGCCACACGCATGCAGCCGGTCATTACCGCGAAATGGAGCGCATCGTTAGTCTTCAGCGCCTGGTCGAACATGCCGCGGATCAGGTCGACCATCTCGTCATAATATCCATTTTCCTCAGCCTTTGCCAGCGGTACGTCATACTCATCGATCAGAATGATTACCTTGCTGCCGTAATGCTTCTGGAGCAGAAAGGAAAGCGTTCGCAGGCTTGCTTTCATGACGGAATCCGTCATAAGGAAACTTTCCGTGTTCTCAGTATCCACATTTGTCAGCTGATCATATAGTTCCTTCTCTTTATCGGTCAGGTTTTCGTCATGCAGCAGGAATTGAAAGCGCAACGCTTCGCTGCCAATGACTGAGCGCAGAATCGAGCAGGCGGAGGTAAAGTCCCGGCCGCTGACACTTTTCAGGCTGATCGAAATCACCGGAAATTTTCCCATATAGGCGTCGCACAGCCCGGTTTCCTTTGAAATCGCAAGCCCATCAAAGAGGCTTTTATCACAGCCAATTTCAAAAAAGGCCTTCAACATGCTCATATTCAGCGTTTTCCCAAAACGGCGGGGACGGGTGAACAGGTTCACTTCCCCCCAGGAGTTCAGAAGCTCACGGATCAGCATTGTTTTGTCGATATAATAAAATCCTTCTGCCTGAAGTTTCTGAAAGCTTTCTATTCCTATCGGGAGCCTGCTCTTTTCTCCGGTGCCCACCATGGTTCACGCCTCCTTTTCTGCTGCTGTCTGTTGTTTTCATTTTAAAGGACGGTGAGAGGGAAGTCAATTAGATTTCAGTAGAGGATCGCAGCGTTTCCCCACCGGAAAATGTGAGCAACATCATTTTATCAGGCAAAATTTTATTTCAACAGCTCAATTCATCCGCTCTCTCCACCGCCCCGTCCGGTAGCGCGCGTAGGAGATTGCCCAGTTCGCCGCCCAGCCAAGCGGCACCGTGCACCAGACCATGAAGATGCCGAAGCGCGGTGCGAGCGTCACCGAGAGAATCACGCGCAGCGACAGATTGACGAGATTCGCCACGGTGAACCAGCGCATGTCCCCGGAGCCGCGCAGCACGCCGTCCGACGACATCTTAAAGCCGATCAGGCAGTAAAACCAGCTCATGAAGGACAGGCAGTCCGTGGCCGTCGAAAGCGCAACCTCAGTCCCGTCTGCGCCAAGGAAAAGCCCCGCGATCTGCGTGTGGAAGAGCTGCAGCACGACACAGTTCATCACGGCGAATACTGCGACAAAGCCAAAGCCTGCGCGCAGCCCCTCCTTCACGCGCTCCGGCTTCCCCGCTCCGAGGTTCTGCGCGGTGTAGGAGGAGAGCGCATTTCCGATGCCGGACATCGGCACGATGCAGATATTTTCCACCCGGGCTGCCGCGGAATAGCCTGCCAGCGCCTGCGAGCCGAAGCTGTTCACGACCGACTGCACGAGCATCATGCCGATCGACACCGTCGACTGCTGCAAAATGGACGGCAGCGCGATGCCGGACATCGTCCGCAGCTCGCGCAGGTTGAAAAGCCCTTCTGTCTCCCCGCCGATCTCTCTCAGTACCCGCAGGAATACGAGAAAGGAGAGCACCGCTGAGATGCCCTGCGCGACCAGCGTCGCCCAGGCCGCGCCCGCCACGCCCATCTGCAGATTCCGCACCAGAAAAACGTCCAGCGCAATATTAAATAAAGAAGAAAAGATCAGAAAACCGAGCGGAATCTGCGATTTTCCGAGCGCGTTGAACATCGCCGAGAGCACATTGTACATAAAAAGAAACGGCAGGCCGAGGAAATAGATACTCAGATACTGCGCCGCCATGTCGAGCACGTCCGCCGGCGTGTTCAGGAACGTCATGATCGGGCGCGATGCCGCGAGGCCGAAAATGCCGAGAAGAACGCTCACCACCAGGAAGGAAAGCAGCGCCGTGTAGGCCGCCTGCTTCATCTTTCCATATTCCTTCGCGCCAAAATAGCGGCTCACCAGGACCGAGGAGCCGATGCCGCCGCCCATGGCGACGCAGATAAATACATTGGTAAGGGAATAGGACGCGCCAACCGCCGCCAGCGCGCCCTCGCTCACAAAGCGCCCGACGATGGCGGAATCCGCCATCGTGTAGGCCTGCTGGAACAGGTTGCCGATGATGATCGGCAGCGCAAACAGGCTGAGCGCATAGATTGGTTTCTTTTCGATGAGGTAGTCCTGACCTGTCAAAGCTTCTTTGTCTCCCCTGTTTTACAGATTTGACAGCTCTCCCCGTCCTTTATCCGGTAAGCCTCCCCATGGACAACCGCCGCGCCGTCCCTCTGTAAAATGTAGCTTCCATCTGGCAGCGCGTAAAAGACGTGTCCCCTGCTGTCCGGCAGCAGAATGTCCTCGATCACACGCAGGCCGTCCACCCGGTCGTCCTGAATGGCCTGAAAATGCGGGATCACGTTGCAGCGGGTGAGACCAAGTCCCGAAATGTAGCGCTGCGTATCCGTGAAGCGGCTCTCTCCCTCCTCCTCCGGCATCGCGTAGACCGTTTCCGCACAGTTCATCGTGCCGGCGCTGATCCCCATGACGATCCCGTCAAAGTCCCGCAGCCTTTCCTTAATGCCGATCTTTCGCAGAAAGGCGTTCTGCGTCGGCACGTGACCGCCACCCAGCACAAGCACGTCATACTCCGACAGGCGCGCCGCCATCTCCTCGCCGTTTCTCCCGTCGCAGACGTCAAAGCGGCTGACCGGAAGGCCGCTGTCCTGAAAATCCCGCGCCTGACCCGCGGCCATCGCATCGTTTCTCTCATATTCGTCGGGGGATGCGGCAACCAGAAGACAAGTGGCCTCTCCCCGCCAGTCCTTCTTCAGCTCTCCCGCGAGATCATTCAGCGGGTTCAGCCCCTTATAATTCTGCCTGCCCCACTCGCGGTACTGCCCGGAGGGGCTGCTGGTCAAATATAACTGTATGCTCATGTTTTGCCTCATTTCCTGTATATTCAGCGATATTTTCATCGGCGGACACGTCCGTTGGCATTAAAAATTTTCAGAAACGTGAACCTTATCTCAGGAAAGCATCATACCACTTCATAATGGACTGGTCATCATTATGATAGAGATTATCTCCCAGAATATAATCCAGAATCTCTTCCTGTGCATAGGACAGCTCTTTTCTGCGATTTGCATTTTTGGGATCCTGCTTGGTATATGCCAGCATTTCTATAGCATGAATGCAGAATTCCGACGCACCCAGCTTATCATTCTTGTTTTTGCGCCGGATCGCCCTGGCGACTTCACTCCCCGCATTTCCGATTTGTTCCCCAATCTGCATATCCCACCACTTTACCGGACTATCCATCTGTCTACTACCTCCTCAATCTTCGCTCTCGCCGCGGGATCGGCTACATATCGACCTACTCTTGGAAAGCCCGCCGCTCTGTTGCGAGGCGGATTGATCAGGGAATCAAACTCAATCTCCCCATCATCCAGAATGTTAATGCCATACAAATCATCCTGTGCAGAACCATTGTTCAGAAGATAAGTCTCCAGATCCGCGTGCAGCTCAGCGTTTGCCGCAACCAGACCCCTTTTAATATCGACAACGCATTTCATCATATCATCAAAAAATGTATTGACTTCAATGTGCATTAACTCGTCTACAGTGATTCTATTGTTCAATATCAGCATCTTCAAATCTCCGCAATGTTAATCAGTGTCAGGTTCCCGTGGTCCGTGTCCTCCAGCGAGGTGACAAGCGCCTTCGCCGTGTCAATCGCGGTCAGCACATTGACACCGGTCTCAATCGCGTTGCGGCGGATGATGAAGCCGTCGCGACTGTGCTCTACACCCTGCGAGGGTGTGTCGATGACCAGGTCGATCTGGTGCCCGAGGATCAGGTCCTGGATATTCGGGGACTCCTGCTCGATCTTGCGCGTCATGCGCACCTGCACGTCGGCCTCCATAAGCGCGCGCGCCGTGCCCTTCGTCGCGAAGATATTGTAGCCGAGCGCCTCAAAGCGCTTCGCGATCTCCACGGCCTCCTCCTTGTCCTCATCGCGGACAGTCATGATCATGTTGTGATACTTCGGCAGACGGATGCCCGCGCCGAGGAAGGCCTTGTAGAGCGCTTCATTGAAGGTCTTCGCGATGCCGAGGCACTCGCCGGTCGACTTCATCTCCGGCCCCAGGCTGATGTCCGCGTCGCGAATCTTCTCGAAGGAGAAGACCGGCATCTTGATCGCGTAGTAGTCCGCCTCCGGCTGCAGACCCGGCGTATAACCGAGCTCGCGGATCTTCTGCCCGAGAATGACCTTCGTCGCAAGCGGCACGATCGGGATACCCGTCACCTTGCTGATATAAGGCACGGTCCGGCTCGAGCGCGGATTGACCTCGATCACGTAGACCTCCTCGCCGACCGCGATGAACTGGATATTAATCAGGCCGATCACGTGCAGCGAGCGGGCAAGTCGCTTCGTGTATTCCTCGATCGTCGCCTTGACGCCCTCGCTGATGCTCTTCGCCGGATAGACGGAGATGCTGTCGCCCGAGTGGATACCGGCACGCTCGATGTGCTCCATGATGCCCGGAATCAGGATATCCTCGCCGTCGCAGACCGCGTCGACCTCGATCTCCTTGCCCTGCAGGTATTTATCCACCAGGATCGGGTGATCCTGCGCAATGCGGTTGATGATGCCGATGAATTCCTCGACGTCCTTATCGTTAATCGCGATCTGCATGCCCTGGCCCCCCAGCACGTAGGACGGGCGCACGAGCACCGGATAGCCGAGCCGGTTCGCGACCGCCTTCGCCTCCTCGGCTGTATAGACCGTATCTCCCTTCGGCCGCGGAATGTGACACTCTTCGAGAATGCCGTCGAAGAGCTCCCGGTCCTCCGCCGCGTCCACATCCTCCGCGGAGGTGCCGAGGATCGGAACGCCCATCTTCATCAGCGCCTCGGTCAGCTTGATCGCAGTCTGCCCGCCGAACTGCACGACCGCGCCGTCCGGCTTCTCGAGATTCACGATGCTCTCCACGTCCTCCGGCGTCAGCGGCTCGAAGTAGAGCTTATCCGCGATATCGAAGTCCGTGCTGACCGTCTCGGGGTTATTATTGATGATAATCGTCTCATAGCCTTCCTTCGCGAAGGCCCAGGTGCAGTGCACGGAGCAGAAATCGAACTCGATGCCCTGACCGATGCGGATCGGTCCGGAGCCGAGCACGAGCACTTTTTTGCGTTCTTTTGTACTCAGCGCCTCGTTCTCACTGCCGAATACCGAATAGTAATAGGGCGTCTGCGCCGCGAACTCCGCTGCGCAGGTGTCAACCATCTTGTAGGAGGCCGTGATGCCATTCGCATAGCGCAGATCGCGGATCTCTCTTTCCGTCTTCCCGCTCAGCCGGACGATCACGTTGTCCGGGAACTCGATGCGCTTCGCCTCTTTCAGAAGCTCCACCGTCAGCTCCTGTGTCTTCAGCGCCTGCTCCATTTCCACGAGAATCGCGATCTTGTCGATGAACCAGAGGTCGATCTTCGTGATCTCATGAATCTCTTCCTCCGAAATGCCCTGCCGGATCGCTTCAGCAATCACCCAGATGCGCCGGTCGTCGACCACCGCGAGCTGCCCTAAGAGCCCTTCACGATCCAGGTGACTGTAATCATAGGAAAGAAGGCTGTCCACATGCTGCTCCAGCGAGCGGATCGCCTTCATCAGGCCGCCCTCAAAGCTGTCGCTGATGCTCATGACCTCGCCGGTCGCCTTCATCTGCGTCGTCAGCGTGCGTTTCGCGCTGATGAATTTGTCGAAGGGCAGGCGCGGCATCTTCACCACGCAGTAGTCGAGCATCGGCTCGAAGCTCGCCATCGTCTGTCCTGTGATCGCGTTTTTGATTTCATCGAGCGTGTAGCCGATCGCGATCTTCGCCGACACCTTCGCAATCGGGTAGCCGGTCGCCTTCGAGGCGAGCGCCGAGGAACGGCTCACACGCGGATTGACCTCGATCACGCAGTACTCAAAGCTCTCGGGATGCAGCGCGAACTGCACATTGCAGCCGCCGGTGATCTCGAGCTCGCTGATGATATTGAGCGCGGAGCTTCTGAGCATCTGATATTCCTTGTCGCCCAGCGTCTGCGACGGTGCCACGACAATGCTGTCGCCGGTGTGCACGCCCACCGGGTCGATATTTTCCATATTACAGACTGTGATCACGTTGCCCGCGCTGTCGCGCATGACCTCGTACTCAATCTCTTTCCAGCCCGCGATGCAGCGCTCCACGAGCACCTGTCCCACGCGGGAAAGCCTGAGGCCGTTCGCGAGGATTTCCTCGAGCTCCGCCTGATTGTGCGCGATGCCGCCGCCGCTGCCGCCGAGCGTGTAGGCCGGGCGCAGCACGACCGGATAACCGATTTTATTGGAAAAAGCGATGCCGTCGTCCAGATTCTCCACGACGAGTGAGGGAGCCACCGGCTCGCCGATCTTCTCCATCGTGGACTTGAACTCGAGACGATCCTCCGCCTTTTTGATCGTCCGCGAGGTCGTACCGATGAGCTTCACACCGGTCTTCTCGAAAAAGCCGCGCTCATCGAGCTCCATCGCGAGGTTCAGCCCCGCCTGCCCACCGAGTGTCGGCAGCACGCTGTCCGGCTTTTCCTTCAGAATGAGCTGCTCGACCACTTCCACGGTCAGCGGCTCGATATAGACCTCGTCGGCGATGTCCTTGTCCGTCATGATCGTCGCCGGATTGGAATTCAGGAGAACGACCTCGATGCCCTCCTCCTTGAGGGAACGGCAGGCCTGCGTGCCCGCATAGTCGAACTCTGCCGCCTGTCCGATGACGATCGGGCCGGAGCCGATGACCAGTACTTTCTTGATATCCGGATTCTTAGGCATGCTTCTTCACCTCCATCATCTTCAGGAAACGGTCAAACAGATACGCAGAGTCCTGCGGTCCGGGGCAGGCCTCCGGGTGATACTGCACCGTGAAAATATTCTTTCCAATATAACGCAGCCCCTCGTTCGTGCCGTCGTTGACATTCTCAAAGGCGGGAACTGCAATATTGGGATCAAGGCTCGCCGTGTCGACCGCGTAGCCGTGATTCTGCGAGGAAATGTAAACCCTTCCGTTCTCAAGATCACGTACCGGATGGTTGCCGCCGCGGTGGCCATATTTTAATTTGAAGGTATCCGCACCGGTCGCGAGGGCCATGAGCTGATGCCCGAGGCGGATCGCGAAGATCGGAATATCCGTCTCGTAGAGCTTCCGGATCTCGCGGATGACCGCCTCATTCGCCTTCGGGTCGCCCGGGCCGTTGGACAGCATGATGCCGTCCGGCTGCGCGGCGATGATCTCCTCCGCGCTCGTGGAGGAAGGATAGACTGTCACCTCACAACCACGCTTATTCAGCGAGCGCGCGATATTGCGCTTCGCGCCCAGGTCGAGCAGCGCGACGCGGTATCCGTCGCCGGGCAGCACATATTTCTCACGGCAGCTCACCTTCGAGACCTCGTCGCCGGTGTGATAGGCCTTCAGCTTCTCCATCACCTCATCCATCTGATAGTTCTCATTCGTCGTAATCATACCGTTCATCGTGCCGGACTCGCGCAAAATCTTCGTCAGAGCCCGCGTGTCGATGCCGCAGATACCGGGAATATCATATTTTTCAAGGAAATGCTGTATGGTGTCCTCCGAGCGGAAATTGCTCGGAATTCGCGAAAGTTCTCTGACAATATAGCCGTCCACCCAAGGCCGGTCGGACTCCATGTCCTCATAACAGATACCATAATTACCAATCAGCGGATAAGTCATCACGACCGCCTGCCCGGAATACGAGGGGTCGGTCAGCACCTCCAGATAGCCGGTCATCGAGGTGTTGAACACGATCTCGCTGACCGCTTCCCGGGTCGATCCGATGCTTGTGCCGGCAAAGACATGCCCATCCTCCAGAATCAGAAACGCTTTCATCCTGTCACCATTTTCCTTTCGAGTCAGTACTTCTTACCAAACCGATATTATACACTAAGAGACGCGGGTTTGACAAGCCCCGGCGAAGACACGGAAACGCAAAAAAAGGACGCCGCGCGGCGTCCTTTTTATTATGTGCGCCCGGCGGGCGCACGT
>MSHD01000036.1 GCA_001941045.1 Lachnospiraceae bacterium Zagget2
TGCGCCCGCCGGGCGCACATAAAACAAAGGAACCATCCTAAGACAGTTCCTTTGCTATAAAGTGCTATTTCCTTGTTAAAGCTTACTCGACGGAGATGATCTCCTTCTTATTATAGCTGCCGCAGGCCTTGCAGACTCTGTGAGACATCATCAGAGCGCCGCACTTGCTGCACTTTACGAGATTCGGAGCGCTCATCTTCCAGTTCGCTCTTCTCTTATCTCTTCTTCCTTTGGAAGATTTATTTTTCGGACAAATAGACACGGATCACACCTCCTAACAATTCTCAAATCACACGAGTTTGATTATACCCTCAGGCCCCGGGAATGTCAAGTAATTTTTCAAAACTTACCGGATCGCCCTCGCCTGTATCGTAAAGCTTACTTTCTTCGTTCCGCCGTAGGTACCGATGCCGTTCACATAGACATAGCCCTTCCCCTTGTTGATGTTATTATCATCATAGATAAGCTCATAATCATCACCCTCCGTCAGGAGCTCACCGCCCTTCTTCGGGTTCGCCGTGTAGACCTTGACCTCCGGCGTCAGCTTGCTGCCGGTATAGGTGACCGGCGACTCGACGGTCACGTAAAGGCCGCTCACAGACGTATCATAGATACGGAAGGTCTGCGTCATCACACCGCCTGTCAGAGCCTCGGTGCTGTAGTTTCCTTTGCCCGCGATGGTCACTGTGGGCGGATTCGCATCTGTTTTCTCACCCTTGGCATAGTTGTTCGTGTAGCCGGTGCCGCCGGACAGGACATAGCCCGTGCCCTTCTTGAGCGTCGTCCACTTTACGCCATCCAGCTTTACCTCCACTTTCACGGTCGGCTTTGCGCCGTTTTTCGCCACTGAAGTGCTGTACTTCACATCGGAAACCGTGATCCGCGTGTTTTCCACATCCATGGCGAAGGGCGTGATCGTAAAGATCTCTGAGACGCTTCCCTTGTAGTTGCCCTTGCCGGTGATTTTTACCGTCGGGTACTTGCTTTCCTTCGTGCTGTCTGTCACGGCGTTCGTGTTGTTGCTGTAGCTCACGCTGTAGTCCGTGCCCAGGATGAGGCTGTAGCCGTCATCCCGATCGGTGTCGGTCACTGTCAGCTGATCTTCCGTCAGCTTGATGACCTTCCCGGTGTAGCCGGGAATCACACTATTCGCCTCGGTATTTATCACAAAATCTGTTTTATTCAGCGCTTTCCGCGCAATCGTGAACGTGACGGTCTTCGTGCCGCCATACTGTCCCCAGCCGGTGATCTTTATCTGTGCCTTCGACCCCGCGTTGGTATTATTGCTGTAACTTACCGTGTAGCCGTCCACCGTACCGTCAAGACTTTCGCTGTCCTCAAGCTCCGTCAGCGGATTTACCTGGTTCTTCCGATCCGCAGAGGAGGCATACACGGTGACAGTCGGCGTGATCGCGCTCCCGGTGAAGATCATATCCGGATTCTCCTCCGGCGCGGTTACCGTCACATAGAGGCTGCTCGCCGCGCTCCTGTAGATCCGGAAGTTGGCCGTAAGTGCCTCGTCCGTATAATAGTTGCCGCTTCCGCTGATCAGGGCGACTGCGCCGTCTCCAATCTCCTTATTGTCCTCATAGGCGATGCTGTAGGCGGTCCCTTTCTTCAGCGTGATGTAGTCCGCGCCTTCCTCCAGCTGTACCTGCACGGTGGCCGACGGCTTCGCACCGTTCTTCGCCACCGAGGAGCTGTACTGTGCGTCGGATACCGTGATCTTCGTATTGTCCTCTGTCAGCCTGAACTGCCCGATATCGAAGGTCACACTGCGGCTCCCGCTGAAGCAGCTTCCCTTTGCAGTGACGGTAACTGTGGGATATTTGCTCTTCGCTGTGCCGGTCGTCACCGCATTTGTATTATTTTTATAACTCAGCTTATAGTCTGTTCCCTCCGTCAGGACGACCTTAGAGCCGTTGACCGGCGTGTAGCTCACCTGCACACAGGGCTTCTGCGCGCCGGCATCATAGGTCACACTGTATTCTTCCGGCGTTTTCCAGCTGCCGTCCTCTCCTGTCGCGGAAAGGAGCACCTCGATCTCATCGGCGGCCGTGGCTGTCGCGGAGAGGCTCTTCTTCGTGATCTTGAAGGTGACCGTCTTTGTCCCGCTGTAGGCCCCCTGGCCGGTCAGGATGATCTTCGCCGTGCCGACAGCCGTGTTGTTCGCATAGGAGATGCTGTACTGCGAGCTGTCGAGCTCCGTTTTCGCCTTCTTCGCGCTGCTGCTCGCATACACCTTGATCTCCGGCCTGATTTCGCCGCCCGTCCAGGTCTGCGAGGATACGCTGCTGACCACGACGCCTGAAATGTTTTTGGTCGCGATCCGGTAGCTCAGGACGCGTGTGCCGGTGTAGTTGCCCTTACCGGTGATCGTCACGCGGACTTCATAGCCATTCTCCGCGTCGCCGCCGTCGAGCAGCTCGAAACTGAGGTCATAGTCCGTGCCCTTCTTCAGCGTCAGCTTCCCGTATTTCAGCGTCGGATAGGAGTAATATTTCGAAAGAAGCTTCCCGTCCTTGCCGGTCACAGTCGCCGTGGTAGCCTTGTCACTCACCGTGGCCGTGATATCATCTGCTCCCAGATTCTTCTGCAGGATGGTAAACTCTACCGTCTTCGAGCTGGTATAATTCCCCTTGCCCTTCACCGTGACCGTGGCGGTGCCGGCCTTCGTGTTGTTCTTGTAGGAAAGGGTGTAATGTGTGTTCGGGGTGAGGAGCGTCGTGCCGTCATAGACCTCCGGCTCGGGCTTCAGCGCACTGCCGGTGTAGGTCCAGTCGGCGATAGGCTCCACCTCATAGTCCTCCATCGTCACGTGGATCGTGCAGGTGGCCGCCTCATATTTCGCGAAGGTAATCTTCACCTCGATGTCCGCATAATCTCCGTAGGTCCCGGTGCAGGTGTTGAATACCACCTTAAGACCGTCGACCGTTGGGGTGCTTTCCAGCACCGAGCCTTCCACGGTGGGATCCTCTGTCACGGATACTACTTCTATGGACGTGATCGTCCCGTACAGATCTTCCAGGTCGCTGAAATCGATGGTCAGACCCGTCTTCGCCTCCGCGGAATTGCCACAGGCCGTGCGCATCGCGAGTGTAGGCGCATGAGCCGGACTTATGTTAAATTCATACTCGCGTATCCCCTCATAATCGCCACAGCCTCTTATCGTCACAGTGGCCGTTCCTGGTTCAATATTATCACTGTAGCTTACTGTATAATCTGCATTTACTGTGAGTACCAGATTGCCGAACTTCACCACTGGCTCCGGTGTTTTTTCTGTGCCGTCGTAGTACCAGATTTCCTCCGGCATGGTAACCGTGAACAATTCTGTATCTGTCAGATCTCCCACTATAGAGAAACTTCGCGTGATTGTCCCGGTATAATTTCCAATGCCGCTGATCATGACCATGGCCGTTCCAAGCTCGGTATTATCATTATAACTTATCGTATAATCCGTACCCTCTGTAAGCAATTCTCCCGCCACGTTTTTCAGTGTGACAGCCGGTTCGTGAGCGGATTTATCGTAAGTATAGCATGTCTCCGACAGCTCTGCGGTGAATTCACTGATATTGCCGGGGGCCACTGTGATTGTCGTGCTGCCTGATGTCACCGAATCTTCACTCGCATCCGTCTCCGGCACTGCGATATAGTATACCGTGGTAGTTCCCGCGTCCGTCCTCTCAGGAATCGTAGTGGTTCCACTATTGTAATTACTGTAAGAAAGCGGCTCACTCTCACTGTAATACAGAACGGCACCACCATCCGCTTTCACTACCGCGCTGTGCGCGTTTCCATCATAGGATCCCGCATAAACTTCCGCTTCCACCGCCGGGCTTATAGAAATATATGCCTCACCCGTAATGTACTCGTTTTCATCCGCATTATCCTTTATGAAATAATAAACCGCGGTCTGTCCCGCCATTGTCCGGGATGGCGGCGTAGTTTCCCCATTTTGATAATTTGTTTCATCAAGAACCGTATCTGTACTGTAATACACGCTGCAGCCGGCCAGATCATCCCCCGATAATGAGATCGTATGCGCCGCTCCATCGTAAATTCCACTGTAATCAGAAACCGTTGCATTTATCGCAGGAGTAGTCCTCGTAATTGTGATCGTTGTGCTGCCGGTCACAATCGTAGAGTCACTCGGACAGTCATCCGGCACTGCGGCGTAATAAACCGTCAGACTGCCCGCCCTGGTCAGCGTCGGCTTCGTCGTTGTCCCTTCTGTACTATAGTTATCCGCGTTCAGTTCTACCTCTGTACTATAATATACAGTCGCGTCCCCGGTGGCTGTAACCGTTGCGGAGTGAGGCGCCCCATCGTATTCACCAGAATACGATGTAGCTGTAACTTTCGGCTTGATAGTGATATAGCCGACGCCTGAAAAATCTGCATAATTCTCATCATTGTCCACAACATAGTAGTAGATCGCCATCTCCCCGGAAGCCAGCCTGTAATAAGTCATGGGTGCCAAAAGCCCTTTGGTATAATTCATGCGATCCAATTGGCTCGTGCTGTAATATATATCATAATTTTCCGGTCCACTGACAGTCAGCGTAAGCACGTGCCTGCTTCCATTGTACGTACCACTGTAGCTCGTACAGGTCACATCCATGGTCGGCATTGTCCCATCCTCGTACGTAACATCGACATAAATCGTTCTCGTTGCAGACGCATAATAATCTGTCTCCGGCGCACTGATTGTAATCGTCGCTGTTCCCGGCTTGAGACCCGTGATCACGCCATCCTCATCCACAGTCACGACCGATTCCTTGTTGGAAGTGTAGCTCAGTACACTATCCCCGCTCGTCACAGCTCCGATCTGCGCAGTCTCTCCTGCTACGACCGTCACCAGATCATCGGATGTGATCGTCTGTTCCGCCCTCGTGATAGTGACCGTTGTCGTACCCGTGCCTACCGAATCGCTGCTGATTGTTCCATCATCTGGAACCGCAATATAATAGATTTTGGTCGTGCCAACTTCCGTCTGTCCAGGCGAGGTCGTTGAGCCGTCTGTATAGTTTTGGCGGGTCAGCGCTTTACTGTCACTGAAGTATACCGTGGCGTTCCCCTCGGCTGTGACTGTGGCTGCATGGGACTGTCCATCGTAGCTTCCTTTATAAGATTCCACAGAAACAACCGGCTTCACATAAAGGCTTTGTGCGGTTGTGTTGTAATAACTGGAATAGTTCCCGTCCTCATCTACGATATAATAATACACCGACGTTGTACCTGCAAACATACGTGCAGGGGATTCCGTGCTTCCAATTGTCTCATAATTGCTCGCAGTGAGTCTTTCAACCGTACTGTAATAAATCTTGTAGTTTTCCGGCCCGGTAATAATATTAAAAGAAATGCTATGCTCCTCCCCGTCGTAAGAGTTGCTGTAGCCGTACAGAAGGACCTTCATCGTCGCCTGAGTTATCTTGAAGGTCTTAACAATCTGCCCACTGTAATCTTTGCATGCCGTAATGGTGACCGTGGCGGTGCCGACATTCACATTGTCACTGTATTCTACGATATAATCAGTTCCCTCCGTCAATGTTTCGCCATCCGCATCGGTCACTGTGACTTCCGGTTCCTGCGCCGTGCCGTCATAGGTAAAACTGGTTGTATCCAATGTGGCCGTGCATCGGCTGAAATCACCTGGATCATATACCGTAAGTGTCAGGCTTTTCGTCGCGGAGCTGTAGTGATCTGTCTCTGCCGCCTCAATTGTAATCTTCACTCTGCCCGCCTGCAGTCCGTTGACCACGCCATCCCCGTCAATGGTCGCGATGGCTTCGTCGCTGGATGTCCAGGTCAACGTACCATCCCCACTCGTCGATGCCGTGAGCACAGTCGTGCCGCCAATTTCAATGCTGCTGGACGACAGGCTGGCAGTCACGCTCTGGGTCCCTTTTTGGATGACAAAAGTCTTTGTAACGCTTCCACCCCAATTGCCAACCCCGGTCACTGTCACCACCGCAGTGCCGACCTCGACATTATCGCTGTACGAGACGACATAGTCCGTTTCCGCTGTCAGCGTATTGCCATCCGGATCTGTCACCGTAACCGCAGGCGTTTTCTCTTCGCCAGTATATGAAGTAGTAGAATACGAAATCTTGATCGTACAACTGCCGAGCGTATGGAAATCGTAACTCTTCACGGCGGAACCCGCACTTATGTCGTCTCCGCTGTAAGCAAATACCTGATAACTCCAGGTGACCCCGACCGTCACCTCATCATCCGTCCAGGAAGTATCCTGAACAGTCGCAGCCAGCTCATACGTTCCTCCGTTCGCTGCACGATATACGTAATAGCCCTCCGCAGATCCAACTGCGCTCCAGGAGAGGGCAAGCGCAGAGTCTTCCTCGGTGAGCGTCAGCGATGTCGGCGTAGACAGATAATAAAATCTGTACTTATTCTGCACCAGACTTTTCATATCTCCGGAATATGCTTCCACCCAGATATAATAGAGACTGCCGCTCTCGTTTCCATTGGATAAGCTGATCGTTGTACTCGTCGTACTGCCATCAGAGACTTTCGTAGGTGTACAACCGTTCAGGTAGGCCTGATAAACGCGATATCCCGTCGCACCATCCACCGCATCCCAACTTACCGTCGCTTTTCCGGAGCCGGCGGAGACAACCTGCACATTGGCCGGCTCATCCATTGCCCCCTGTACCTGGTAGCTGCCATCCGATGAGACAGAGCAGAAATAAGGCGCTGAAGAAGTACGGACTCCTGCGCTGTCACCCGTCACATACCAGATGACCGAACCGTCTGAGACGATTGGCTGGCAGTCAGAAAGCTGTCCGTTCACAGTATAAATGTCCGATTCTGTGTTTCCCTCCCCGTCCAGATAGACGTAATGTAGCTTCGACATGTCAGAATAAACAGTCGAGGCATCCGCGGTCTCCGTTGTCGTCCAGAGCAACAGAAAGGAATCTGTTCCCAGCTTGACAAGCTGAGGCGTAGACGCGGTCGTGCTGCCGTCCGTGTCATAATCCGTGATCCATTTGACCGTAGTGCTCAGATCGTCCCTTGACGTCACTGTCACAAAAACATTATAGGCGGTATGGCTCGACCAGTTATCGTCCTGATCGACTGAGTTTCCGGCCGTCAGATAGGAACTGCTCGAGTATTCAAGACCTCCAAGGGAGGCGCCGGTATAGTTCTGTCCGTAACTTCCCTGAAAAGAGAGGAGCGAAACATTACTGTTATTTCCATAGGTACTGCCACCAAAACTACTGCTTCCTGCCTCCTTGTTATAACGAAACAGAATCGCTGCTCGTGGAAGTCCGTCACCATGATCAACAGCGACCAGATTCTTCTCATCGTCAACAATGATAAACTGATTGAATGAATGGCTCACATATCCCGTGAGGTTATTCATAACCTTATAATAGGAGTCTGTGATTTCCATCGTACCTTCATCCACCTCGATCATGAGATTGGCCTGATGATGATAGCCGTCGCTCGACAGATACATCTCATGGCAGGTTCGGATATACAGGTATCCGCCGTATTCTGTCATACGACAGCTGCCTGCGTCAAAGGGAATGTAGGTATTGGCTCCATAAAGCCGCGCGGCGCCCAGCCGCTCCCATTCTTTGCTGTATTTGACAATCCGGATGACCTCTACATCATCGCTGTCCGCTGTATTTTCCTGCCCATAGACCAGATAGTAAGCGTCGCTCCCCGCGTAGAAGCCCCCGAAGAGTTCAAGCTCCATAGAGACATATTTCTTTGCAGTGAGAGTATATGAGCTGTCATAATATTCGACGACAATCTTACTGCCCGTATACTCTACGCGCATAAATCCGTCGCTCACCGCTTCCAGATAAGAGTAAAGCGGCGTCGCCCAGTAGCTGACATAATCCTGATTTCCGGTATTAACCGTAGCCTCCGGAGTCAGATCCGATACTTCGGTAACTGTATCGGTCACTTCATCTTCTGTCTCCGCCTCTGCGGCCGTCAGCGGAATCTCCGCCGCCGCTTCTTCCTCCGCAGTGACGGTCTCCTCGCCCTCCGAAGTATCGTCGGAAAGCTCATCCTGTGTCTCTCCGGACTCTTCATTTTCCGGGTCCTCTTCTGCCTCTGCACTTCCGACGTCCTCTGAGGAATCTGCTTCTGTTTCCAATGTTCCGGTCTCTTCCGAGCCCGAGCCGGATTCTTCCTGCGAATCGTCAGTCTCAGGCTCTGTCTCTTCGGGATCGCTTTCCCCGGAGGAGCTTTCCTCAACCTCCTCTGCTTCCGTGCCGGACAAGTCCTGTGCGCCCGCAGCATAAGCGGTAAGGGAAGTATCAAAGCTCCCGCACATCAGTATCGCGGCCATCATCAGAGCCACCATTCTCTTCATCATTTTTCCATCACCCTCACTATTTTTTTGCGCAGCGTACATTCTGTGCCATACCGCATCCGAGCAGCAGCCAGAAGATCGGAGCTGTACAGATACTTGACGACCAAGTGAGCCCGCATATCATATATGCGAGCACTCCCAGAAATATTGCAATTCCAATACGTTCTTCTCCGCTGTATTCCTGCTTCCAGGCATACAGCTTCCATGATTTTCTCAGATACAAAGCGACGAACAGCAGGATACAGATAAGCGACGGTACGCCTGTCTGCAGAGCCGTCTGCAGATAAAAGCTGTGCGCGTTCGTCAGGATTTCCGTAAAGAATCCATAGCCAAGATTCGCCCTCTGTACATAATCGTCCTGCGGAAACACCAGCATAAAGGTCTCCGGCCCCGTCCCGAGCAGCGCGTTCCCGGCTATCAGCGGCAATACGCGGTTCCAGATATAGACCCGCCCTGACAGCAGACTCTCTGTGCCGGTACGCAGATCAAAGGCGGTCGCCGCATCGCAAAGTTCATCGACTTTTCCATTTATCGTGATATACTCATATTTCCCGGTACCCAGATCCCTGCTGAAACGGAACGTAATATCCTGGTACCGGAAGGCCACATAGGAAATGCCCTCACTGGCATAGGCCTGAAAGCGGATGTCCTCAAGCCCGCTGTCCAGCGGCACGCACTCTCCGCGGTCATCGTCCCAGTCGAGCGGGAGCTGTGTCCCGTCCTCATAATAAATATTCTGCTTTACAGCGCCGTCCTCCAGCTTTATCTCCGAGAGACAGATCGTCTTCCCATTATAGACAATCCGGACGGCGTCCGTCTCCGGGGTCACTGACTCGAGTAAATACTCGTCATCGGAACCGGAGGATACCACAATGCCGGCGATTCCGGCCGTCAGGATCAGCACCGCTGCAAACAGTATCGCGACGCCTCGTTTTCTTCCCGGGCGCTGGAATCGCCCGCTGAAAACAACAAACCCGACCGCTGCGGTCAGAAGCCCGGCCAGTATCGCCGTGACGGAAAAGGTTCCGATCAGGCAGATCGCTGCCGCCGCTCCCAGTGGATAGAGTTTTTTCTCTCCCCAGAGAAATATGAGAGGAAGCAGCATCACCACATAGATCCCGGCGTAGTTCGGATTATAGAGGGCCATATACACGCTGCCCCACTCTTCCGTAGAGAAATTGAAGCGGAGCGAATCCCGAAGCGAGCTTAAGCTCTCCGGCACCATAATCCATTTTCCGGGAACTGTCTCCCAGAAATCCGCCTGAACGAGCTGTGTCAGGCCAAGAATACAGGAGAGAAACAGTCCCGCAAAAAGCGCGTACGCAATCCATTTCATCTGTCCGGCGGCCGACACACAGTAAAAACAATACATGCAAAGAACCGTGTAGCTCAGCAGCATCCAGACGCTCTCGTACTGCTCCATAATTCCGCCGAAACTGCCGGACGGATATGCCGAAAACAGGGCGGACAAAAGCTGCAGAATCGACAAAAATACCAGTGGAAGGAAGGCTCTGTCCGGCTTCACACGCCGCCGCAGCGCCGAGGCCAGTAGCATAAGCGCCATCACAGCCGCCAGAAACACAAATACACGGCTCTTCACGAGGAGAAACACATCCGACCAGGTCTCCTGATTCGGGAACCAGGGATACTCCGTAAATTCTACTTCGTACAGAACCAGACGTGCACACAGGGGAAGCAGAGCCGCGACAGACAGAACCGGCAGGACATATACCGCCTTCCATTTATTCTTTATTCTGACATATCTGTCGTCCTTCAAGCCATATCCTCATTAAGCCGGGCCCCGCCAGCAGGCGAAGCTCGGCTCATCATAATAAGCGTTTATTTCTTCAAAGCAAGTTTGACGGATACGGTGTATGTCACCGGCTTGCTCTTCTTCGTACCGCAGCCCTCGAGCGTCACCGTCATTTTCGCTGTGTAGGTCTTCGCCACACCACGCGATATCGTTCCATCTGTATAGAAGGTAACCGTATCGTCTCCATTCAGCTGATAGCTTATGCCGCTGCCATCCAGCCCGCTTATCTCTATTGTTTCGATAGAGGCGCCCTCGGCCTTCGTGACATTCAGAGCGACAGTCTTTCCGTAATTCGTTCCCGTGGAAACGTTATACAGAGTTGCAGAGCTCGTGCTTGCCTTCACCGTCGCCGTCTGTACCACATTCACCGTCGCCGCTTTGCTCACCGCCTTAATGCTTCCATCAGCCAGCCGGATCTTGTAGGTGAGCCCGATGCTGTCCTTCGCGATCGGAAGCGCGCCCGCATCCTCCGCCTTCGTAAGTGTGACCACACCGGTGCTCAGGTCTGCGCTGATATAGTACTGCTTCGCGTCCGCGCTGTTCGTGAAATTCACACTGTAGATCGTCGCATTCTGCGGCATATTCTTGAAGGTCGGTGTGATGGTCACAGCGCTCTGAGGACTTACCACCTTCAGCGAACCTTTCACCTTCAGTGTCACCGTTGTGTCAGCTGTCTTACTCTTTTTCAGGGTAAGCGTCTTTGTCGCCAGTTTTACCCATCCGGAGTTCGACGTGCTGCTCTTCACATAGGTGGTAAACTTAAGGCTCACACTCTTCATACTGCTGAAGAAGTCCTCATTCTCTGCCATAATGGTATAGTAAATATTGTCATCCTCGTCCAGAGCCGTTCTGATATTCAGGTTCCCGGGAGTTCCCTCTATTTTCGTGTAATACTCCAGACGTCCTCCCTGTGTGGTGGACAGCGTCGGCGTCACAGAGATATACTCCTTCTCAGATTTTCCCTTCATGAGCGTGTAGCTTGTCACAGCGGAGCCCGTATTATTATCCACAAACTTCAGACTCAGCTTGCTGGCTGCCTTTGCCGCCGTGACAGTCAGCTTCTTGCTGTTCACCGTACCACCGGATGCAAAGCGGGAAGACTGAATCGCAAACTGCACGCCGGCGCCCTTATTCTTATCTGCACGAAGTGTAATCAGCAGCGCGTTGGAGAGCTCAGTCTCCACTCCCTTCTTGCTGAGCGTGACAGCCTCCGAGCCGCTCACCAGGGTCTGATCCGTGATGGTGAAGTATTTTGCCGACGCTGCGGTCAGTGTGACTGCAAAATCATTGTCATTTCCGGACACGTCTTTCGCGATGTTATCCGGCAGTTCGAGCAGCACCTGTATGGTATTTTCGCCGAGGTCCGTGTAGAAAGTCGGACTGTAAACATTGTATCCATACACCGCGAAGCCAGGCGTGGTCTTCTTCACAGTCAGGGTCAGGGTCTTGCTGACCTCTCCCCAGCTGTCTCTGTAGCCGTCATACGTCACTTTTACAGCAAGCTTCTGTGTCTTGATCTACGTGGCAGTGCTCTTCGCCCCGACCGTCAGGATATACTGACTGCTGTTTGTCCCACTCTCCGTTATACTCTTGATCTCAAACGTATCCGCACCGGCTCCTGTAAGCGTAATACTGGGCTCTCCATCTTCTGTCTTCACTTTGCCCTTCGCGGTCACGAGGATCGTCGCGTAAGAGTTCTCTTCGTTCACGCTCCAGTAGCTGTTATAAGCAGTCGTCAGCTTTGCGGTCGTAGACGCCTGTGAACGGCTGTTCTTCACCTTCACGGTTTTAAAAGTTTTATAATTTTCCCCACCCACCGTGGTGACAACTTCCAGTACCATGGTGAATGTACTCTTCGAAGCGCTCGAGTTCGTGAGCTGCACGTTCAGGCTGCCGTCGTAATTCTCATCACTGATCGTTATATAGCCTTCTTCGTCTGCTGTCGGCTTCTCCGCAGTCAGCGTAAATCTCTCGCTGGCAGAAGTGGCCGTCTTGCTGTCCAGAGCGCGCACCTTCACGCTCACGTCCACGGATTCGTTACTTTCTGACAAAAGCACATTCGGATAGAGGTAAATCTTACCGGTCTCCTCGGAATAGGAGTTTACCGTCACACTGCTCGTGTCCAGACGAACATCTGTATCCACGACGATCACCTGGAATGTAAAGCTCTTCTTACCTGAATCTTGCGCTGTCGCCGTGATCTTCGCCACGCCAGTGGCTCCCTTTTTGACCGTCAGCTTCGCATTCAGGCCGGAACCCGATACTGATGCGATCGCGCTGCTGCTGGTCGTCCACTTCAGCGCCGCTCCCGGATACACGTCATCCTCACTGCCCTTATATACCGTTTCATTGTAGTCCGTGACGGCGAGGCTGAGATCGTATTTTTGCGCCTGGCTCTTTACATCCGCATACTGCAGTACGATGGTTCCTCCGTCCTCCAGAGCCAGAGCAGTTGCTTCTTCATCCCCACTTTCCTTATAAGATACCGCGATGTTCTGAACGATCGGGGTATTACTCTTCACTGTAAAGGACAGCGTTTTACTCGAAAGAGCAGCCGTTTTCTGATCCCCGGCCAGCGTAGTGCCGCTTACCTCTGCGGCCACCGTGATCCCGCTGCTGCCGGCTTTCTCGCTCGTGCTAACGGTAACGGTCTGTTCTTCGCTCTCGTTTGTACTGCTCTCGACTTTCAGGACAGATTCTTTCTTTGACTTCGGAGTCAGGCTTACCGACACACCGAGCAGCTCTTCAATCTCATTCTCTGTATAGCCAATTCCATTGAACAGCCAGGTCGGAGTCACCGTAGATGCAGTTGGATAAGCTGTAGTGTTTTTCTCATCTGTTCCGAGCAGAACAAGCGTAGTACCCTCATCCGTGCCCAGGCTGAAACTCAGCGCCCCATACACCAGCGTGAAGGTTCTGGTCGTATCCACATATCCTGCTTCTTCTTCGTCTCCACTCACCTCATAAAGCACCGTATAGGTCTTCGTTCCCTTGCTGATCGACGCACTTTCCTTGATGTCGTTTTTCTTACTCAGATAGAAGCTGAAATTATCATCAGCATAGCTGTAACCGCTCTCAGAGCTCACCTCCAGATTTTGAATCGCTGTATCTTTTATATCCGCGAATGTCAGTTTCGTCTGGATATTGCTGACGATGTCAAGTTCCACATCAGAGTTCAGCGGAACCTCTTTTTTCACCGTGATATCTTCAGACGCTGTGCAAATAGTTTCTCCGTCGGCCGTGTATGTCGCGGTCACCGTATATGTCCCTGCCGCGGAAATCGTAATCGTCGTGTAAGTGCCTGTATCTTTCGAGAACTTATATCCATCCTCACTGGCAGCAGACGTCACCGACCACTGGACATCTGCCCCTACCAGAGACATGCTTGACGGAATTGCCGCGGCGTGCAGGTCAACAGATACCGGGCTGTATGTTCCATCCTCAGATGAATATGTCATAACAGGCGCAGCATCCTCAACAGTTAGCTTTATGTCGTTGATTTTCGTCCCGCTGACTACATGGATCACGTAAGTACCAATCACATAGCTGTCTTCCACGGAATCCGGATCCAGTCCCGCCTTTTCTGCCTCCGACTTGCGAAGCGCAACATCTGCAGTAGCTGTGATCGTCACAGTGCCTGTGCCGACCGTAGTGACCTTTCCGTTCTCATCAACTGTAGCGATATCAGTGTCATTCGATTTCCAGGTGATCACGGATTTACCATAGTCCGTATCTTCCGGGCTGTATTTTTCCTGACCATAGTCCGGACTGGCAGTCAGCTGAAGCTCATCGCCGCACTTCAGATACTTCGTATCATTCTCGGATGTCACAGTAAGGGACTGCACCCACACGATCTCAGGTGCATAAAATACCAGAAGCACATCGCCGTCTTCGATATCTTCCGTACCTGTCAGCAGTGTCGAACTTAACTCCCCATTTTCATCCGCTGTCAGACTATAATAGTTCTTTGCAGCAAAGTCATTCCCCTGCTCATCCTTCCAGTAAATATTGCCACTGATCGCTGCCTCCACGATGCTGGAAACCTTCGTAAAGATCTTAGACAGCAATGACCAGCCCGCCTTATCCGTGTCGGAAATGTTCACTGTTCCATCCGTAATCGTCACAGCGCCGCCAGACGCGATAAAGGCATTGTAATAATCGTAGTCAAGAACCGTGACCTTTTTGGAACGAACCAGAGTCGCGCCCCAGTAGGCCGTTATGCGGAAGAAATATGATCTTCCCTCCTCAAGCGTCATGGTCAGTTCTTCCTCATCTTCAAACCACCCCCGATTTACTCCGCCAGACGCCAACACTCAGATCGAAATAATCAAGATAAACCGATCCTTCTTCCATGTCAAACGCATAGGTTCCGCTCTCAGATGGAGTGAAGACATAATACTCCCCATCCCACGAGCCTCCCTCTACTGTCAGGGTGTTTCCTTCGACCTTATTCACTTCCGTCCATTCCGTCAAAACGACCGACAATACTTCATCTGAGAAACTGTCGTGAGCGAGATAGCATGCGGCAAGCAGCGTCTGTCCTTTTTCCAGGGGGATGCAATCATAATCAGGATAATTAAGCTCTTCCCCATCTATCGTCATCCAGTCTATCGAACCCTCACTGCCAATCGTCAGCTGGTAAATCCCTGCCTCCTCGGCCGTGTAAGTAAGATAATGATATGGACTGTCAACAGAATCCACTCTGATGCTGGTCTCAACATCCTTTGTCAATGTAATAAAGCAATCCTCAAAGTAATCCTGCGTAACAAGCTCTACTGTCATAGCCGTGCTTCCAGTGTTTGTGAGTGTGAAGCGAACCCTGACTTCTTCACGGCCTTCTCCATCTTTATATATCGAAGTATAGTGACGTACTGTGACGCCTGCATAGTCCTTTTCCCCGGTTAGCGGATCATTGATAGTCTGATAAAATGAATAATTTCCACCCGCAAACGATATCTTCAGTCCAGTCTGCGGCACGACATAATAGTGGCCGGCCTTTGTCGTGGTGAACTCGTAATAGCCGGTTGCACCCGCTGCCAGCTCGAGGGTCTCCGGCCACTCCGTAAGCTGCGTCGCAAAATCAAGGCTCGCTGTCATTGTGACTGTGACAGTCGCCGCCTCATTTTCATTATAAAGGATCAGATACTCACTGAAATCTGTATATGCAACAGCGGACGCGTAGGAAAGTTCCATCGCGTTCCACACTGTATAGGACGTATCCTCACTCTGTACAAACACGTATGATACCCAGCCATCGCCATCATAGGGCGTCACACTGGCCTGAGTTACAACCGTGGAGTTTTCCCCCGTCAGACCCACATAGTGGAGCCCTTCCTCAACTTTATATACTTTTGTCTCCCCCCGGCTCCAGATCAACACTATCACCATCATACAAGTATGTCGGCTCGTAGTCCGCATCCCTGCAGATTGTGAGTTTCCCACCAGCCGATACAGATATTTTGATGTCATAGACCTGAGACTCTGTGAGATAATAGTAATTTATGATATCACCGCTCTCATCAACAACGGGCGTCTCGTATATAGCACTGCCATAGCCATATGTATATACAAGAGAAGTGATATCACTCTCGCATGCAAAATAATAATATCCCGATACCTCAGGCTCAAAAGTAAAATACGCCCATGTTCCCTCTTCCACCGTCACAGAGGTATCCAGTCTGAGATTCGCCGCCTGCTGCGCAATCTCTGCGGTCTCCTCCTCCACGGTCTCGATGACTTCATCCTGAGGCTCCTCTTCGGTCACGGTTTCCGTCTCCCCGGCGTTCTCAGAACTCTCATCTCCTACATTTTCAGTTTCCGTTTCCTCGCCCATCACTTCGGCGCTTTCGGAGCTTTCCTCCGAATCCATGCTTTCGTCCGCTTCCTGAGCTTCCTCCGTCTCTCCGGTCGCATCCTCGACCGTATCCCCGGATTCACTCTCCACTGCGGTCGTGTCGGGCTCATCGCTCTCCTGCTCTTCCTCTTCGGCACTCTCTTCCGTGACTTCTACCTGCTGCTCCGTCGCCATGACCGGAATGCAATCTCCCGCCATCAGCGAAGCTGCCAGTAACAGGGCCAACACTCTGCTGCAATACTTCATTCTCATCTGTCTCCTCCTCTTGCTGCTGCGTTACTATATATTGTATATTTTACCCCCCCCACGTACAACTGTCAACGCAAAAAGCTCTGCCGGAGAGCAATTCCCAGGCAGAGCTTTTGTAAAATTTTCCGTCTTACTTTACAACCTTTACGGTGATCGTCTTCGTATAGGCTTTGGACGCTCCGTCGAAGGTAACTGTCAGCTTCGCCTTGTAGCTCTTCGCAACGTTTTCCGCGCCATCCTGCATATAGAAGGTGATATCCACGGCACTTCCATCCTCCGAAAGGCTGCAGCTGTAGCTGATCGTGCTCCCCTCCAGGCCAGTCACCGTCAGGCCGGTCACTTCCGTGCCATCGCTGATTTCCGCAATCGTCGCACCGGCAGGTTTCGATACAGAGACGGTGACCGTCTTTCCGTAGGTCTCTCCCTTGGACGCATTGTAGAGCGTCACGGAAGAGGCGCTGGTCTTGATCGCGCCGGTCTGCACTACGCTGACCGTCACTTTCGCGCTGAGCTTCACCACTTCGCCGTTGGTCTTCCGCAGACGATATACCAGACCTACACTGTCCTTACCGAGCGTAAGCGTATCTGCCTTCTTTGTCAGCGTGACAACTCCGGTCTGATCATCATAAGAGAGATTATACAGCTCAGCGTCCGCGCTGTCCGCGAATGCAATGCTGCGGATTGTCGAACCCTGGGTCCGGTTCTTGAAGCTCGGCGTGATCTTCACGCTGCTGGTCGGATCGACGACGTTCAGGGAACCGGAAGCCTTCAGGCTCAGCGTCGGTGTGGCAGCCTTCTTCTGCTTCTGCAGTGTCAGCGTCAGCGTGACAGTCTTCAGCGGATGATATTCGTCATCTCCATTTTCACTCATTACATAGGTCGTGAAACTCAGCTTGCACGATGACGCCTTCGTGAAGAGCGTGTCGGAGGCAGATATCGTATAGCTCTGCTCATCTGAACTCTGCGTCAGCACCAGATTGCCGTTCGCGATCTGTGTCCGTGTTGAGGCATTCGCACCCGTGCACACCACATAGGATTCCTTTGCGCTTCCAAGTGTATAGCTTGTCCCCAGTGTCAGTGCCTCCGCGCCCGCCTGCAGCTGCTGCAGTGTGTAACTGGAAGCTGTGCTGCCCGTAACCGTATTGTAAAGCGTCGTCTTCACTGAGCTGGCCTTCTTCGCGGTGATTGTCAGGGCTTTGCTGGTCACAGCCTTAGTAAGCTTGTCGGACTCGATGGTAAACTTCACCGATGCCGTCTTATTGGTCTCGGACTCCAGCGTCACCAGCAGTGCCTTCGAGAGCGCCACGCTCTCACTCTTCTTATTGGGATAGGTCGCATTTTCAACGTACTGAGAATCCGTGACTGTAAACGCTGTGCTGGTTGATGTCAGCGAAGTTATATCGCTCAGACTCGTAATCTGATCCGGAAGCGCAATCAGCACCTGTACCTCGGTCTCCCCCAGATCGGTATAGAATACCGGGCTCCAGGCGTCGTAACCGTATACGGTGAAGGTCGGTGCGGTGTTCACCGCGGACACGGTCTTCTTCACGGTGTTGGTCGCGCGATAGCCGTCGTACGATATCGTCAGGGCTAAGGTCGCCTTGCCTGCCTTTGTGACATTCTCCGTCGCAGCCCATCCCAGTTCTACCGTATGCTGGGTGTCGTTGATAGATTCCTCAGGATTGTTGATGTAATACCCCTTTGAAGTATCAGCATCAAGGCTAATACTCTCCAGCACTCCCGCTGTTGTTACATTGAGCAGCGCGTTCCTGTCAGCATCTGTCGTCCAGAAACTATTGTAGTTCTGCGCCACGCTCACCGTCGTCTTCGGGAAGGATTTCTTGTTGGTCACCTTCACGGTCTTATACTGTGGTGCGAAGGTATACTCATCGCAGGTAAGCGTGATCTCCAGAATGATGCTTGTGGTCTTGTTTGCCGCGGTCGGTTCTTCGTACTGAACTTCAATATATCCGTCTTCTCCCAGGGTCACATAGCCATCAACTGCATCCTTAAATGTCAAGGCACATGTTTTCCCGGCATTTTCATAGCTTACATATGTTACATTTTTGCCGGATCCCGTTTTGACCACCGGCTGAACCTTTACAGTCACTTCACCCTCTACCACAGAATCCAGCAGCGTATTGGGATACATGTAGATCTTCCCGTAGTCCTCGCTGTAGGAGTTCATCGTCAGGCTCGTCGTCACGAGACGCACATCCGTATCCGCCACCGTGACGGTGAAGGAAGCGCTTACTTTCTGACTGTCCTGCGCGGTCACAGTAACCGTCGCAGTTCCGGACGCATTCTTCGGTATCGTGAGCGTGACCGTGCCATCACTGGCGGTCGTCACCTTCGCGATGCTCGAGCTCGTTGTGCTCCACTTCACAGAGGCGTTTTCAATCGTACCGCCATTGTAATCTTTGGCTGTAAGATTCACCGTATAGCTGCGGGCGTTATCTGCATCGTTCAGCAGATACAGGGTCTTGCCCTCATTATCAGTAATTACCTCCTGCGTGTCATCCGTCGTATTCTCTGTGAGCGACACATTCATGTATTTCACCATACTTGTGTCATTCACGACCGTAAAGGTCACATAGCTCGTCTTGCTGTAAAAGTTTTTATAGCTGTTGGTTGTCTCATCATAATATCCAATGTTCGTAATATAAGGTACCTTAGCCGTTCCTTTGCCGACTCCTGTCACGGTATCGCAGACATATGCATATGTGCCTTCTTCCGGATCCCCGTCGTACAGCATATCTGTAATAACCACCTTTTCACTGTCCAGACTGGAACCTGCTACAAGGTAATATTCAGAATTGATCTTCACGAGTTCATTAGTCAACTCTGCAGCAGTATACTCTTGATCTCCGCAGCTGAAGATCGGGCTGATTGTCGCCGTGTACGGATATCCGCTGGACGATGTTTTCTCCTCATCCGCTGCGGCTTCCACCAACGCGTCGGGATCCGCCGCCAGCTTCGTCGCAGAAACCTCCAAGCTCTTGAGCGTGACATTGGCGTAAACAATCTTCACCTCTGCAGAGCTCGCTGCATAAGTATCCGTATCTTCCGGTGTAAAGGTCACCTTCACCGTCGTCGGCAGGCTTGAAAGCTTCGTCGATGTGGCGATCGTCTTACCGGTCGAGGGGTTTGTGTAGGTGAAGCTTCCAGTAACTGGACTTTCATCAAGCAGCTCTGCCTCCAGCTCGTCCGTGATATCACTCAGCTTCGTCACGTTCTTCTGCACGTTTTTGAAGATATATTTCTCAATCCCGCTTTTCAGAGCGACCGTTTCTTTTGATTCCTCAGCTCCTACCTCAATCGTCAGAGACTCCTGCGCAGAGCCATACTTCGCCGTGATTGTATAAGTACCCGGAGCGGAAAAGACTACATTTTCCGGATCAAAATCATCAACTTCTGTAGCTTCACTTCCATCATTAGATAAATAAGTTGCGCTCCATTCCACTTCTGATAGAGGAACATTCTTCTCCGAGTCTACGGTCAGATAGACATAGGTAGAGATCGGATCATATGTGTTTTTATCATAATTGTACGTCAGCGTGTAGCTTTCCTGCTCCGCAGTCACCGTGAAAAGTTTCGTCACGCTCAGCGTCGCGGTGTCCATTGAATAGAAGAAGTATGTTTCACCCGCCTCAACATCCATTTTGGGCTGACTGCTGTAATCCCAATACATTCGGGTATTGCTTTCCCGATCATAATAATAAGTACCGCTCAGCAGGCTGTCCGCTTTCAGAGTACCGCTGCTCTCCGGTGTAAAGATATACCAGCTTGCATAGTAATAGCCATAATCATCCATCACAGACACAAACTGTAATTCATCGCCTTCTGTCACTTCCATGTCTTCTTTTTGGACAGTGTAAGTAGTATTTGACGAAGTAAGACTGAGGCGGAATACGATACTGTCCCCAGCTTTCATCGGAATATTATAGGTGGAATCACTTGTACCGACAATCGCTGTTCTTACATTCTCGCCGTCCTCTTCATACTCTCTATACAGCCAGGTAAGCTGCAGAAACTGCGTATTATCGATACCAGTGCTCGCCACCGTTGTATGGGCATACACATTATATATTCCCGTAGTCTCAGCTGTAAACTTATAATACTGTGTTCTGCATTTATAACCAGATACAGATGTCACATATTTAGCCGTATTAGAACTGTACGTCGCATCAAAAGAATCCGAATCGTCCAGACCAACCACAACCGGCTCAATCCCACTATCGGAATAGGAATACAAATCTACCGTTATATCCGCACTGCTATTGTTTTCCATAACAAGCGCATAGCGGAATGTATCTACATCCCAGCCTTCCGTTGAATATGCCCCAAATCCATAGTCTGTGCGCTGGTTCGTTTCATCGTAATAATAGAGCGTACTGACACTCGATCCATTCAGATTCTGGAATACGATATTCAGACCACTTGCGCTGTCGCTGTCGTAACTGTATGTTCCGGAGACATAATAATCTTCCATCTCACCAGTCTCGAAAATACAGATCTTTGTTGTATTCGCGCTCACGGTCTGACTACCTGACCATTCTTCCAGCGAAACCGTCTCAATCTTTGTTAAATCCTGCAGATCATTTGAAGCAGATACGGTCATCTGTCCTGTCCCAGACGGAATGAAGATCTCCAGGGAGCCAGAACCGTAGTAAGCCAGCGAATAGATAACACCGTCCGTTGTCGCAGAGACCAGAGAACTTATAATAGAAAAGCTCTGATTTCCATTAATAAATTCAACATTCTCCTCAATCTCGTCGACATCACCTGTTATATACAGATAATAGATATCTCCCTGATCACCGAAAATACTGTAATACCCGCCTGCACTATCCGCCTTTTCCACGGAACTTCCAAGTTCAAAAGTCTCTGGCGTCGCAAGATCGACTTTGCGTACGGTAACCGTTACCTCAGTCACTTTACCTGTTTCCGTAGTCTCATCCGCTGTCAGTGAGCCGCTTATAGCATAAGAGGATCCTTTTACCAGCTCGAACAGACCGTCCACAGATTCATAATCGGCGGTAATCACCGTACCCAGATTCGGATATTCATAGGTGCTTTTATCCCAGATATAAAACCACCCCATACCGTCAACTTCGATCTCATAGGCTCCTGATTCACTGAATTTGAGCGTCGCCAATGTATCCCCATAGCCGCTGTATCCCGACGGCACAGTGATTGTCTTCGTCTCTCCATCCGATAATGTCACCGTCGCGTTCGCCTCCGGTATCGAAGCCTCCGCAGACTCTTCCTGCGTGATCACCTCATCCTCCGCAGACTGTACTTCCGCTTCCTCCTCTTCGGTCTCCGGCCCGGTCACATTCTCTTCCGTCTCCACAGACTGCGCGTCTCCGGCTGCTTCGGAATCAGCAGAATCCGCAGAGTCTTCAGACTCCTCCGCACTCCCGGAATTCTCATCTCCTACATTTTCAGTTTCCGTTTCCTCGCCCATCACTTCGGCGCTTTCGGAGCTCTCCTCCGAATCCATGCTTTCGTCCGCTTCCTGAGCATCCTCCGTCTCTCCGGTCGCATCCTCGACCGTATCCCCGGATTCACTCTCCTCCGCGATTTCCACCTGCTGCTCCGTTGCCATGGCCGGAATACAATCTCCCGCCATCAACGAAGCTGCCAGTAACAGGGCTAACACTCTGCTGCAATACTTCATTCTCATCTGTCTCCTCCTCCTGCTGTGTTTCCAGATACTGCTATTTTACCCCCCCCCAAGTACAACTGTCAACGCAAAATCGGATAGGGGGATGATTAGTC
>MSHD01000037.1:0-27158 GCA_001941045.1 Lachnospiraceae bacterium Zagget2
GTCACTGAATATACAATATACGGAACAATTTCTTTCATATGTGTCTCCCCTGTCCTACCACTTACTTCCTTCTAAAAGATCATAATCCTCCATAATTACCGCTGCAATGATTTCCGCTGCCAACCTGGAGCCTTCCTCATTCGGATGACTTCCATCGTCCGCATAAAGATTTCGATATATACTCTGCTGATAAAACGCTGTCCCTACATCCGCGAGCAACGCATCGCTGGCAAACGCCGCTTCCCGATACGCCTCCTGCAGCCCACAATACATTTCATCATAATCCAATCCGGATTTCTTCATCTGAGCACTGTCCCTTTGGTACGCCCAGGTCAGATAGAAGACTGGTTTCGCTCCTGCCACGTGGATCTGATCACATAGCGCCGCGGCAGTTTTCAGGAACTTTTCTCTGGTTTTCACCGGGGCCTTGCTCATTTCCTGCAGCACCACATAATCCCAGTGTTCTTCTGAGAGTGCTTTTTGCGTTCTTGCGCCCATCTCTGTTTTGGGATTGAGCTGTTCTGCCAGCCTTGCCCCACCGCGCGTGTGATGTGCGACCTCCGCACCGGTTAGTTCCGCAAGCATCTTCGGCATATCATTTGTGAAAATATAGCTGTTTCCAAGCATTAAAATTCTCATGTTTTCCTACCATTTCACTGCTATCCCACTTATCGTACCATATATCGCGCTTTCATGACGTCGGTCACTTCACCCGCTGCCCCCAATACTTATCACTTCCAAATGTCATCTCCAGAAGCTCCGCAGCAATCCCTCTGTCAGACACCCGCATCAGATTATCCTCCGCATCCTCTTTCCCAAGGAAATTCATACTGCCATACCACACAAGCTCTCTGTCAATAATGCAATAATGCGTACAATAATCTTCCACAAGATTCATCTCAAAACCTGCGTCTCGCATGCGTTCCTGCAATTCCATCCAGTACACGCTGTCTCCAAAGCCATACATGTCCGATTTCCAGGTGACAATGATAACCTTCAGACCATTCAACTGCTTTTCCTGTAAAAGATCAATAAGTTCATCTACCTTTTTCCCGCTTATCACAGGGCTGGAGAGAATAATTTCCGTCCTGGCTGCAAGCAAATCCTGTTGATACCTTTCATAATAAGTTTCTGCATCATAGATGGAGCCCGGCAACCCATCTTCTTCTGTTTTTTCCACGCAGACAGCCTCTGAATACATGTCGTATCCAATCTGTTTATACGCTTTCAAACGCTTATAATACATTTTTTCGAACATGTCAATGTGGCTGTCCACATAATCATATATGATAACGTCTTTTTTACCCTCATAATCTCGGTTCAGACGACCTGCATATTGTTCCACCACATTCTTTCCCGATACGGGCGTCGCCATAATCAAGGTATCAAGCCGCGGATAATCAAATCCTTCACCGACTAATTTCCCGGTTCCAATCAGAATCATGCTTTCATCCGCCAGGACTTCATTCATCTGCGCAATGATCTTTCTGTGTTCCTTTTTTGAATTTTCACCGGAGAGTAAAAATATCCTGTCCGCATAGCCCTGCAGCCGGTCATATAATTTTCTGGAGTGGTCAACATATCTTGACAGAACAACCGGCGTTCTGCCTTCATCCACGCATTGTCTTACATCACGAATTATGATTTCATCGCGATCTTCATTATTTCTCAGGATTTCATATGCTTCATTTGGATGCATCTTTTCGCTTCCGAATCGCGGTGCGACCGCTCTGGTGAAGCGCGGAATTACCAGATGCTCAATCCCCTGCTCCTTCGCACGGTCTTTGGCTGTAAATTTATAACGAACCGGACCAAGAAGCATATAATTGATCTTTTCCAGGCCATCACCACGAGCGGGAGTCGCAGTCACACCATAAACATATTTCGCACATACCTCCTGCAAAACATCCACGATCGTATCCGAGGCGGCATGATGACATTCATCGAGAATCACCATCCCATATTGTTTCAGTCTGTCATGATATTTTCCTTTTTTACACAGAGAACCTGCCATGGCAATATCTACAATTCCGGTTGTGGTATCCTGCGCGCCCTGCAGCCTGCCGATCACACTTTTTCGTACTTTGACTCTTCCGGTCGGGGTCTGATACTCCGGTGGTTTTTCATGAATTTCCAGAAATGTTCCTAATGCTTTTTCCCACTGCTCCATCAGAGCGGATGACTGTAACAGAATCAGAGTATTTACCCCTTTTCTTGCAATCATGCTACAGGCTACCACAGTCTTACCAAATGCAGTGGCAGCGTGTAATATACCCATATCATACTTTTCCAACGCCTGAGCGGCCTTCATCTGGGATTCTTTCAATTCTCCACAAAACTGGACTTCTACCCGCCGTCCCTCACAACGTTTATCCTCGATTTCATAAGAAATACCCGCGCTCTTGCAACGATCTGTGAGCGCATCAAGTAATCCCCTCGGAATCCGGATATATCCATCAACGTCTCTTCCCAGATAGATATAACGCGAATTTTTAAAATTGGACAGACCAATTGCCTGATTCTTAAAAAATACCGGATTACCGAAAGCCGCGAGCTCCCGAATCTGATTTCGGATTCTTGCGGTAAGGTTTGATCCATTCACGTATAAAGCGTCAGCCATCGTAATCCGCAGAACGCCTGTCACATCCTCAGCATGGAACTCCTTCGACTTATTCCACGGCTGTTCCTCTGTCTTTTCCGAAATTTCATCTAATGTAACCGACGACGCCAGGCCATGAAGATTCCACTCCTTTACCTTCTGTTTGATAAACTCCCCTGTGAGCTTGTTCTTTGATAATAAAACCGACCATTGATCCGGATAAGCGTTCCAGTATTCGTCCACAAACGCACTGTTCCCATTTTTAAGAGCCCGTCCCTGCAAAGGCAGTGCAATCAGGTTTCCGAAGCCGCCCCTTGGCATGTGTTCCTGCATGGGCAGCATCCGATCATAATATCGAAATGATTTTAAATCGACAGACTCCGCACCCTTCTTAAGAAGCGCATTCCCAAATTTTCTGGCAAGCGCCGCATCAATCTTTCCCTGAAAAAAGATCCACAGGTGAGCACCTTTTCCGGATCTTGACCTTTCCACCAATGCATCAATTCCGTTGATAGTGCAAATCTCTCGAAGTGCATTTACTTCCTCTTTCCATGTATCATCCGCATTGGCATAATCGTGCTTATCCGCTCCCTCTTCGTGGTTATCAAAATCAAACACGATAAATCGGCAGGTATCATCAGGGAGAAGCGGATATACTCCGATCACATCTTCCGCTTCTTTCGACAGGCCCATTAAATGCGCTATGATCTGTCTCGCTCCCAGAGGGATATATGCCGGTGATGTACACGCACTGCATTGTTTGCGTTTGTCTGTCCTTTTCGGGCAACCCGCTTTCCAGAATTTATAACACTGAGGATAATAATTTGCCGTCCCCTTCGACTTCACAACGGTACGCTTGCTGTATACGTCCGTTCTTCCCCAGAACATCTTAAAGAATTGATTGGCATCCTCTTCTGAAAAGTCAGTTTTTTGAATGATACGGCTCCCCTGATCCGGATCATATGCATCGGCTTTATCAACAATCGTTTCAGGTTCAAAACTGATACCCGCCTTTATAAGCAGACTTTTCAGATAGTCATTTTCTTTTTCCAGCTGTTCGATTCTATTTTTCAGGCTTTCTACATCGTCCATTTTCTTTACATGTACACTTTATTCAGGCTTTATAATAAACTGATATTTGCCTTTCCCTCGTCCGTCTACAGGTTCAATCAGACCGGCCTCGCGCATCTTTTTGATCAGCTCTCCAGCTGAGCAAGACGATACCGAGATAATATTCATAATCTCTGCTCTGCCGAATGGTTGAGAATAGCCCAGCTTTTCGTAAAAATTCAAATTATACAGTGTTACCCAAAACGACGAACTATCAGAATAAAACCTCGGTTCCGGTTCCGGAAGATAATTAACTGCCGCACGATAATCACTTTTGATTTTCTTGAAACCGCTGCCACGGCGCTCCATATAATTCATCCGGCCAAAAACATCAGCAATAATTGGATTTCGACGTTTGGACGGGACCCGGTCTGTGTCCAGATTCTGCACAAAGGTTCCCGCATACATACCGCCTGGAGAATAAATCTCCATTCGATCATCATAAATATCTATATGGACTTCACTTCCCGTTTCAAGATAATCACGGTGAATCAACCCATTTACGAGACACTCGAGTGCTGCCCTTTCTGGTATATCGGGCATCTCAACTCTGCCATCAGATGTTTTTTTCCAGCGCTTTTTGGTATTATTTTTTATGAAGTCTTCTCCATATTGAAGCAGAGAAACCAGACTGCCGCTATATTCCTTATCATCCAAGTCGGACAATGTGGTCACTTCTTCAACTGATTTTATATCGTCGATTCCGATTATTCCCGAGGACTTCTATCTTCCCAATCTTAACCATCGATTGGATTATTGTCTTCACCCTCGACTGTTTCAAACCCAGCAGAGTGCAGAAATCATCCAGTTTATACTCTTCTCCACTATTCATATAACTCAAAATAGCTTCCTGCTGCATCTGCATTTTCTTTGATATTTTTAATTCATCTGGATTTATCGCCGTTTTTTTTATCGCCGCTTTTTATCGCCGTTTTTTTATCGCCGCTTTTTATCGCCGCCTGTTTTTTAAATTTAAGCGTTAAAATTGTACGATCCGGGTCAAACTGTTCCTCAATCATCGGCTCCACCCATCCCTCATCTTTCCAGGTATCAAAAATATTAGGCACACCGCTTCCGGAACGTTCTCCGATGTTTATAAGATTGAACATTTTAAGCAACGTTTTATTTCGTGGATCAGAAACTCCGCCCATCATCATCTGTGTCTTTCCTGTTCTGATATATCCAGGATTCTCAAAAACCAGTTTCCCAATCTCTTTCTTTACAACAACACCACGAACACCATAAAAATCCGTATTGACCAGACAGTTTGCCAACGCCTCCCTCAATGCCTTGTGTACAGGAGTGTCATCCACGCGATCCCCTCCATGCATTTTGAAGGGAACCTTGATGTCCTGAATAATCTTATTGTAGACCCTGAAGTAAAAATCACAGATATTCCCAGACCATTCCCCGGAACTTGACTGGAGGCGGTCGGTCCATCGAATTGAAGGATCAAGCATCTCTCTGAAATCCAGAAAGTATTCCGGAAACTGGCGTACAATATTATACTCATCGCCAAACATCAACATTCCCGCGGCAGTCGGATGCAGTTTTTTATCTTCATCCGAAATTGCCGCAGCACCTATACAGCGAAGATACTCCGCATCATCAAGCCTTTCAAATGGATGCCCCGGGCGCAATGTCCGATGCCGGTTCCGATATCCTGATATAGTCTCATAATTCAGATCCTGCATAGGCACATGATCCAGCACTTCCATATCTATCGTATTTTCAGTCTGGTCACGAAGCATTGCTTTTACCTGCAGTCTTGTTCAGTGATAATCGCCCTCATGATTTCGTCTGAAAGTGTTTCCGAACATATCATCATTGATATAGATTGGTTTTTCCTCGCGTCTTGCCATGGGAACATATATAACGATAATAATATCTTCACCCTGCTCGTAAATCTCAACAGCATCTTCTGAAATGATATTGAGACTCACCTTTTTCCGATCATTGATCGTATCCCAGAAGCTCTTCAAAAGCTTTCGCTCGTCTGTGCGCTTCAAGCCCGTTGTCCGCCAGCTTCCATCTGCGTTTTCCACAACACCAAGTATAATAACTCCGCCATAACAATTAGCAAAAGAAGAATATGTATCCCACAAGGAAACAGGCAAACCGCCTCTGGCTTTCTTCACTTCCAGACGATTACCCTCTTTATAAGAATCAAATTTGGAAATATCAAAAAGCTTCTGCATAATCTCCTCCCTGTAAAACCCCTGGATTATTATTACTTTTGCAAAAATATCCGATTTGTTGCTTTCACCACAGTCTTAAGTATGCGTTCCTAATATCTGTAAAGTATGTCTGTCTTTCTCTCCATCAAAATATTTGTCCAACACCTTCTGAAACACTTCTTCATCTGGCGCAACTTCCGCAAATAGTGTCATGCAGGACTGCAGCTTCAAGTTGTCCGGAAAGCCCATCACACGTTCTGGGTCCGATGATTCTGCTGTCTCATAGCTGTGTTTCTGAGCTTTTGTGAATCTCTCTAAATTATATTCTTTATTCATACTCTGAACTCACTGATGATTTGTGCACCAAGCTGGTGCAGTTTTTAATTACATAAATCTATTGCTTTCTCAGCGAAAGATTATAAATTTGAGAGATCAGATCCCCAGCACAGCGTTAATCACCATACCGCTCTGCCTGATATAAGAGCGTTTTGGATTTTTCTTATTGTACCAAACTTCGCAGTTCCTGCTGAAATGCGCAAAATTCGTATACGGCGTTCTCTTTTTGTATTCCACACCGTCTACGGTATAGAGCATGCAGCTGCTACTATCCATACAGCTATCATATAGATCTCCTTCTGTCACCATTGCTCGAAATGAACCCGACTCTCTTCATAATCAGGATGCTCGCCCTTCTTCTCCTCCGCGGGATATCCGAACGCAATGACAGAGTGCGGGATTACCGTATCCGGAAGCAAAAAGAGTTTTCTCTGTTTCTCCACACGATCCATCTGCGGCCAGGTTCCAAGCCACACCGAGCCTATTCCAAGCCCCTCAGCTGCAAGTATCATATTCTGCCCGGCGATTGCACCGTCAATTACCCAATAATCTTTCGCCGGCGGAAATGCGCGATCCAAATCACCAAGAATAAGAATCCCAACATCACAGCGGCGAAGAGGTTCCGCCGGCTGACCATTGGCATCCGCCATTTTTTTTCAGCATCTCTTTGTCTCTCACGACAAGGAAACTCCAGTCACGTGTATTCGCGCAGGTGGGTCCCGTCATCGCCGCACGAAGTATCGTGTGCAGTTCTTCATCCGCTATATGCCTGTCCGTAAATTTACGAATGCTTCTTCTGTTTAATACTCCTTCTATTAATTCCATTGACGATCCTCCATACTTACCGTCGCAATCATTTACGCCGCCAGCCGGCCCCCTGTCATTCCGATTGCTCAGGCTTTATTCAGGTTCATTTTCATAATGTTGCGATAACGGGAGCCCGGAGTCCGCTCCAGCGTGAACGGCTCCCCTTCCGGCATCGGATACTGTCCGATAAAGCTGCGAATCCGTCCCAGCTCTTCTTCCGTCAGTTCGAAACTCAAAATCCGCGCATTATCCTCGACATGCCGGCTGTTTCTGCAACCTACCATCACCGCTCCCACACCCGGCTGACTCAGAATGTACCGCACCGCCACATTGGAAATACTGACCTGATATTTGTCCGCGATCTCCTTCAGCAGCAGAAGAATCTTCTGATATCCATCCCAGCCCAGGGAATCCTCAATGATCTGCAGATACTTGACATGCGATCTGGTCTCCGGTTCAAATTCGCTGCGGTCCACACCGATCCAGCGCTCCGCGAGGAAGCCCCCTGCCAGTGTGCCATAACAGAAGCTGTAGATGTCATTCTCCCTCGAATAAGGCAACAGCGCTTTCTCCGGTCTCCGATCAAACACCGAATACTGCGTCTGATTGGACATCACCGGAATTCCGGCATCGACCATCATTTTCAGATGCTCTGTATCAAAATTGCACATGGCAATATTGCGGATCTTTCCCTTCTCCTTCAGCTTTACCAGGTCAAATGCAGTCTCCATCATTCCCGGTACCTCATAATCCCACCAGTGAAACTGCACCAGATCCAGGCAATCCCGGTGCATCCGCATAAGGCTGCGATCCACCACCTTCTCCGTATACTCAAAATTTACCTTATCGAGAATATTCAGATCCGGGACATACTTCGTATGAACCTGAATATCGTCATGCGAATATCCGCCCATTGACTTTAATTCATCGACAAAGCGTCCGATGATTTCCTCCACACCGGTATAGATATCCGCGCAGTCAAAGGTAGTCAGGCCCCGTTCTTTCAGCATATGAAACGCCTTCAGTGCGTCGTCTATATTCAGCTGCCCCTTCAGGCAATGCTCGGCAGATAACTGCCAGCAGCCGTTGATGACCCGGCTGAAGGTGTATCCATTATCCAGTGTGATTTTTGCTGTGCTGATCTGATTAATCATTAATTCTGTTCCTCCTTTTGAATGGGAACGACGGTGCAGTCCCCATGTTTGAATGTACGTTTGTGAGTTCTGGTGATTTTAAATTTTGCTCCGCAGTTCGGATCCGGACACGCGATCAGGCTGTCCGAAAGCATCCAGTCGTTCTGCTGAAGCGGGCGCTGTTTTGCCGGAAGAAGCGGGAGCAGCGCCGCCAACGCATACATCGAAAAGGACTTCGTCTGCGGAAATACCAGATTTTCTCCTTCCACCAGAAAATAGTCGCCCTCCTGATGGCTGCATACCATCGGCCGGTCCGTTGCGACCACCTCCACTTTTAAGTCATACAGTGAAAAACTGTCGTCCATGCTTTTTCTCCCCCTTTCCATCGGCACCGGTGTCTGTTTCCTATCTAACATAATCTACTTTCATGCCGGTGCGCGGCTTGACCTCCTGCTTTGTATCGTAATTTCCCAACGCAAGCGCACCGCATATCGTCTCATCTTCACCGATTCCAAGCGGTTCTAAATATGCGCGGATATCCGGATCTTCATCCAGCCAGTGGAGCTGATTAATCCAACAGGAACCCACGCCAAGACTCTCCGCCTCCAGCATCATATTCTGCAGCGCACAGGCCGAATCCGCAATGGCATTCGGATATCCTCTCCGATTCGACACTACAATCAGAATCGGCGCATGATAGTCAAATGCATAGTTTCCTTCTCTGGACAGTCTGATCGAGTTCTTCAGGCTGCTGTACATATCATCAGAAAGCTCCATATGCAAAAAAGCATTCTGAACCAACACGCGCAGCTTCTCCCGGACTTCCGCATTTATCATGACTACAAAATGAACACTCTGACTGTTTCCTCCTGTCGGCGCGTAGCGCCCGGCCTCCACAATCGCCGCAAGCTGTTCCTCCGTGACCGGATGATCGTTAAATTTGCGCGTCGAACGGCGGTTCATGATAACTCCAAGCACTTCGTTTACTTTATACTCTGCCATTTTTCAATTCCTCCCCTTTTCCAAGTCTTTACCAACATTTATGCTAACCCTTTACCAACCCTTGACTATCTGTCCATTAAAAATCAGGTTGACAGCCTTGCATATTTCGATTAGAATAAGACTACAATAATTAGTGGTGACCACTAATCGGGCTGGTCGTAAGACCCTGGTCCACCGAGCGGCGGGGAAATTCCCCGCCATCTTTATTCTTTACCGATTGTTCAAGCATCCCACTGTCTGTATAATACAAAATATCAATCTTGATTTCAATGCCAAAAGGAGACTTGTTATGGCAGAAAAAATACTAAGCGTTTTTGTAGATGAGTCAGGAGACTTCGGTCCTTATGAAGCGCATTCGCCATATTATCTCGTTGCGATGCTTCTCCACGATCAAAGCATAGATATATCAGATAATATTTCTTCTTTTGAATCCTATTTGCATAATCTGGGGTATTCAAAACACGCTATTCATACCGGTCCCCTCATCCGGCGAGAATCTGTTTATAAAAACGATCTGATCGAGAATCGGAAACAATTATTCAACGCCCTCTTTCATTTTTCCAGAAAGCTTGAAATACAATATACCTGCGCAAAAATTCGGAAAAAAGAATGTCCTGACGTTATTACGATGACGGCCAGACTGTCCAAGGCAATCGCTGAAATTCTCCATACAAACGAATCATTCTGGAACAGCTATGACCGTGTTGTTATCTACTATGACAATGGACAAATTGAGCTTACAAAAATTTTGACCTCCGTGTTCAATACGCTCTACACACATATTGAATTTCGCAAGGTGAAACCAGTCGATTATAAGCTTTTTCAGGTCGCTGATTTGATCTGCACACTGGAACTACTATCTGAAAAATTACAGGCGGGAAACCTCTCTGTTTCAGAAATAGAATTCTTTGATAATGCCCGCGCTTTCAGGAAAAATTATCTTAAGCATATACAGAAAAAACATTTGTAGTTTCCGCTTCCTTCCCTTTGAACCATTCGGGAATCCCGAATAGTTGCGTTTTCTTCACTATGATCCCAATCTTACAGGCCCGCAAAAAATAATTCATAAAAATCATCTTCCGCTTCGAGCATCGGAGAATTCTCCCCTCCCCCGTTCGTACTTCGCTTCATCGCCGCGTAAAATTCCTCCCCTGCCGCAATGACGTCCATCTCATACACCGAATACCCGAGTTCCCGGCACTTTGCGCAGAAAGCCGAGAGCGGATTTTCCTGCTCCCTCGTCTGAAGAAATTCTTCCCGAAGCTTCGCATCCTTCTGCGCTCTTCTTTTGATCTCGTCCAGCATCTCCACAATTTCCATATGTTCCACCTTCCCCCCGTCTGATGGAGAGACTCCATAATCTGTTTGTATTTATTCATGCCGTCCAGCAGCTTATTGTTGCCGGAAAGCAGCTGCTCCGCCTTTTGTACGCTTAACATATTTTTCCCCGTCCGCATCAAGCCAAGGATATTAATCCTTGTTGCAGCAGTATTATCACAGGGCAACCTTAACCTCAGTTGTCTGTTCTTCACGGTCACGTAACTGAATCAACTTGATATAATCATGAATTTCCTTCTCAACCATATTGGCACCTCTATGGTCTTATGTTACCGCGTAAAACATAACAAATTCTCTTCACTATAACCTCCGGGACAGCACCTGATCACAGAGAGTTCTGTTTTCTGGCCTCCAGATAGTCGTTCAGCTCTGTGTTCTTCACATTTGTAATAAACATATGGCCAGGAGCGTGGGTGATGACGAGCGGAAGCTTCGCATTCTCAATCGCCGCCTGAGGCGTCACGCCGCAGGCCCAGAATACCGGAATCTCGCCCTCGCGGATCTCGACAGACTCTCCATAATCCGGCCTGTCAATGTCCCGGATGCCAATGGCCTCCGGATCGCCGATCTGAACCGGCCCGCCATGAACATTCGGATAGCGCTCCGTGATCTCCTTCGCTCTCTGTGCGTCTTCCGGCGTCATCGGGCGCATACTGACCACCATCGGTCCCCGGAACACGCCCGCCTCCTCACAGGCGATATTGGTCTTGTACATCGGCACATTGNNCATTGCGCCCCATCGCGATATGGCGCACCTCGATACCGGCGCTCATCAACGCTTCCTCAAAAGAAAAGCTGCAGCCGATGAGAAATGCGACGGAATCCTCTTTCCAATAAGACGAGACGTCTGTCAGCTCCTCCGTCCGGACGCCGTTCCGATATACATAATACCGCGGAAGATCTGTCACGATACTGGCGCCCTCCCCCATGGCGTGAATGTCCGGCGTTCCCTCCACGATCTCCAAAATCGGGCAGGGCTTCGGATTCTTCCTGGCAAACTCCTTAAAATCATCCGCATAGCGTTTGGGAAGAATGACCAGGTTCGCCTGCGCGTAACCCGCACACATACCCGACGTCTGATAATCAATCTCTCCGGAGCGAATCAGCTTCCATATCTCCTCCGGCGACGTGCTGCTGTAATCTTTCATTTTCAAATACCTCCTTAAACCCTTACATTTTTTTCAGTATACCATAAACCCTGAAAGCCCACCACTGCAAATCTCCGGCGAACTCTCCTTCGTTCAGTATACGTTTTGGGGATCAGATCCCCAGCTTTGCCTTCAGAATGAAGCCAACGATAATCACACCAATCCCAACCATAACGAAAGCGGTTCCCAGCACAGCGTTCATCACCATACCGCTCTGCCTGATATAAGAGCGTTTTGGATTTTTCTTATTGTACCGCACCTCGCAGTCCCTGCTGAAATGCGCAAAATTCGTATACGGCGTCTTCCTTCTGTATTCCACACCGTCTACAGTATAGACATACATGGCCCGCATCGGCTGATCCCCCGTCCCCGGAGCAAATGAAGTGCCGGATATCATCCCCTGCACACATTCCTTGCAGGTAAGCAATTTTATCAGCTTCGGAAAGCCATATAGTCCTCCTGCAATGATACATGCAGCCGCTACAATCCATACTGCTATCATCGTAATCTCCCTAATATCTGTAAAGTCTGTCTGTCCTTCTCGCCGCCAAAATATTTGTCCAGCACCTTCTGGAATACCTCTTCATCCTCTGCTACTTCCGCAAAAAGTGTCATACAGGACTGTAGCTTTAGGTTATCCGGAAAACCCATCACACGTTCCGGGTCCGAGGATTCGATCTCCAGCAATGCGTTGCTGATCTCCACCAGACGATTCCTGAGTAAATCATTCTGCAGGTATGCCCTGGCTTCCCCTTCGTCCACAATAGAATAAAAAACAGCAATCCCGCTTCTTCCAAGGCCAATGATCTGGGGGAAAATATACCACATCCAGTGGCTTCTCTTTCTCCCGTCCCGGATCTCTGATAATGCTGTCTCATAGCTGTTTTCCTGGGCGTTGATAAATCTCTCTAAATTGTATTCTTTATTCATGTTCTGGCCTCACTGACTATACTGGTTGTCGGCTCTGCTTTGATACGCTTCTCTCCGAATTATACCCTCTGCACCAATGAATCACAAGCGCTTCATCTGCCGCCTGATCCATTCCATCAGTACGTCTACTACATAGTCCTGCTGTTCCTCGCTAAGCTCGCAGCCTTTCGGTATCCTGTGCCACTTTTCGAGACAGCCCCGGCAACAGGTCGCCGTAGCGTGCTGGGCAAGAAATACAGGATGCCCTTTCATCGGCGTCTGCTTCCCGTCGTTCGATATCTCGGCCGGCGCAAGGCGCTTTCTCACAAAATCCTGTGCGTGGGAGCGGATCGTATCCATCCCCTTCTCCTCCACATAGGCCCGATCCGCCGCTTTCAGGGAAAAACTGCTCCGGAATTTTGAACGGGCAAGGCGGTCAAAAAGTGAAGCCGCGTCTGACTCAGCCACCATGAGCGGCGAGACCACCTTCTCACAAGTATAATGAAACGGCACCACTTTCTGAGCGTCAGATTTCTCCGCGAGGCGCTGAGCCAGTTTTGTGTTCCGCTCCGTCGTGGTCTCGTTGCGGACAGCGTAGGCCACAGCCTTTTTCTCTCCGATCAGCACCAGTATCTTCTTCGCGCGTGTAACGCCAGTGTACAGAAGATTTCTCTGCAGCATGACATAATGGCTCATAGTAAAGGGCATGACCACGATGGGATACTCCGAACCCTGTGCCTTATGGATGGTCGTCGCGTAGGCCAACACCAGCTCGTCCAGCTCCGTCACATCGTAGACCACTTCCCGCCCGTCAAAATCTACACTCAGCTCGCTTTCCTCTGTATCCACTCGAACGACGATCCCGATATCTCCGTTGAACACCTCTTTGTCATAATCATTTTTGATCTGCATGACTTTATCGTGCAGGCGATACTGGGTGCCGCCCCGTTTCAGGAAAATACCGGACGGATTCATCGCGGCCTGTAGGAGCTGATTTAAGTTCGCCGCGCCGCACACCCCGCGCTGCATGGGCGTCAGCACCTGAATATCCCGAAATGCGTCCGCGTGATAATAGCGGGGAAGATTCTGCGTGCAGTATTTCACGACCAGCGCCGCGGCATCCTCGTTCGTCTCCTGTGCCGCAAAAAAGAAGTCCGAATCCCTGCCGCCGCGCAGGTCCGGCATCTCACCGCGATTGATACGGTGTGCGTTCGTAATGATCCTGCTGCCCTGCGCCTGCCGGAAAATTCTCGTAAGACGCACCACCGGAACGCTCCCGGAAGCGATAATATCCTTCAGTACATTTCCCGCTCCCACGCTGGGAAGCTGGTCCGTGTCTCCAACCAGAATCAGAGCCATGGCATCCGGCAGTGCCTTCAGGAGATTATACATCAGCATAATATCAATCATGGAACATTCGTCCAGAATCAGCACATCAGCCTCAAGCGGATTTTCCTCATTTCGCTGATATCCGTCAGACGGTTTATACTCCAGGAGACGGTGAATGGTCTTTGCCTCCATTCCCGTGGCCTCTGACATTCTCTTTGCCGCCCGTCCGGTGGGTGCCGCCAGTATAATCCTGCAGCCAGCCATCCGGTAAGCCGAGATAATCCCCAACGTAGTCGTGGTTTTACCGGTACCGGGGCCGCCGGTCAGAGCCATCACCTTAGAAGACACCGCCTGACGGATTGCCTCAATCTGTATCTCGTCATATCTTATGCGGGAGTTCTGCTCCACGCGGCTCATCACCTGCTCCGCATTGATTTTGGTATTTCGTTCTGAGGACAGAAGCTTCAATAGCCGCTTTGCGCAGCCTGTCTCTGAAAAGTAAAAAGGCGGCAGATAAATTGCCTCCTCATCCTTAATCACATCTGATGTACGGAGCATTTCATCCAGCGTAATTTCCAGTTCCGGTGCATCCACTTCCAACAGTTTTACCGCTGTCTCTATCAGCTGCTCCCGCACCGCAAAACAATGTCCGTTCTCTGACAACTTATTTAGGGTATAGAGGATACCACTTCGCAGACGGATAAAACGATCTTTCTCAATCCCCAGTTTTCCGGCGATCTGATCCGCTGTCTTGAATCCAATGCCCCAGATATCATCCGCCAAACGATAGGGATTCTCCTCCACGATTTTGATGCTGTCATTTCCATAGGTCTTATAAATCCGCGCGGCGTGGGCGGTGCTGACGTCATGGCTCTGCAGAAAAAGCATGATATTCTTGATCTCCTTCTTCTCCTGCCAGCCTTTTTTGATGCGCTCTACACGTTTCTGGCCGATGCCTTCCACCTGAATCAGGCGTTCCGGATCGGTCTCTATGATTTCCAAGGTATCCTTGCCGAATTTCTGGACGATACGTTTTGCGAATTTCGGGCCGACGCCCTTGATCAGACCGCTGCCCAGGTATTTTTCAATCCCGTATGTGGTCGCCGGGAGTGTCTCCTCCCATTTCTCTGCAGAAAACTGCCGGCCATATTTCCCGTCAATCCGCCACTGTCCCTCCATGGTCAGGACGGAGCCGACGTGGACATCCGGCATGGAACCGACCACCGTCACCAGGTCACTGTAGCCTTTTGCACGGCACTTAATCACAGAAAAGCCGTTTTCCGCATTCTGATATGTAATTCGCTCCACGACACAGCGGAGATGATCCATACAAACCGGCCCCCTGTCCAGCATTATCTGATACTTATAATGTTATATTTCATGTCCGATCACCCCAGCCTCTTCTCCATCGGCACGCAGAGAAATGTCTCCCCCTGCACAGGATCACCGGTAACTATGTACCCCAGCTCTTCATAAAACGACACCGCCACATCGCGGCTCTCCAGAATCACCCGCGAATACCCCAGCTCGGCGATCCACTTCTCCGCCTCCCGAATCAGAAGCTTCCCCAGACCCCGTCCACGGTAAGTCTCCAGCACAACCACACGGCCGATCTCCATCGCGTCCGCTGCCACGGGAAACAGACGGCAGGTTCCCACAGGATAGTTCTGATCGAGGAGAACCAGGTAACGGGTATCCGGACCATCGTGTTCATCGAACTCCCGCTCCAGTGGAATCCGGTGCTGACGGTTCATGCCGTGGATGCGGACATAGTACGCACCTGCCTGCTGCCAGAGCTTCGTCGCGCGCAGCACCTGAATCGCATATCCCTCGAGCGAAGTTCCCCGCGCCCAGATGCTATCATGGCGCAGGCGCTCCGACTCCGAGGCCAGAAACGTGCCCGCTCCTTCGGTCAGCGGGATCTCATTCATCCGGTCGTTCTGAAAATCGCAGACGAAGATCACATTCGTGCAGTGCAGGAACACCCAGTCAAACCGAACCTCAAAAGTCTCCTGCCGCTCCTTCATATAGGAAAACAGATCGGCAACATCCACCCGCGTCTGTTTCTCCGGATGCAGGAAGAGATACAGCGCGTTACGCCGACAGCGCCGATAGTTCCGGTTCAGCTTCTCCAGTTTGCGGTCAAAACGGTATTTCGCCTTGTACTGACAGTCCTGTTCCTGCCCGTCCACGGGCAGAATTGCCCAGAAACGGTCATTGTAGAAATACAGTCGTTCTCCATAACGGGAAAAAGCGGACTCCGGCAGGTCGCTGCGCAGGCAACCGAGATATTTCTCCAGAAAGCTCTCCGCCTGCCCATCCTCCGGCAGCAGAGCCTGACTGACCTCCAGTCCCATCTCCATCGAATCGTTGACCCAGTCCGGCGATTCACTCTTGACAAAAGAGGGGCGGTATTCCGGCCACAGATACTCCAGAGAGAGCGCCGCATAGATCTCATTCAACAGTTTTTCATAGGCCATCGTGTATATTCCTTTCCTTCCCGCGATCACGTCCATCCGGAATCAGGTCAACCGTAATCTTAGTCCTTTACCTCCCATTTCCCTGAACGGTTACTTCCAATACGCTCAATCCTGCCTGTTTTCTTTAATTCCGCAACCATTCGCTTTACTGTTCTCAGTGAAAAACCCGTTTCTTTCGCCAATTCCTTCTGCGTAATATTCTCGTTGGCACGAATAAATACAATGAGACGTTCTGTATCTGTAGCAGATTCTGGATTGGTGCCATTGGTGCCATGATTGGTGCCATTGGTGCCGCCATTGTTCTCATTATCACCCGTATTCTTCGGGTTCACAACCCCAAATAAATCCGTTTTCAGAGTCCTTCGATACAGATTAACCCGGAAATCACTTCCTCTGTCCTCTAAAGCCGGCTCCGGGAGGCCATACTGCTTTGCATCCATAAACATATCCGGAATGCCGCTTCCCCAACCCTCAATCATATGCATATATGCAAAAACCTCCGCAATCCCACGATTGCGAATCCGGGACAAGCCCGTTTTCATTTGCTCAATCGTCAGTTCTGTATCCAACATTCCCGGCGAAGTCACTTCCAGCCGATCATCATAAAGCGCCACCTGTACTTTGCCCGGAGAAAGGTAAGAGCGATGACATACAGCATTCGTGATAATCTCTCGGATCGTGCGTATCGGCAGTTCGTAAATATCCTGTCTGGCCAGTCCCTCAAATCTTGCGCCCATATCAATATGCTCCAGGACAAACGCATATGCCGATTCAATCTGCATATCAATGCTTCCCCTGAACTCCTTACGGGTAATAAAAATATTTCTGGAGATCCCCTTGAATACCGCACACTGAATCGCCGCGTCCGGATAATCGTCTAACTGTCCGTCCAGAAGCTGATAGCCATTCGTCGCAAAACACTGGTTTCCCTTTTCCACAATCAACTTGTAAGAAAGCAACTGATTTTTGCCAATTCTCTTTAATCTTTTCCTCGCTTCATCATCTTCGCAAAGCTCCAGGGCGTGGGAATACAGGCGTTCACACAGCGCTTCAATTTCGGCATCTGTCAGTTCGCGTGCTACCTTCTCCTGGTCATAGGAGCGATTCCGCGTACTCAGCACCATTTCCTGAATCTGATATAGCGCCGCTTTCCGCGTTGTACCTGAGACGCGAAGGTAAACGCCATCCAGCATCCCCTGACTTTTGATACAATAAGGCCGCTGCATGCCAACAAGAATCTTCACAATAATAATATATTTCCCATCAAATTCCTGAAGGCTTACACTCGGAGTGATCTTTGGCTCGCAGCTGTCAAAAATAGCATTGGTAATCGCATCCATTTTGCGAAAAACTTCTTCTCTCGTGAATCCGACAACTTCCCAGGTGCTGTTTTCCACCCCAAAGACAAGTTGTCCACCATTCGAATTAGCAAAAGCGACTACAGTACGCATATACTGTTCACTTTTCGACGGCACATCAACCTTGTACTCCACATTATCCTTTTCACCCGTTTTGATTTCTTCGATTGTCATACCTGTCTCCTTGCTTCATTTCATGGTCAAAACCCCAATTGGCAAGCATTAAATAGTTGCAGTATTTCGTTTCCCTTAGAATTTTGTATCATAAGGTACCTCCACGCTATTGTAGGCGAACAGGCTCTGCTGCTCATATTCCTGAAAACGCTCCAGCGGTAGCGGCAGCTTCTTCAGGAACCTCTGTGTTTCCATAGGATCATATATCCATTTCTCAATATCATCCTTTTCCAGAATCAGCGGCATCCGCTCATGCACCTGGCGCACCGAGGCATTTGCCTCAGTTGTCAGTATCACAAAGCGCAACTCGTCCTGTATCAGGTTAAAAAATCCGGCCATAAAGAGTGCCGTGCCATCCTCCTGCGAAAAACTAACTTTATTCCGGGAATCGTCCCATTCATAAAAACGCCGCGCCGGTATCACGCAGCGCCGGTGGAGCACGCTCTCACTGAATGTCCGTTTTTGCAGCGCAGTCTCAGAGCGCGCGTTGATCAAAAGACCCTTGCCGGTATACTGCGGAAATCCCCATCTCATGCTTGCCCAGGAAAGGCCTGTCTTATCACCCGTCAGTACTGGAGCCAGCTCGCCAGGGTACACGTCCCGGGCGGTCAGACACACATCCGATGGAGTTCTGGCAAGTAACTCATATATGCCGCCTGAAAGATCCTCATCAATATAATATCTGCTACACATGAAACAAACTCCCGATCTCGCCCACTACCTTATTAATCATGCCAAAGACTCTGTTCTTCACGTCTATGCCAGAAGGTCAGTCACTATAATGATTCTTCCTGTCAAAAAATCCGGGATCGGTATGCCCGATTTTCTTACCATTCGTGTCATAATATGTGATCGTTCCGAACGGCCCCGGAACACTGTATCCCTCTTTTTTCACCGCTTTATCCTCCATGATGTATTCTTTTCAATGCCTGTTTCTGCATCTGTTAACTTTTCTGTTAACCTTTCTGATAACTCTCCTGCGGATCGGGGCCTCATCTTTTTTTTCTACGTTGCCTTGCCGTCCTTCTCCCCTCATTCCACAGTCATTTCAGTCTTGCCAACGCATTCACCCACATTTCTTTCGCCCTGTCTGTTCTGACATCTTTCGTAATAAAAATATCACACACAAGAAAGCCATGCACTTCCAGAAGTTCCTTCAACGAGCTCTCATTGTAGTCATGAAAGAGCCTTTCCTGCGCCGTCCGCTCCTCCGTTCCGTATTTGAACGATGCGTATAATACTCCCTGCGGTTTCAGCGCCTTTTTCATGTTTTCCATTACAGGATGGATTTCATTTTCAGCTACGTGAAGCAGAGAGGCGCACGCCCATATACCGTCAAACTCATTTAAAAAATTCATTTCAGCAAAAGAAAGCTGCAGCACCTTCTGCCCCAATAACTCTGTCGCTTCCCCGCACATTTTTCCGGATGCGTCCATGGCAGTCACGGCAAATCCATGTTCCATGAATACTTTGCTATCCCTTCCACTTCCGCAACCAGCGTCCAGTATATGTGCTCCAGCCGGAAGGCAGGCCATAAATCTGTCTCTGCAAAAGCTCATATCTGCGTTTACAGTTGCCGCACAATATTCTTTCGCGTGCTCATCATAATAAGAAACCGTTTGATTCATTCTGCTCTCCATGATAAACCCAACTGTCAAAACCACAGTTCTGCGCTGACTGATATACCGGTCGCATCACGCTCTCCAGTTGTCCGAAAAAGGTCGGTAAGTCCTGTCCTTTTTGATAAAGCCGGTATCGTATATCCACATTGTTCAGATGATCTCTGGCGCACTTTTCAAATTCCGCGTGTACCCTTTCGTTCTTCCAGATCAACTCATAAGCGCTATACTCCACACGAGCAAATTCCGGAAAATAAATGTCCCAGTCAGGGAGATGGTTACTCTTGCTACTGTTAATGCTTTTCGTTGTCGGATGCAGATTCCATAGCTCGTCATGCGCCACGAATGACCAGGGTACAAAATGATCAATGGAAATGTCCTTACTGTCAAGCTGATTGTGTCCATAAATTTCCCGCATCGGCTGCAATGTCAACAACAATCTCCAGTACTTCTTCACCTTCTCCAGTTTTCTTTCCTGCGGCGGATACAACTTGTCCGCATTCCGTTCAACTCATCAAAATAATAAATCAGTCGTTTCTCCTGATTGATTCTCATCGCAAGTTCCGGCTCCGATACATTCCAGCTCTTGCCTTTCAACTGATTCATAAAAGGTGCCTGCAACCGGTACGGAACATTTTTAGTTAATGTCCGCTTTTGCCTGTTAATCTCCACATCCTGACAGTCATGCAGATAGAGGACAGTCTTCCCCTCCAGCACCTTCGTGACAATCGCCTGAAACCAGAAAAATTTATAACATTCACTGGTATTATCAAAAAGACGGCTTAAATATTGAATTTCCAGTTCATCAGAATATGGCAGTTCCATCGTCATTCAACCCGTCATTCTCAGCATCAGTTCATTCCCATGTTCCTTCAGCCACTTATTCCAGCGGTCATAGTCCGGGTACACCCGTCGTACCTCCGCATAAAATTCTCTGGAGTGGTTCATATGCTTCCGGTGGCACAGCTCATGCACCACCACGCTGTCGAGTACTTCCGGCGGTGTCAGCATGAGAAGGCAGTTGAAATTCAGATTACCTTTTGCGCTGCAGCTCCCCCAGCGCGTTTTCTGGTTGCGAATCGTGATCCTCCCATAGGTGACACCGACCAGTGGCGCATAATATTTCACACGTCCCGGGATGACCTTCAGCGCCTGATCCGCCAGCTCATGGATCTCCTCCGTGCTGAGCTTTTCAATCGGCGGCCGGTTCTTTATCATCTCATCCATTTTGATCAGATGCTCCCGCAGCCAGTCGCCGTGCTCCTCCACGTAACGCCTGATCGCCCTGTCTGACATCCGATGCGGCGCCCGGACGATGACGCCCTCCGGCGCCACCTGAATGGCAATGGACTTTCTATTACTTCTGACCACTCTTAAGCTCATTCCGTATTTTTCCAGAAGCTCCAGTATCTCCTGCATCCTGTACCTCAGAGTCTTTCTCTCAGCGGACAGGCCGAGCGCGTGACCCGCTCCGCCAGTTTTCCATATCCATGGTCGCACAGATAATCCTGCAAAATCGGAATCGACTGCGTGGACTCCGGCCCTACGATCAGTTCGACAAGCACATCCTCCAGACAGGTGCCCGCCGCCTGACACATCTTCTCCAGATCCACCGGATAATATTTCTTAATGCGTTCCTTCATGATATGATAACGGGGCTTCACATCAAAGAAGCCCTGCGCAAAGGGGGAAACGACCAGCCGAACCTCATTTTCGCTGGCAAAAGACGGATGTTTGAAGGCCGCAGACGCCGCCCAGGCGTGATTCAGACTTTCCCTGATTCCGGACGTCATAAGAAACGGCTTTTCATTCTGCCTGATTTTCCGGTACAGAGCCTCCACCAGCTCATGCCCGCCTACATCGTCCTGATAAAATACAGTCTCCAGAGAAAGCGGCTCCATTGCCATCCGGTGAAGCGCGTCGCCCCGGAACGCGATGCAGACGCCTCTGCCCCGGTTCGCGTAGCGCTCCCACTGAGCCGCGTCATCCCGATAGCAGGAAAAGCAGGCCGCATACGCGGAATAGACAAATTCCTTCTCTTTTTCCTCGGAAAAGATCTTTTCCGTCCAATCCGCCCTTTCAGCGTCACCCTCTGCCCGGAACTTCTCCGAAACCGCTCTGCACAGACCATTCATAAACAGGAGCATCTCCGAGGCATCGTTCATATTCAGGACATTGTTCAGCCGCAGTTCTGAATTGCTCAGTATTCCATCCAATGCGGAAAAATCCGTATAATGATAAAGGATACTTTCTTCTGAAAATGACATATGTATCAGCCCCTCCTCAGAACAAGTGCTCCAGATAGCTGCCGTCCGGCTGCAATTCCTCGAAGCATTCTGTCAGATTCTCATCATCCATGAGCTGCAGAACCTGCCGCATCCCGCCGGCCAGTTCTTTTTTCTCATATTCTTCTCTGGAAATCCAGTAAACGCGGCCCTCTTCAGAGCTTTTCAGTTCCCCCTCGTAAGATTCCGCGCGGTAGAGCAGGCCAATATTATGAAACCCATCCCGATACCAGTGATAGATTCCCTTCAGTACCGGATGATTAATCGTCAGTCCCGTCTCTTCCTTCATCTCCCGGATAACCGCTTCCGCAAAGGTCTCTCCGGCCTCTACGTGCCCGCCGGGAAAGGTTGTCCCGCTGTAGCTGCTGCCTGTTTTGTCAAGTGCCAGCACCATATCTCCATCACACAGCATGCACATGTTCATGAAAATCACGTTTTCCGGTAAATGTTTCTCCACGGCATTTTCCTCCTCACTGTGATCATCGTATCAGCGACCGAAACCGGCAGCCAAAATCAATACCGGCAGACATCAATCCAGCCGACAGCGCCCGAATACTTCTCCAGCTCCTCCAGGTTCAGTCCGATGGCGCTGTTGCCGCTGCCCGCTGCCGGATAGACGAGGTCAAAGCGTTTCAGGGATTCATCCAGATAGACTGCCACGCCTTCTTTGATCGCAAAAGGACAAACCCCGCCCGGGGCGTGGCCAATCCACTCCTCCACCTCGTCGCGGGGGATCATTTTCGCCTTTGTCTGAAACTGCGCTTTATACTTCTTATTATCTACTCTCGCGTCGCCGGCCGCCACGATCAGGATCGCCCTGTCTCCCTGCAGGAACGACATCGTCTTGGCAATCCGGCACGGCTCACAGCCCAGCGCCTCCGCCGCCAGCTCCACCGTCGCGCTGGAATGGTTCATCTCCATCACCCGGTCTTCCATCCCGTATTTTGCAAAATATGCTTTTACTCTGTCAACTGACATATCAAAACTCCTTCTTTCGTTCCTTTACCTGCACTCGAATGTTACACTCGGCTTGCTCTTCCCCGTTCAGATTCAGCCGGTAAATCACCTGCATCTCAAGCCTGTCCTCCCGCACGTCGAGCCGGACCTGGGAGGTATCAAAGGTTGCCGTCAGATTTCCCCACGGCACCTGATAGGTGCTCTGCCTGCGCTCTCCCTCGCGAAAATAAAGGCTCGTCGAAATCGGCCCGCTTCTGCGCACCTCCAGGCTCTCCGCGGTCATCGTATAGCGATTGCGCACCGGTTCCGTGAAGCCCTCCTGCAATTCATTGAAAAACAGGTAATGCATGCCGTTTTTCTCATGGTATTCTCCCTCATAGGCCATCTCGAGTTCCTGCTGCCCGTCCTCCGCAATGTGGAGGCCGGAGATGACCACCGTCACTTCTTTTTTCATTTCGACACCACTTCTTCGGTACAATACACGTCCAAAAAATCCATTGTACAGATTTTCAGCCATTACCTTCAGAATATTATATCGGATTTCTTATCTGTCCGCCACTCTCACTTCGACGCCAACCAGAATTTCACCTTCACCGGCAGGCGATCTGGATTGGGACGCTCATAGAGCAGCGTCCACCAGGCTGTCGTTTTCCCGTCCTCAATTTCCGGATTAACCTGTCCACAGGCGCTTCCCGCAAGGGCAACACCAAGGTTCAGGCTCAGAACCAGCAGCGGTATTATAATTTTTCGTCTCATTTCAGGCTTCCTCTTTCCAATTTCTATCCAGAGTATCGCCAAAGAGACGTGGCTCTATACCGCATAAAGGGGACGGCTTTTCCCGTCCTCTGCCGCACTGGCCGCATTCTTTACGCCCGTTGCCTGTTAATATTATACGGTGTGACAAGATAGACCTGCTTCGCCAACCCTGCACTCCTGATCGCGGCAGAAGCGTCGCGGGCCGCTGATCGTGACCGGAAGATTCCGAACACCGTCGGTCCGCTGCCGCTCATCAGGGATCCGAGCGCCCCTTTTTCCACCATGCACTGTTTAATGCTGCTGATCACCGGATACAGGGGTTCGGTTACCGTCTCAAGCACATTTCCCATTCGAGAAGCGAGGAGCTGCAGATCTCCCCGCTCCAGCGCCTCGATCATGGCATCCACGTCCGGGTGCTGCTCCGGGCGGAGTTCATTTGCATGAAGATTTTCATAGACAAAACGGGTCGATACATTGATGCCCGGTTTCGCGATCAGGATCGTGCAGCGCGGCATGGAAGGCAGAGGCTTCAGCTTCTCGCCGATTCCCTCCGCGAGCGCAGTCCCCCGCATCACACAGTAGGGCACATCAGCTCCGAACCGGACACCGCGTTCCATCAGTTCTTCCGGTGTAAGCCCCAGATCATACATCTGGTTCACGCCCCACAGAACGGCCGCTCCGTCAGCACTCCCTCCCGCCATCCCGGCAGCCACCGGAATCCTCTTGGTGAGCCGGATCGTAAGCCCGTCCCGGATGTCGAATTCGTCCTTCAGAAGCTTTGCCGCCTTATAGACCAGATTATTCTCATTCGTCGGCAGATAGGGCAGATTCGTCTCCACTCTTATCCCTGGCTCTTTTGTCCTTTTCAGCTCCAGTTCATCATGCAGCGTGACCGTCTGCATGATCATTTTTACTTCATGATAACCGTCCTCCCGCCTGCGCAGCACATCCAGTCCCAGATTGATCTTTGCAAGCGCTCTCAGCTGTATTTTATCCCTCATACTTCCTCCGTATCATCTCTTTAAAAGCTATGATACCATACCGGTCATTCCCTTTACAAGCAGAAGCTTGCTGCCCGGCTCCGGCTCTGTGTCGCCCAGCCCGTTCAGCTCCGCCACATCGCGGCAGGTCGCAGCATGGCTTTTCGCAATCTCCCACAGACTCTCGCCTGGCTGTACAATGTGAATGACCATGCCCGGCAGATTTTTAATACGCTCCGTATTCAGCGGTTCCTCCTTCAGTTCCTCCACAAGTCGCAGTTCTTCCTGATGGGAATGCAGCGTCTGTACCTGAATTACCGCCTTCACCTCCAGCTCCCTCGCGTCCAGCATGCCGACTGTCAGCTGGTCAAGTCCCAGCGCCATCTGAGCCTCTTCCTGTATCTTTGTGTCCGGCAGCTCCACGGTATGCTCAAACGGGAAAGACTGCTCCGCACAGGCCAGCGGCTGACTGTCATCTTCGGCGGCATAGAGGACCCACAGATCCAGTGTTCCCTGCAGCAGCAGACCCTGCTGTGTGCGCTCCGTATAGTCCACATGAAAGTCAGCACCGCTCGCCAGCACCTGCAGCAGCTTCGGGTCAGCCTCCTTAAGCTTCATACGTCCTGAAATTCTCGCTCTGGAATCAGACACCCGGCTCACATACTCCCAGGCATAGCTCTGCCATTCCGGGATAATCTCCCGTGTCAGGCTATACGCATCGCTTAAAATCTCACAGTCCTGCTCTTCAAAATACCGCAGCATCAGCTCAAGCACCGCGTCTACGCGAACCATCCGCGGCTCGCCGTCATAGTCCGGCTGCAGCTCCATATCGCAGCGCTGAAGCGAGGCCGCTGCGTAGCCGGAAAGTTCCGCGCTGCAGGCTTCACACTCCACCTCATTCCGGAAAGGAATGCTCTGCTCCATCCACTGAATTCGTCCGTCATCCTGGTCGCTCTCATACAGGAAAAACACATTCAGTTCCCCTTTTACTGTCAGGCGTCCCTCCTCCTGTCGAAGCTCGATCCCCTGAAGCCGCGCCTCCTTCCAGATAATACGGCGAATATTGGGCTTTCCGGGCGGCAGGTTCAGGTCCTCACGCACCCGCAGCATGTCTCTTTTATGTATCAGCTCCTGCTGAAGACAGACCGTATCCGTTCTGCAATACAGATCCTGCTGCTCCTCCGGCTGCTGCGCCAGCGGAACCGGCTGTTCGCGAAAGGCCTCCGCTGCGAGTTCCAGTACACACTTCAGATTGGCCTTGCGGGAATGAATCGCGGATGCATGCAGATCCCCTGTATTCCATGTGAAATCCAGAATATCCCCTTCCTCCAGTCCATTCAGAAACACCGTCTCGTCAACCGGAATACTCCCCTCAAGCATTTCCGCCGTCCGATCATGGTTCTCTGCGATGTACAGGATCCGATACAGGAAAACACCGCGCACCTTCACCTTTCCCGTTTCAATGCGGGTCTCGTCGGGTCGGAATTCGCCCTGACGGTGTACGATTCGAAAAATATCCGGTTTCTGATCCGGTACATTCAGATCTTCCTCCAGTGTCGTCTGGCTGACCGCCTTCCCTTTCCTGCACATCAGATTTCTGTAGCTGCGTTCCAGTTCCATTTTTCCTGCCCCACCTTTCCTACTCAAAAATGACAGATTTGTCCAGATATTCCAGTTTCAGCACGATATACGGGCTTGTCACGGACGGCGCAACATCCTCGCCGTTTCCCGGGCCGAGCAGCTCGGTATCCACGCAGATCGCGGTTCCTGTCAGATAAAGATCCTGTACAGCAATACTGTAACCGCTCGTTTCCTGCTCCCCATAACCAATGCAAATGTAGAGATAGCCCTCGTCCTCATAGGTCACCTGAAAGGGCTCGCTCTTCTTCTCCTCCAGCACATTTCGCAGCTCCTCCGGGATTTTCTCCACATCGAGCACTGTAAAATCCAGATCTTCCAGCCTCTCGTCACTCTGCGTCTCCACCCCGCACCCTGCCAGCAGCAGGACGGTCAGGAACAGCAGACACCATTTTCTCATACGGCCGCCCCCATTCATACGCTTTGCTCTATCTTATGTGATGCGACCGGTTTTCATTCCCCACAGAATCCACCGCCTTCCGGCAATCATTTTCTTTCTTGTATTCCACAGGTCCTTCAAGTATAATGAGAGCTGTCAGGAGGTAGTGTTATGCAGTTCAAAATCAGCGAAGACGACCGGAGCAACCACCGCTACAGCGGAGTACTCGTCCACCCCACCGCCTTCCCCTCCCCCTACGGTATCGGGGATATGGGACAGAGCGCCTATGATTTCATCGACTTCCTTGTGACAGCAGGGCAGCATCTCTGGCAGGTGCTTCCGCTCGTGCCGTCAGGAAATGGAAATTCTCCCTATCAGGGCTTTTCCGTATTCGCGGGACAGCCGCTTCTGATCAGCCCCGATCTTTTAATTAAGAAAAAACTGCTGACCCCGGAGGATCTCCAGCCGATTCCGGATTTCGAGGCGGATCGCGTAGATTATGAGCGCGTAACCATATATAAGACCGCGCTTTTCCAGAAGGCCTATGGGCATTTTCTGCACACCGCGGACAAGAATCTGCTGGAGGAGTACGAAGCTTTTCGTGAGTCGAATCATTACTGGCTCGAGGATTACTGCCTGTACAT
>MSHD01000037.1:27173-38673 GCA_001941045.1 Lachnospiraceae bacterium Zagget2
TATCACGGCGGCCTGCCCTGGTATGCGTGGGAGGACAGCCTGCACTGCCCGACGCCCACGGACAAGGAAGCCTGGCGGGAGCGCCTGCGCGACAAGGTAGATTATCACCGCTTTGTTCAGTTCCTGTTCTTCAGTCAGTGGTTTGATCTGAAAGCTTACGCAAATAAAAAGGGCATCGCCATCATCGGCGATATTCCGATCTTCCCCTCCCCGGACAGTGCTGATGTCTGGGGCTATAAGGAGATGTTCTGCCTGGACGCCAAGGGGCACCCGACCGAAGTGGCCGGCGTTCCGCCGGACTATTTCAGCGCGACCGGACAGCGCTGGGGCAACCCGCTCTACGACTGGGACGCGCACGCTGAGGACGGCTACCGCTGGTGGATCTGGCGCATCCGCAATCAGCTCGACCAGGTAGACTACATCCGCATCGATCACTTCCGCGGGCTGGAGGCCTACTGGGCTATTCCCGCCGAGGAAGAGACCGCGCTGAACGGCTGCTGGAAGAAGGGGCCCGGCGAAGCGCTGTTCCGCGCCATGGAACAGGTACTCGGAAAGGATCTTCCGATCTTCGCAGAAGACCTGGGCATCATCACGCCGGAGGTCGAGAAGCTGCGCGATACGCTCGGTTTTCCGGGGATGCGCGTGCTGCAGTTCGGCTTCGACGGTCCGGGGGAGAGCACGTTTCTGCCGCATCAGCTGGATACGCGCAACTGCATCTGCTATACCGGTACGCATGACAATGACACCAGCCGCGGCTGGTATGAGCATACAAATGAACAGAACCGCGACAAAATCCGTCGTTACATGAATACTGACGCGAGCAGCGTGAGCTGGGATTTCATCCGCACCTGCCTGGGCACGATCGCGAAATACGCGATTTTCCCCGTGCAGGACATCCTGGACTTAAGCAGCGAGCACCGCATGAATACTCCCGGCACGCCCACCGGCAACTGGGAATTCCGTTTCCGCGCCGGGCAGCTGAATGACGGCATGGCAGCGGGACTCAGGAAGATGACGGAGCTGTACGGACGCTTTGGCTGATCCCCGGACGGAGACGGTATGAAACCGTATTTGCAATCATATATATAAGAATCGTTGGAGGGGTCTATGAAAATCGTCGTTTTGGCCGGCGGCATCAGCACAGAACGTGACGTGTCGCTGAGCAGCGGAAAAAATATTTACGAAGCATTGAAAGGGAAAGGACATCAGGTGATTCTCCTCGACCTGTTTCTGGGACTTCCGGGCGCGGAAGAGCCCCTGGATCGTCTCTTCGCGGAAGAGCGGGACTGGGCTGCCCAGATCGGTGCGGTCGCAGAGAATATTCCGGATATCGACGCAGTCAGGGCGCTGCGCCCCGGCTACCGCAGCCTGTTGGGGCCCAATGTACTGCGCCTGTGTCAGCTCTGCGACATCGTATTTCTCGGGCTGCATGGGGAAGGCGGGGAGGACGGACGTCTCCAGGCGCTCTTCGACCTGATGGGCATCCGTTATACCGGCACGGGGCACAGCAGCAGTGCCCTTTGCATGGACAAACACATCACAAAGCAGATGTTCCGCGGCTTCGGCGTACCGACGCCCCCTTCCGTTACTGTCCGGAAGGGCCAGCATTTCCGCCTGCCCGAGAGCATTGGCTATCCCTGCATGGTCAAGACCTGCTGCGGCGGCTCTTCCGTTGGCGTCTACCGGGTCGAGTCAGAGGCAGAGCTCGCCCATGCACTGGACAAAGCCTTCTACTATGAAGAACAGGTCATTGTTGAGCGCCGCATTATCGGGCGGGAATTCACAGTCTCCGTCGTGGACGGGGAGGCTCTGCCGGTTATCGAGATCGCGCCGCTTAACGGTTTTTATGATTACAAAAATAAATACCAGCCGGGCAGTACCATCGAGACCTGTCCCGCCGATATCCCGCCCGAGCTGACAAAGCGCATCCAGCGGCATGCCGAGCAGGCCTGTGCCGCTGTAGATATCGAGAGCTACGCACGCGTCGATTTCATGTACGATGAGCGCTCCGGGGAAGATTACGCGCTGGAAGTCAACACGCTTCCCGGCATGACGCCGACGAGTCTGATTCCCCAGGCCGCCGCCGCGATCGGATATTCTTTCCCGGATCTCTGTGAGTGGCTGATTCAGGTATCTATGAAAAAGTATGGAGATACAATATGAAGCATTTTACACTGAGACAGTTTGCCATGGCCTGCCATGCGCAGTACTTCGGGCCGGAAGAAACCCTCGGGCAGGAAATCCGCGGCGTCGTCCAGGATAATCGTCAGATCGAACCCGGCTTTCTCTTCGTCGCAATCAAAGGCGAGCGCGTGGACGGGCACCGCTTCATCCCTGGCGTGTATGAAAAGGGTGCACTCTGCGCTCTGAGCCAGCAGAAACTCGATCATCCCACCGGGCCTTATCTCCTTGTGGAGGATACGCTTCAGGCATTGAAGGAGGCGGCAGAGGCCTACCGGCAGACGCTCGATATCCCTGTCATCGGCGTCACTGGCAGTGCAGGCAAGACGAGCACGAAGGAAATGATCGCCTCCATCCTGAGCCGGAAATACTGCGTGCTGAAGACCCCGGGCAATCTGAACAACGAGATCGGGCTTCCGCTGACGATCTTTCAGATTGACGCGTGCCATGAAGCGGCCGTGCTCGAGATGGGCATGAATCACTTCGGGGAGATGCACCGGCTCAGCAAAATGGCCAGGCCTACCTGCTGTGTCCTGACCAATATCGGCACCGCCCATCTCGAATTCTTAGGATCCCGCGACGGGATCTTTCAGGCGAAGTGCGAGATCTTTGACTACGCCACGCCGGATGCCTCCGTCTTTGTAAATGGAGACGATGATAAGCTGATCGCGCTTGCGGATCGGGCCGCGACCTTTGGGCTCGGCGAAGGAAATTGCGTCCGCGCCGACCAGATCGAGAAACTGGGGCTTAACGGTGTACGCTGCCGCATTTTCGCGGACGAACGCAGCTTCACCGTGACGATCCCGCTTCCCGGTATTCACATGGTATACAACACACTGGCCGGCACCTGCGTCGGTCTTTCCCTGGGGCTTGGCACGGATGAGATTCGTGCGGGAATCGAGGCCCTGCGCCCTCTTCCGGGCCGCAGCAATATTCTGCACACTTCGCATTATACGCTGCTCGACGACTGCTATAACGCAAACCCCGCCTCCATGATCGAGGCGCTGAACATCCTCGAAGATACGAAGAGCCGCAAGGTGGCGATCCTCGGCGACATGGGAGAGCTTGGGCCGCAGTCCGCAGAGCTCCATGCTTCTGTCGGCAGCCATCTGGGAACGCTGCACATTGACCAGCTGATCACAATCGGGGATAAAAGCGAAAACATACATGAGGCAGCCAGAATGGCCGCCCCGCAGACGTATTGCATCCATTTTTCAGATCTGGAAAGTTTTCTTAAAGAGAAAGAGAATCTCTTAAGAGACGGCGATGCGATACTCATCAAGGCATCGCATGCCATGGCATTTGAAAAGCTCGTGGAGGCGCTGCGCGCTTAAGCGTTACGCCTTCTCCAGTTCTCTCTCTTCGATATGCTGCCGGATCAGTTCCTCTATCTCGTTCTTCTCTTTTCCGAAGACAAACGCCAGCTCCCCATAAAGAGAATCCTGCGCCATCTTCAGATAACGCTCATCCACGGATGCCATCTTTTTGCCCTGCGCGAGCCGTTCCTGCCTGCGATGGTAAAGCGTCTTGATGATGCTGACCCAGCTGCGGTAGTCACCGGAATAGATGGCTTTTTTGTAACACTCCTCGCGAAGCTTGTCGACGGTAACATGGATGGTCTCAATTGTCGGGATCTCATCCAGCAGCTGCATCGCCATTTCCTTCGTAATCACAGGCCGTACATTCTGTTTATCACGATCGATCGGATAGTAGATTCTGCTTCCTTTCGTATTCAGAGGAACCAGCACATAATACAACTTCTTCTTATCCACGCCGGAAATGTCAAGATGCGTGATGTCTTCCACCTGGCAGACGCCGCTCTGTCCATAAACAATGTACTCTCCTTTTTCAAACATCTGAGTTCCTCCTTTCAGTCTCAATCCGTTCAAAAAAGAACCCTGACAGGTTCTTTTTTCCGTTAATTTTGTCTGTTGTGTGAATATTTCAACCAATATATATTAATATTACCAAATTTCTCAAAAATTAGAAAGTTCTTTTTTGATAAAAATCAATTTTTGTTTATTTTGCTCATAGTGCAAACTCTATTTTTGTGCATTTTGCGCATCTTCCTCAGAAAGACACAGATTACGGCAGGCTCTTTGCAGTTCTTCCTCACGTTCCCGGAAGAGCAGCGCCTGACTGTATTTCAGATACGGAGCACAGCCGTGCCGCGCAATAAAACCCATGGCACGGGCATTTCGCGTGAGACTGCTGACAAACAGAATCATTTCCGGGCCGTCCTCTCCGAAGCACTCCGCAAGCCATCCAAATGCCCTCTCCAGCCTGGCATGCAGATCCGCGATCATTTTCTCCCGCCGATCTGTATCCTCCTGAAAGAGTTTCCGCAGATGCTCCTGTACCGCCGACTTCTCATGCAAATGAAACTCTTTTGTCGACAAGCGCATCTCCTCAAGGCGCCTCAACACCCGCGCATCCTCATCTGTGCCAGACTTCTCCGGAACCTTTCCCTCCTGCTGCAGGATTTCATGAAGCCGCGTCACAAAGCGGTCTTCTCTCTCATAACAGCAAAAATCATTCTGCAGCTGCTCCAGCAGCAGATTGACCACGGTAAAACGTTCCTCAAAGTCCCCTGCGGCGGCCAGCGCCGTCTTTTCCCGGTATTCTGCAGGAGACAAGTCCCCCGCAAGCAGCCCGGATACTCCATAGTCAGAACCGTATTTCCGATAAAGCGCGCAGTAGGCCGCAAAATCCCGGGCGATCTCCTCCTCATGCAGAAACTGCATCGCCTGATCAGCACCAAAAGGAATACCGGCTTCCTCATAGCTCTTCAGAAGTTCCGAGAGATCTTCCCAGCCCCTCGCTGTGACGAAGGCCTGGCGCTCCTCCTCCTGATCTATCACGTAAAAGCGATCGTTTTTGATCGTCAGATAGGAGATCACCGCTCCGTGGACTCTGGCCTCGCGGGCATAGTCGAGCCATACCTTGAGGTCTGCCTCCACATCAATCTGCCGCACCCGGTCCAGAGTCACCACATCAAATTCCCGCACGGATTTATTGTATTCCGGCGGATTGCCGGCGCCCACAATCACCCAGCCCTCCGGCACTCTGTGATTTCCGAAAGTCTTATTCTGCAGAAGCTGCAACATCGTAGGCGCGAGCGTCTCTGACACGCAGTTGATCTCATCCAGAAAAAGAATTCCCTCCCTGCATCCGCTGCGCCCCATCGTCTCATAGACAGATGCTATAATTTCGCTGAGCGTATACTCTGTGGCCATGAATTCCTGTCCACCATAATTTTTCTTTACAATATGGGGCAGGCCGATCGCGCTCTGGCGGGTATGATGCGTCATCGTATAAGCCACCAGGCCCACGCGACACTCTTCCGCCACCTGTTCCATGATTGCAGTCTTCCCGATGCCGGGAGGCCCCATCAGAAGAATCGGCCTCTGCCGAACCGCCGGGAACACATAGTTCCCGTCTGCATCTTTCCGGAGATAGGCTCGCAGTGTGTTCGCAATCTCCCGTTTGGCTTCCTGAATATTCATACTCCGCTCCTATATCTTCAGCTTCATCGCCCAGTCCGGCACCAGATCCGGACGACATTTTTCCTTCAGCAAAATAAAAATCGTTTCAAAATCAGGCGCCGTCAGAGGATAAAGACCATCGCCATCCGTAAAATAGATCAGCGCCCGCATTCTTTTCAGCTTTTTCTCCTCCCGGAGCTTCCTGATCTCCTGAAATACCGGGCGGAAGTCCGTGCCGCCGCGCCCCCGGATCTGAATACGTTCCCTGTATTTTTTCCATTCTTCCCTGCTGCGGATAAGCGCCACATCCCGGACTTCACAGTCGCACTGGATGAAAAATACGTTCATTTTCCGGAAAAAATTCTCCTGTCCGGCCAGCAGCTCCCAGGTTTCATCGAGGAAACGTCCCACGGCCTCCCCGGAACAGGAACCGGAAGTATCGATCGCGATGACCAGCTCTTCCAGGCGGTAAACCTCCTTATATTCCAGCGGTTCAATCAACGGCATGGAACCGTACTGCTCCATTCCAAGATGATAGTAAATATAATCGAAACTGTCTTCATCGAGCTCGATCTCTTCCCGCGGAACCATAAATCGCCGCAGAATCCGCTGATAATCCGTCCGGGAACTCTTCGCCGGCGGCGCTTCCTCCTCCATAATGCCCGGATTCACACCCCGGCGGCCTCCACTGCCCTTCCCGCTCTGTCCCGCGAGCCGAAGAAGCGCTTTCTCCCAGCGCTTCTGCACGGCAGGCGCCGGCTTTCTCATCCAGCACTCATGATTATCGAAGGAAAATGCCTCCCGCATCTCCTCCCGGGAATACGGAAAACGCCCCTCTTCCAGGCGCTGCGCAATTGTCTCCGCCGCCAGCGGAAAATTTCCCAGCAGGTGAAGACATTTTGTCACCAGAGGCTCAGAAAAACCAAATTCCGGAATCCCCTCTGCTTCGATAATCTGCTCCACCGCCATATCGCAGGCCAGATCCCATATCTCTGAGTTCCTGTCAGCAGGACACAGCCAATGTCGATACAGACAGTGAAGAAGGACATGCAGATACCCCCGCCGCAAACGCGTCGGATTCTCCGCATACAGCCGCAGCAGATCCGGCGGAAAATAGAGAAAGCTCTCCCCATCCGTGGCAAAGCCCGGCTCAGAATGACTCCGATATTGTAAAATTGCAAAGGCAATGTCCAGCCCGGGGAAAAGATCGCAGAGCTCATTGCGGCAGTTCTGCAAGACCTGAAGACAGAGTCCCTCCTGCCTGGAAATTCTGTTCACCGCTGCCACCTCCGCTCACCACAGCTGCAAATCCCGATCCGGGAACCCGTACTTCCGTTCCTTCAGACGCAGCAGCCAGACCGTCATCCCACTGCGGTGCTGCTCAATCGCAAGATGCAGAAGATGCTCCGTCCGCTCCGCGTCAAGCCAGCCCCGCCGTTCAAACTCTGCCAGCTTTTCCCGGTCGCCGAGCTCGACCAGCGTCTCTGCGGCACTGCGGGCGTGCTCCTCCAGCCAGAGCGCATATTCTTCCCCGTCATCTGACAGGAAAAATCCGCGCAGAGCTGCAGCCAGGCGTACTGCCTCGCTGGAAGTGCTGTGGAATCTGCGCCGAAGCTTTTCAGATTCCTCCTCCGCTGCATGGACCTCGAACGTCCGGTAAATCCGCGCTGCATCGAACTGACTGTCGTCCCACATAAATGTCTCTCTCCTCGTTTCACAGACAGATTAATTCTATTATAATCTCCCCCTCGTGATTTGTGAAGCCGCAAAAAAAGACGCCGGCAAGATGTCGGCGTCTTTCCAAAAGCTCTCTTTATTCTGCGATGTAGGGCATCAGCGCGATGTGTCTTGCTCTCTTGATGGCCACGGTCAGCGCTCTCTGGTGCTTCGCGCAGTTACCGGTGATCCTTCTCGGAAGAATCTTGCCTCTCTCGGACACATACTTCTTCAGCATAGCTACGTTCTTGTAATCGATCTCGTTATTCTCCTTGCCGCAGAATACGCATACTTTTTTCCTTCTGCGTCCGCCCCTTCTCATCTTCGGAGCGTCGCCTCTTTCATTCCTGGTGTAAGCCATGGTTTTCCTCCTTCTCACTCACAGTTCCATGTCTGAATCCGATTGTTATGAATTAATTAAACGGAAGCTCCTCATCGATTCCATCCGGGATATTCATGAAGCCGTCTCCTGCCCCCATCGGGCCCGGTGCTGCGGCCTGCTGCGGCTGATAGCCGCCTCCCATACTGTCGCGATAGGAATCATTCGACGCCTTGCTGTCGCCGAACTCCACTTCCTCCGCAACCACATCGGTCGTGTAGACCTTCTGACCATCACGGTTCGTATAGCTGCCGGTCTGGATCCTGCCGCAGATCATGGCACGCATGCCCTTGCGGAAGTATTTCTCCAGGAACTCCGCCTGCTTGCCGAACGCGACGCAGCTGATGAAATCCGCCGTCTGGTCGCTGTCTCTTCTGGCAAATCTGCGATCTACCGCGAGCGTGAAACGCGCAACTGCCGTCGCCGTCTCGCCATTCGAGTAACGGATATCCGGGTCACGGGTAAGCCTTCCCATCAAAATCACTTTATTCATTAACAATCACCTCTGATAAGCTCTTTCTATGCGTCTTTGCGGACACACAAATAACGGATGACGTTGTCCTGAATGCGCATACGTCTCTCGACTTCTGCCGGGCAGGTCGCCGGCGCATCGAACTGGACGAAATAGTAGAAGCCTTCACGCATCTTCTGGATCTCGTAGGCAAGGCGCTTCTTTCCGGCATCCTCCACCTCGGTCACGACGCCGCCAAAGCGAGTGATGATCTCCTTCGCTCTGTCCACGACAGCCGCTCTCTCTTCGTCCTCGATCTTCGCATTCACAACAAGTACTAACTCATATTTGTTCATGCTGCTTTCCTCCTTCTGGTCTCTGGCACATGTTCTCACATGTACAAGGAATTCTCTGATCTTCAGAGCAATAATATACCACGGAAATTTACTATATCATAATTTTTCCCTGATTTCAAGCATTTTTCCGCAGTCCCCGGGTGTTTTTTTCAACAAGCCTGCGCGCCAGCATGACCTGCCGCCCGCAGCCGGTACACTTCAGGCGGAAGTCCGCCCCGACCCGGAGAATCTCCCATTCCTGACTGCCGCAGGGATGAGCCTTCTTCAGCTTCACAATGTCTCCGACCTGATAATCCATCGCTGCCTCCCCTGTCTCTACAGCTGTCCAAAGATCTCGCCGATACTGCCCTGCACGAGCAGATCCGCGCGGGAATCCATCGGCGTCACGGATTTATTGACAAGCACCAGCTTATTCCCCTGATAATAGTCGATCAGACCGGCAGCCGGATATACGGTAAGGGAAGTGCCGCCTATGATCAGCATGTCTGCCTGACTGATCGCCCGCACCGCCCCCTGTACGGTCGGCGTATCGAGTCCCTCCTCATAGAGCACGACGTCCGGCTTGATGCGGCCTCCGCACTTCTCACAGGCAGGAACGCCCGTCGAGCTCTGAATAAAGCGCGCGTCATAGAAGGCGCCGCAGCGCTCACAGTAATTGCGCAGCACACTGCCATGCAGCTCGTAGACCACCTTGCTGCCCGCAGCCTGGTGCAGCCCGTCGATATTCTGCGTAACCACCGCCTTCAGCTTTCCTTCGCGCTCCCACTCGGCCAGCTTTAAGTGCGCCTTGTTGGGCTTCGCGTCGAGAGCCAGCATCTTCGCCCGGTAAAAGCGGTAAAATTCCTCTGTGTTTCTCACAAAAAAGCTGTGGCTTAAGATCGTCTCCGGCGGATAGTCGTACTGCTGGTTGTACAGCCCGTCCACGCTCCGGAAATCCGGTATCCCGCTCTCGGTCGACACCCCCGCGCCGCCGAAAAAGACGATATTGTCGCTTCCGTCCACCCACTTTTTTAATGTCGCCACTGCCTCTGTCATATCCTGTTTCCCCCTTTTTTATAAATACTGAATTTCAGCATTCTCCATCTCTCCCCTGCAGCAGACCGCCGTCGCATAGTCAGCGTCCCGGAAATCCAGTACACGGGCCTGATAGAGACCCTGATCCTCCGGAAGCGGCGCTCCAAAGCCCGTGCCCTGCGCCTTCAGAAGGCTCTCTTTCAGCGCCCAGAACTCATAAAAAGTTTTCTGTCGGTCAGCCTCATCCGACAATGCATCGTAGACCTGCTGTTCCCGCTCGTTCAACACGCGCCGCACAAGCGCCTCCCTGGGCCGGGCTGTAGAAATCTGAATATCCGCACCCACCTCCAGGTCCGACAGCGCCAGGAGCACATACTCCCCGGAATGCGACCAGCTTACAAAAATATCGTCATCCGGCGGCAGCAGATACGGCTTCCCATGCGCGTTTCTCCGATACGCCGCAGGACGCACAGACCCAGGCGCGCACCGTTCGAGCGCAAGATTCAGCAGAGCTTCCGCGCCCAAAAACAGCTGTCGGTCGTGTGTGACTCTGCGGCGTCCCGCCGCTTCCAGACGCTCCTCTGACAGATACGTCTTCCAGCGCGCCTCCGTGAAATCCAGTCCGGTCACCTGCATCGCAAATACCTGAAGCATGGATTCATCCTCTCCTGACATTTCTTTTCTCATTAAAATAGTAACACAAAGCCACCAATCCCACCACCACAAATTTCCGGACACAGGAAAGCTTTTCTCCTGATTTTTCTGACTACCCCGGCAGCTCTGCCATTTTTCTGTGCGGTATGTACGTGATTACTGAAGAAAGCCGTGTGATATATTATTGCCGTAACACGCCGCACACGCCGCGCATTCCCCCTTTCGTCCTGATAACAAACGGATTCATTTCACAGAAGATGTGAAAGAACTCAGAAAAACAGACTTACGGTTTTATTATACCTGCGTCCCGGTATTTTTCAAGTATTTCATAAAAATTTCAGATTTTTTCCTTTATTTCTCTATCCATCGGACTTTACATCTTTCCCGTTTTTGTTTATACTATATAAAACTATTTTTTTGCAGGTTGTGATGGTATGAAAATTGAGAAGATCAATGAAAATAAAATACGCTGCATCCTGACGCGCGACGATCTGGAGGTCCGCCATATCAAGATCAGCGAGATTGCCTATGGTTCCGAGAAAGCGCGCAGCCTGTTCCGTGACATGATGGAGCAGGCCTCCCATCAGTTCGGTTTCCAGGCGGACAATATTCCGCTGATGATAGAAGCGATCCCGATGCCAAATGAGTGCATCATCCTCGATATTACAAAGGTGGCAGACCCGGAGGAGCTGGATACCCGCTTTTCCCGGTTTTCCCAGAGCAGCTCCGACCAGATCGAAGACACACAGATGAGCTTCCTGCCGGACGGTGCGGATGAGATTCTCGACCTGTTCCAGAAGCTGCTGGAGCACCGCCTGAAGAATGCACCGAAGGAAACCCGTGAACAGCAGGCCGAGGCACTGGCGAGCGAGCTTGACATTCGCAGACTTTATCTGTTCACCAGGCTCGACCAGGTTGTGGAGGCTTCCCATGTACTGCGGGATGTCTACCACGGTGAGAACCGGCTGTACAAAAATCCGGATACGCTGGCCTATCACCTTGTGGTCACCAAATCGGATCACACACCGGAAGACTTCAATAAGGTATGCAATATTCTGTCCGAGTATGGCGACAGCGCGAAGTACAGCACGGCAAATGAAGCCTACATGCAGGAACACTTCACACCGATTCTGAAGGCGCAGGCACTGCAGCAGCTCGCACAGATTTAGATCAGATCAGAAATCGGATAGGGGGATGATTAGTCCCCCTTCCACACCACCTGGCATACCGTTCGGTACTAAGGCGGTTCAATAGTTTACACGCA
>MSHD01000038.1 GCA_001941045.1 Lachnospiraceae bacterium Zagget2
AAAAATAAAAATAGCTCTTTCCTTTTTGGAAGTTTTGCTTTAATATATATCGTAGGAATCCAGCGTGACGGATTCCCGGGAGCGGTAAACGACGTCGGGGCGTTTACGATTACTTATATATAAGGGGAGGGAAATACCATGATTTCAAACCAGATCATCCAAGACACGATTGACGGCCTGAAGGGGATCACGAGGATCGACCTGTGCGTGCTGGATATGGAAGGGCAGATATTGGCCTCCACAGAGGAACTGCCGGAGGATATGGGAGCCGAGGCGGAGTCTTTTATCGCATCGCCTGCGGACAGTCAGGTTATTCATGGATATCAGTTTTTCAAAGTGTTTGATGATAACCAGCTGGAATATATATTGCTGGCAAAAGGCGGCAGTGATGATGTCTACATGGTGGGAAAGATGGCATCATTCCAGCTTTCCGGTCTGCTGACCGCATACAAGGAGCGTTTCGACAAAGATAACTTCATCAAGAACCTGCTGCTGGACAATCTGCTGCTGGTCGACATCTACAATCGCGCCAAGAAGCTGCACATTGCGGCGGAGGTGCGCCGTATGGTATTCGTGATTGAGTGCAATCGCGAGAAGGTGAATGTTGCACTGGAAAATGTAAGAAACCAGTATGGAAATAAGTCTCATGACTTTGTCACGGCTGTTGACGAAAAGAATGTGATCGTGGTGCGGGAGCTGGCCCCGGGAGAAGGCTACGAGGAGATGTTCCTTGTGGCGCAGGAGATGCTGGACGCGGCATCGATGGATGGCGACGCGGTGCGCGTAGCGCTCGGCACGATTGTCGGCGAGATCAAGGAAGTGTCGCGTTCCTACAAAGAAGCGAAGATGGCGCTCGATGTCGGGAAGATTTTCTTTGAAGAGAAAAATATTGTGTCTTACAGTTCCCTCGGCATTGGCCGCCTGATTTACCAGCTTCCGATTCCTCTGTGCAAGATGTTTATTAAGGAAACCTTTGAGGGAAAGTCGCCGGATGATTTCGATGAGGAGACATTGACAACGATCAATAAATTCTTTGAAAACAGTCTGAACGTGTCGGAGACTTCGCGGCAGCTTTTTATCCACAGAAATACGCTCGTGTATCGTCTGGATAAGCTCCAGAAGGCTACAGGGCTGGATATCCGTGTGTTTGAGGATGCCATTACATTCAAGATCGCATTGATGGTTGTGAAATACATGAGATATATGGAAACGTTAGATTACTGATTTTAGGAGGCTTTCCATGATCGTACTGGAAAACGTAGTGAAGTCTTATCCCAATGGAGTCGGAGCTATCAATGGGATAAGTTTACATATCGAGAGAGGAGAATTTGTATTCGTAGTCGGCGACAGCGGCTCCGGGAAGTCCACACTGATCAAGCTCCTTCTGAAGGAGCTTGAACCCACGGAAGGGACGATTCGTGTGAACGGTGTGCTTCTGAACCGCCTGAAGAAAAAGGCGATTCCGAAGTATCGCCGCAAGGTCGGCTGCGTGTTTCAGGATTTCCGCCTGCTGAAAGACCGCAATGTCTATGAGAATGTAGCCTTTGCGCAGCGCGTGGTGGCGACTCCGACCAGGGAGATAAAAAAGAACGTCCCCGCGATGCTCTCCTTAGTCGGTCTGGCGGAGAAATACCGCTCCTACCCGAGACAGCTTTCCGGCGGAGAGCAGCAGAGAGTTGCGTTGGCCAGAGCCCTGGTGAACAGTCCTGACATTCTTCTTGCGGACGAGCCAACCGGAAATCTTGACCCGAAGACCTCCAGAGAGATCATGAAGCTTCTGGAAGAGATCAATGCCCGCGGAACGACGGTTCTCGTCGTCACTCATGACCAGGCGATAGTAAATACATTGAAAAAGAGGGTAATCCGTGTGCAGAAAGGGATTATCACCGGAGATGAGAAGGAAAGCGGGTATATCGGATGAGGCTCAGTACGATTGGATACTGCTTTGGGCAGGGCTTGAAAAACATATGGAGAAATAAACTTTTTTCGCTTGCATCCATGGCGACAATGGCTGCATGTATTTTTATGTTCGGCCTTTTTTTCTGTATTGTACAGAATTTTCAGTACTTTGTGAAAGAGGCGGAAGAAGGCGTCGCTGTGACGGTCCTGTTTGAGGAAGGGACGACGGAGGAAGAGATTCTTTCGATCGGCGAGGATCTGACGAAGCGTGAGGGCGTAACAGAGGTCGTCTATGTCTCCGCGGAGGAGGCCTGGGCGAGTTACCAGGAGATCTATTTTGAAGGAAATGAGGAGCTGGCGGAGGCTTTTGTGGATGACAATCCGCTGGCGAACAGCGCGAATCTTGAGATTTATATGAAGGATGTGGCGCTGCAGGACGATCTGGTGGAATACATCGAATCCATTGAGAACGTACGTAAGGTGAACCGCTCGGATCAGGTGGCGGACATGCTGACGGGCTTCAATCGTCTGGTCAGCTACGTGTCTGTGGCGATTATTGTGCTTCTGCTGGCAGTCTCCACTTTCCTGATCAGCAATACGGTGGCGACCGGTATCTCGGTCCGGCGGGAGGAGATCGCGATCATGCGTCTGATCGGTGCAAAAAATTCGTTTATCAAGATGCCCTTCCTGATCGAAGGGATTATCATAGGATTGTTTGGTTCGGCGCTTCCGCTCGGCATTCTGTATTATTTGTATAATCGCATCATTGCGTATGTAGCGGCAGAGTTTAATATGCTGACCAGTGTGATGAGCTTTATTTCTGCGAATGAGCTGTTCCGTACGCTTTTACCGGTCGGTCTGATTCTTGGCGTAGGCATTGGCTTCTTTGGAAGCGTCTTTACGAGCCAGCGCCATCTGAAGGTTTAGGACGATGGGAAGAAAAGTGCGCGCACTGACCGCGCTTCTGCTGCTTGTATTCGTTGTTGCCCTGACAGGAAAGAGCGGTGTCTGGAGGCTGGCTGTGCAGGCCACCGCCGATGAGACGGAGGAGACCTCAGATGAGACGGATGACAGCAGCGATACCGGAGAGGACGAGGAAGAAGAGGAAGAAGACAGCGACGACGAGGATGATGACGAAGACGACGCCTATACCCGCGCGCTGGAAGAGCAGCGCCAGAGCACTCTGAATGCGATTGATTCCATCAAATCAGATATCAGTACAGTCGAGGCGAAGATCAGTGAACTGCAGTCGAGCAAAAGCAGCCTGCAGACCTATATCAACCAGCTGGATCAGGAGCTGAATTCCATCTCCGCGCAGATCACCGAGCTTGAAGAATCAATCGCGGATAAGGAAGAGGAGATTGAGAGCAGGCAGCAGGAGCTGGAGGAGACAGAAGAGGAAGCCGAAGAACAGTATGAGATGATGAAGCGGCGCATCCAGTATATGTATGAGAACGGCAGCGAGTCTTTTCTGGAACTGTTACTGGAGTCAGAGAGTGTTGCTGAGATGCTGAACCGCGCAGAATATTCCTCTCAGATGGCCGACTATGACAGAGATATGATGCAGGCGCTTCAGGAGACGCTTGAGAAGATTGCAGAGCAGAAGTCTGCGCTTGAGGAGGAAAAGACGGAACTTGAGGAGCTGCTTGCCGAGGCGGAGTCGCAGCAGGAGGCGGTGAACACGGCCATCGCGGCGAAATCGCAGGAGATCGCGTCCTATCAGGCACAGATCGATGCGGCTTCCGGAGAGCAGAGTACTTATGAGGATCAGCTGGACGAGCAGGAGAAGCTGCTCGATCAGGTCGAACAGCAGATTGCGGCGGCAGCGGCAGCGAAAGCGTCTTCGGACGATGGCGACGGAGGCAGCAGCGGTTTTATATGGCCCTGTCCGTCAAGCCATCGCATCACGAGCAGTTTTGGCTATCGGACAGCGCCGGTTGCCGGAGCTTCTACTTATCACAAGGGGATTGATATCGGCGCTTCCAGCGGCGCGGCGATTGTGGCTTCTGCATCCGGCAGGGTGACGACGGCCACTTACAGCAGCTCTGCCGGAAACTATGTGGTAATCTCTCATGGCGGCGGTATTTCTACTGTCTATATGCATGCATCGGCGCTGTACGTGTCCGAGGGCGATTATGTCACCCAGGGACAGACGATCGCGGCGGTGGGTTCGACCGGCTATTCCACCGGACCGCACCTGCACTTTGGCGTGATTGTAAATGGGAGTTATGTGGATCCGACAGGATATGTGAATTAAATACTTTATCAACCAACATCATAGAATGGAAGGGAGAAAAGAGGAGAATCTGTCGATGAAAAAAAATCGAGGAAGTCATTCCTTCGGAAAAGGGCTGGTGTGCGGAGCCCTTTTGTGCGTCATGGTGATGGTTTTGGGCGGCTGCGGAGCTTCGTCTCTTCTCGTCCGGCTTGGCCTGGCGGGCCTGAGCTCCGGTTCATCGGAGAGCCAGCTGGAGGATAAGATGGCGGAGCTGCAGAGCTATATTGACAATTACTATCTTTTTGACTATGACGAAGAGGATGTGGAGGACAGTATTTACAAGGGTATGATGGATGGACTCGGAGATCCCTATACCTGCTACTATACTGCAGAAGAGTACGCAAGCTTTATGGAGAGTTCCAGCGGCAGCTACAGCGGAATAGGCGCTACGCTGCAGCAGGACTACAGTACAGGCATCATCACGGTTGTGAATACTTTTACAGGTTCCCCCGCGGAGGCCGCAGGGCTTCTGCCGGACGATATCCTCTACATGGTGGAGGGAGAGGAGGTCACAGGGATTGACCTCAATCTGGTAGTGGTAGACCTGAAGGGCGAAGAGGGAACGGATGTAAATATCAGTATCGTACGCGGGAGCGAAGTGATCGAGCTGACGATTACCCGCGCCAATATTGAGGTTCCCACGGTGGAATATGAGCTTCTGGAGGACGGCATCGGCTACATTGCGATCACGGAGTTCGATGATGTGACCGATGAGCAGTTTGCGAGTGCGTTGGAAGACCTTGAGTCCCAGGGAATGCAGAACCTGATCATTGATCTGAGGGACAACGGGGGAGGACTGGTCGACGTAACCTGCACGATTCTGGATTCGCTGCTCCCGGAAGGACTGATTGTCTATACGGAAGATAAGTATGGAAATCGCGAGGAAGAGTATTCCGACGCCGAGAATTATTTTGACGGGGAGATGGTCGTGCTCGTAAATGGGAATACCGCGAGCGCCTCGGAGATTTTTGCAGGGGCGATCCAGGATTACGGCGTTGGAACGCTGATCGGGACACAGACTTTCGGTAAGGGAATTGTGCAGAGCCTGATTCCGCTCAGCGACGGCTCGGCGATCAAGATCACGGTTTCGAGATACTATACGCCGTCCGGCAATAATATTCATGAGGTAGGTATCACTCCGGACATCGTCCTGGAGGCGGATACGCAGAGTGGGGAGGATAATCAGTTACAGAGGGCAATTGAGGTGTTGAAGTGATCTGCTGTTCGAAGGAAACATAAGGAGGTTTGGCGATGAATTACAGTAAAAAGAGCACCTCAAAAAAGAAAGCGACGCTGAAATCCAAAAGAATCAGAATGGGTAAGAAGCTGGGGGTTGTCTTTTTTAAGACGATGCTGGTGCTTGTCATCTGCCTGGGCGTTGCAGGAGTATGCGCCGGTGTCGGCGTTATCCGCGGCGTTATGGAAAGCGCACCGGATATCACGAGTGCGAGTGTGATTCCGCGTGGATATAAATCCGTCGTCTATGACGCGGAGGGAAATAAGATTGCGGAACTGATTGCAGAGGGAACGAACCGTACCTATGTGAAGATTGAAAATATTCCGGAGCATGTGCAGGAGGCATTTATCGCGATTGAGGATGAACGCTTTTATGAGCACAATGGCATCGATCTTCAGGGAATCATCCGTGCGGGCGTCACCTGGGTTACGAGCGGATTCAAGACCACGCAGGGTGCAAGTACGATTACGCAGCAGCTTCTGAAGAATAATGTGTTCGACTTTATGTCAGAGGATACGATGCTCGACAAGATCGAGCGGAAGCTTCAGGAACAGTATCTTGCGATAAAGCTTGAGGAAATCATGACGAAGGATGAGATTCTCGAGAGTTATCTGAATACGATCAATCTGGGACAGAATACCCTGGGCGTGCAGGCCGCTGCGAACCGGTATTTCGGAAAGTCCGTCAGCGAGCTTACGATTTCTGAGGCGGCGGTGCTTGCAGCGATTACCAAGAGTCCGACGGAATACAATCCGATCACCCATCCGGAGGCCAACTGGGAGCGTCGGGCGCTGGTGCTGAAAAACATGTATGAACAGGGCTATATTACCGAGAGTGAGTACAATGAAGCGCTGGCGGATGATGTCTATTCCCGCATCAAGGAGACGAATGAGGAAACGACCACTACAAGCACGGTTTACTCCTATTTTGTGGATGCGGTGATTGATCAGGTGGAGCAGGATCTGGTCGAAAAGGCCGGCTATACGGAGGAACAGGCTTCGAACGCGCTCTACAGCAGCGGACTCAAGATCTATACGACACAGGATCCCGACATACAGGCAATTCTGGATGATGAATTTGCGGATGAGGATAATTTCCCATCGGGTTCCAAGGTGGCGCTCGAGTGGGCGCTGACTGTCGTGGAAGAGGACGGCACGACGACGAACTACAGCCAGGAGATGCTGTACGCTTACTTTAAAGAGAGCAATTCAAGTTACGAACCGCTGTACGACTCTGAGGAGGAGGCGCAGGCGGCGATTGATGAGTATGTGGCGACGCTCGGCATCAAGGACAGCGACACGGTGTATGAGAGCTGCTACATGGTGATTCAGCCGCAGGCGTCGATGGTCATTATGGATCAGAGCACCGGCGATGTCGTGGCGATGATCGGCGGACGCGGAGAAAAGACAGCGAATAAAACGCTGAACCGTGCGACGGATTCTCTTAGAAATCCCGGCTCTACTTTCAAGATCGTCGCAGCTTATGCGCCGGCCTTTGAGGAGCTTGGCTATGGGCCGGGGACGACCCAGTACGACGGCCCCTTTGCCTATACGGAGAACGGAACGACAGGCCGTCTTGTCAGCAACTGGGATACTTCAACGCAGTATCGGGGCTGGACAACGTTGCGTGAGGCGATTACCCGTTCGATGAACATTATGGCGGTCAAGACGATTACGGATGTGACGCCAACGGTGGCGATTGATTATCTGCTGAAATTCGGGTTTACAAGCCTTCAGCTCGAAGGTTCTAATAACGATTACGGGCAGGCGACGGCGCTTGGCGGACTGACGAACGGAGTCTCCAATCTCGAACTGACGGCGGCTTACGCGGCTGTCGCGAACGGCGGAGAGTACATCAAGCCGCGGCTCTACACGAAGGTTGTGGACAATGACGGTAATGTTATCCTCGACAATGAGGCCGAGACTACACAGGTAATCTCTGAGCAGAATGCCTGGCTGCTGATCGACTGCATGAAGGACGTTATCACCGGAACGGGCGGCACGTCCAGTACGGCGAATGTCAGTGGAATGACGGTCGCCGGTAAGTCCGGTACGACCTCGGAGAACCGCGATGTGTGGTTTGTCGGTATGTCGCCCTACTATACGGCCGGCATCTGGACCGGCTATGACAATAATGGCTACAAGCATGAGCTCAGCAGTTCCAACGGAGAGACGAGCTATCACAAAAAGCTCTGGGCCAAGATTATGACCCGGATACATCTGGGGCTGGAAAATACAGATTTTGAGATGCCGGACGGTATCGTCCAGTGTACGATCTGCTCGAAGTCAGGCAAGCTGGCAGTCGCGGGCCTGTGTGACTGCGATGGCCGGGATGGCATCGTGATCAATGAATATTTTGTGGAAGGAACGGAGCCGACGGAGACCTGTGATGTCCATGTAGCGGTCAATATCTGTGCCGATACAGGACTCCTGGCGACGGAGGCCTGCCCGAATCAGGTGATTCAGGTGAAGGTGCTGCTGCCCGCCATGCAGGAAGGAGTTGCCGAGGCGACTACCCTGGATACCGCATATGGCATCAGTGCAGATCTGGTCTCTGCCACCTGTACGGTGCACACGGGAGGAGTCTATTTGCCCAGCATTTATGAGCAGTCGGGCGCGGTGGCGGTGACAGTGACAGCCACGGAGGATACAGGTGATGTTTCCGCCGGAGAGACGGAAGATGGTGGCGGTGATACCGCGGATGCGGAGGATACAGGAGGGTAAGGAGCTTCAGTCATTCAGCTCCTTTGACTCCAGATCCTCGTGCAGTTCCGTCATGTAGCTGTTCCAGATGGCCAGCGGATAGCTGGCCCCGGACAGCGAGCTGTCGCTTCTCGGGGAGTCGAAGCCGACCCAGACGCCGGTCGTGTACCAGGCGGTATAGCCTATGAACCAGCCGTCCAGATTGTCATTTGTCGTGCCGGTTTTTCCGGCGCAGGGCATATTTTCAATAGCATTTCCCTTTGCAGTGCCGCGAGTCAGGACGCCTTCCAGAATGTCTGTCATCTCGTGGGCGGCATCGGATTCGTAGACCTGATGTTCATCCTGATCCGGCAGGGCAATGATATTTCCATCCATGTCAGTGATCATCGTGACGCAGGTCGGCAGACGATAGACGCCCTCGTTTGCCAGCGTGGCGTAGGCGGCGGTCATCTCGAGCGTGCTGACGCCGGTCGTCAGTCCTCCGAGTGCGGCGGCCAGCGTATAATCCTCCTCCTCGATCGAGGAAAAATTCATGTCAAGCAGATAAGAAAGGCCAACTTCCGGGGTCAGTTCGCGCAGAAGCTTGTAGGCGACTGTGTTTTTGGACTGTTCCACCGCGGTGCGAAGCGTAATTGCACCGGAGTAAGAGCCATTGGAGTTGGAAGGACCGTCTTCCTCCTTCGAATCGATGACCGTGCTTGAAGCAGTATAGCCCCGTTCCAGTGCCGGGGTGTATACGATCAGCGGTTTGATCGAGCTGCCGGGCTGGCGGAAGCTTAAGTATGCGCGATTGTAGTCGACAGAGATGTCGTCCTGTGAACGGCCCCCGACGATGGCGGTCACAAGGCCGGTATCGTTATCAATTGTCACGGCAGCAGCCTGCAGGGCGTAGGTGCCGTTGGTGTCCATCGTGTTGTAATCTTTGAGCGTCTCGTCCACGGTGTTTTGCAGAAGGGTCTGAGCGCCCATGTCGATAGAGGTGTAAATCCGGTAGCCGCCGGTGTAGAGCAGTTCGCTGCAGGTATCGTAATCCTCACCGGTTGCCTCCATAAGAGCCTGCGTCGCACAGTAATAGATATAGGTATGCGCCCAGGTGCGTGTGTACTGAGGGGAGCTTGTATTGAGCGTGATCGTTTCCACGACAGCTGCGGCGTATTCGGTTTCTTCGATCACGCCGTCATCCAGCATGCTTTCCAGAATCCGGTCACGTCGTGACAGCGTATTATCCTTATTTGTAAGTGGGTCGTAGTAAGTCGGATTGTTGACAATCGCGCAGAGAAAAGCAGTCTCGGAAAGACTCAGTTCGCTCACACTTTTGCTGAAATAACCCTGACTTGCGGCTTCGATTCCATAGTAACCGTTGCCAAAATAAATATTATTGATGTAGAATTCGAGAATCTCGTCCTTCGTGTAGATCTTTTCAAGTGCAATCGCGATGAAGATCTCCTCCACCTTGCGTTCCCAGCTGACCGTGTGAGTCAGGTAAATATTTCTGGCGAGCTGCTGCGTGATAGTGCTGCCGCCCTGGGAGACACTGCCGCTCGAGATCAGGGAACCAACCGAGCGGAAAATACCGAACAGATCGAAGCCGCTGTGCCTGTAGAAACGTTTGTCCTCGATGCTTACGAAGGCTGCCTTTACGTTGTCAGGAATTTCTTCTGAACTCAGGTAGATGATATTGCGGTCATTGCGCAGCAATGCGATCGTATTTCCGTCCGTGTCGTAGACCTCGCCCTGCTGATCGGTCTGAAAATCCGCTGCTGAAGAGGTTTCGATAATCTCCTGCGCTTCCTGGTAGAGCTGAATGACAGTTTGTACATAACCGGTCTGGTAGATCAGAAAACAGACGCTGATGAAGATGCAGAGCATGGTTATCTGCACCAGACGAAAGAAAAACGTGGACATCTCACTTCTGGTCTTTCTCTTTTTCTTTTTCGTGTGCTTCTTACTCATGAATCTCACCTCGAAAAATATTATACAAGGATTGAAGCTAAAAGAAAAGGTGGCTTTTTTCGGAAAGAGAACGTATAATGTTCGCATGGGCATAGCCAGTAAGGAGGCGCATTGCATGTATGGATATGACACCAGAGTGAGAATGACGGAGGCGGATCAGTATCAGCAGATGACGCTGATCGGTGTGCTGAATCAGTTTCAGGACTGCAGCATCTTTCACTCGGAGGATCGCGGCGTCGGGATGAGTTTTCTGGAGAGCCGGAAGCGGATGTGGGTGCTGAGCTCCTGGAAGATTGTGATCAATCGTTTTCCGAAGATGGCGGAACGTATCCGGGTTGAGACCTGGCCCTACGCTTTTGGGAAAATGACGGGGAGCAGAAATTTTCGTATGCTGGACGAGCAGGGAGAGGTGCTGGCTTTTGCAGACTCTTACTGGGTCTATATGGATACCGGGCGCGCGCGGCCCTGCAGGCTGGACGCGGATGTGAGCGGGGCTTATGAGATCGATCCGAAGCTTGCCATGGAGTACGAGGAAGGACATATCGTGCTCCCGGAGGGAATGCGCGAGGAGGAGCCATTCCTGGTGAACAGGCATCAGCTGGATGTCAATCATCACGTGAACAATGGCCAGTACGTGCAGATGGCGGCGGAGTACCTGCCGGAAGATTTTCAGATTCACCAGATGCGGGCGGAATACCGGAAGTCCGCAAAGCTGAATGATCAGGTCTGCCCGAAGGTGAGCGCGGACGGACAGACCGCGACCGTTGCCCTGGACGATCCGGCGGGGAAACCCTATGCCGTGATCGAGTTTCGATAGGAGATAAGTGATGGAATTAGGGAAAATACAGTCTCTTGAGATTGTAAAAGAGGTGGAGTTCGGCGTATACCTTTCCAGGCCCGGCGACTCCGCAGAGCAGGTGCTCCTTCCGAAAAAACAGGTGCCGGAGGGGGCGCGCACTGGCGACGAGCTGGAGGTCTTTCTGTATAAAGACTCGCAGGATCGTCTGATCGCCACCACGACGGAGCCGCTCATCACGCTGGGCGGGATCGCAAGGCTGAGGGTAAAGGAAGTCACGAAGATCGGGGCCTTCCTGGACTGGGGACTCCCAAAGGATCTGCTTCTGCCTTTCCGGCAGCAGACCCGGAAGGTACAGACGGGGGATGAGTGCCTGGTGGCACTCTATACGGACAAAAGTGACCGCCTGTGCGCGACGATGAATGTATACGAATATCTTGCGCTGGACAGCCCTTACCGGAAGGACGACCACGTGAAGGGGACGATCTACCAGATCAGCGAAAATTTTGGCGCATTTGTGGCGGTGGACGATCGCTGGTCGGGACTGATACCGAAGCGGGAGTTCTATGGGGAGGCAAAGATCGGCGACCGTGTCGAGGCGCGTGTGACCGCTGTGAAGAGAGATGGAAAGCTGGATTTAAGCCTGCGCGAGAAGGCTTACCTGCAGAGCGCCGGGGACGCGGAGCGTGTCATGCAGGTGCTCGAAGAGTACGGCGGCGAGATGCCGTTTTCTGACAGAACCTCTCCGGAGATCATCAAGGAGAAATTCTCCATGAGTAAGAATGCGTTTAAACGCGCGGTCGGACATCTTCTGAAAGAGGAACGCATTGATATCTCAAAGGACAGTATCTGGAAAAAATAGCTTGCATTCCAGGATGCTTTTGAGTATAATGTGTGCCGTAAGGAAGAGAAGAAAGGAGAATAAGAAGATGAAAGTACAGAACATTAAAGACGTCAATAAGTTTTTCGAAGTGGTAGACAGCTGTGCTGGAAAGGTAGAACTCGTGACAGGGGAGGGAGACAGACTGAACCTGAAGTCGAAGCTTTCCCAGTATGTGTCACTCGCAAATATTTTCTCGAACGGTGAGATCCAGGAGCTCGAGATCGTCGCTTATGAGAAAGAGGATATCGACAAGCTGTTGAATTTCATGATTAACGGCTGACGGAAGTGTCAAAGAGGGGCTCCTGCTTAGCAGGAGCCCGTTTTTTCTAAGGAGACCAAAGCGGGGGTAAAGAATGGGTTTTGTGCATCTTCACGTACACACGGAGTACAGTCTGTTGGACGGCTCGAACAAGATCACGGAATATGTGGCGCGGGTGAAGGAGCTGGGCATGGACAGTGCGGCGATCACCGATCACGGTGCGATGTTCGGCGTGATTGATTTTTATAAGGAAGCGAAGGCGCAGGGCATCAAGCCGATCCTGGGCTGCGAGGTTTATGTCGCGCCGAATTCCCGCTTTGACAAGGAGACGACCGGCGGGGAGGACCGCTATTATAATCTGGTGCTTCTGGCGGAGAATAACCAGGGCTATCAGAATCTGATGAAGATTGTGTCCATCGGCTATACGGAAGGCTTTTATTACAAGCCGCGCGTGGATCGTGAGGTGCTCGCGCGTTACCACGAGGGAATCATCGCGACGAGCGCCTGCCTCGCGGGTGAGGTGCAGCGCTATATTGAGAAGGATCAGTACGAGGAGGCCTGCGCTGCTGCGAAGCGCTACGAGGATATTTTTGGAAAAGGGAATTTCTTCCTGGAGCTGCAGGACCACGGCATTCCGGAGCAGAAGATGGTGAATCAGGGACTTCTGCGGATGAGCCGGGAGCTCGGGATCGAGCTGGTGGCGACGAATGATGTGCACTATACCTATGCGGAGGATGAAAAGCCGCACGATATCCTGCTCTGCCTGCAGACCGGCAAGCGCCTGGCAGATGAGGATCGTATGCGCTATGAGGGCGGGCAGTATTTTGTGAAGTCGCAGGAGGAGATGGCTGAGCTCTTCCGCTACGTGCCACAGGCGCTGGAAAACACGCAGAAGATTGCGGATCGCTGCAATGTGGAGATTGAGTTCGGTGTGACGAAGCTGCCGCAGTACGATGTGCCGGATGGCTATACTTCCTGGGAATACTTAAATAAGCTCTGCTCAGAGGGTTTTGCGGGGCGTTATCCCGACGACGACGGCACGCTGCGAAAGCAGCTTGACTATGAGCTTTCTATCATTCAGACGATGGGTTATGTCGATTATTTCCTGATCGTCTGGGATTTTATAAAATTTGCCAGGGACAACGGCATCGCGGTCGGGCCGGGGCGCGGCTCGGCGGCCGGAAGCCTCGTCTCTTATTCACTGGGAATCACGAACATCGACCCGGCCAGATATCAGCTGCTCTTCGAGCGCTTTCTGAATCCGGAGCGCGTGTCGATGCCTGATATCGACGTGGATTTCTGCTTCGAGCGCAGGCAGGAGGTTATCGACTACGTCGTCCGCAAGTACGGCAAGGACCGCGTAGCGCAGATCGTCACCTTTGGGACGCTGGCGGCGCGCGCGGTGCTGAAAGATGTGGGCCGCGTCATGGATATGCCCTACGCCTTTGTCGATTCGATCGCGAAGATGGTGCCGCGCGAGCTGAATATCACGCTGGACCGCGCGCTGCAGGTGAATCCGGAGCTGCGAAACCTCTACGAGACGAACGAGCAGGTGAAAGAGCTCGTGGATATGTCCAAAAGGCTGGAAGGCCTGCCGCGGCACGCCTCCACGCACGCGGCGGGCGTCGTGATCAGCCAGAAATCCGTGGATGAGTATGTACCGCTCTCAAGGGCGCAGGACGGCTCGGTCACGACGCAGTTCACGATGACGACGCTGGAAGAGCTGGGACTTCTGAAGATGGACTTCCTGGGCCTCCGGACGCTGACTGTGATCCAGAACGCGGTGGAGATGGCCGAGAAGAGCAGCGGCAGGAAAATCGACATTGACCGGATTGATTACCAGGACCAGAAGGTGCTGGATTCCCTCGGTACCGGAAAGACCGACGGCGTGTTCCAGCTTGAGAGTGCGGGGATGAAGAGTTTCATGAAGGAGCTCAAGCCGCAGAGCCTGGAGGATCTGATCGCCGGTATCTCCCTGTACCGCCCGGGCCCCATGCAGTTCATCCCGCAGTACATCCGGGGCAAGAATCATCCGGATCAGGTCACCTATGACTGCCCGGAGCTGGAGCCGATCCTGAAGCCTACCTACGGCTGTATTGTCTATCAGGAGCAGGTCATGCAGATCGTGCAGCAGCTGGCCGGCTATACGCTGGGGCGGGCCGATCTCGTCCGCCGCGCCATGTCAAAGAAGAAGGCCTCAGTCATGAAGAAGGAGCGCCAGAGCTTCGTCTACGGAAACGAGGAGGAGGGTGTTCCGGGCTGTATCGCGAGGGGAATTCCCGAGGCGGTCGCCAATAAGATCTACGACGAGATGATGGATTTCGCAGAGTACGCGTTCAACAAGTCCCACGCGGCGGCCTATGCGGTTGTTTCCTACCAGACGGCCTGGCTGAAGTATTATTATCCGGTGGAGTATATGGCTGCGCTTCTGACCTCGGTCATCGACAACTCGACAAAGGTGTCGGAGTATATCGCGAGCTGTCGGCAGATGGGGATCCGCATCCTGCCTCCCGATATCAATGAGAGCATCGGCGTCTTCTCGGTGTCAAACGGTGCGATCCGCTATGGCCTGACGGCGATCAAGAGCGTCGGAAGGCCGGTGATTGCGGAGATTATCCGGGAGCGGGAAGAGCATGGGCTTTATAAAGACCTTGAAGATTTTATCGAGCGGACGGCAGGTAAGGAGCTGAATAAGCGTGCGATCGAAAACTTCATCAAGGCAGGAGCCTTCGACAGTTTTCCGCTGAACCGCCATCAGATGGTGAGCGTGTATGAGCAGATCGTAGATGAGGCGACGCGGAAGAAAAAGACAGAGTTCGCGGGGCAGATGAGTCTGTTTGACTTCGCTCCGGAGGAGGACAAAGCCTCGTTCAAGGTCCGGGTTCCCCATATACCGGAGTATGGGAAGGAGGAACTCCTCGCGCTGGAGAAGGAGGTACTCGGCTTCTATATCAGCGGACACCCGATGGAGGAGTACGAGGAGCAGTGGCGGCGGAAGATCAGCCATGTGTCCACGGATTTCCTTCCGCCAGAGGATGATGAGGACGAAAAGCTGTGCGACGGCGAGCGCGCGGTCATCGGCGGCATGATCACGTCCGGAACGGTGAAGGCGACGAAGAATAACAAGATGATGGCCTTCATCAATGTGGAAGATATGGCAGGTTCCGTGGAGGTGATCGTTTTTCCGCGGGATTATGAAAAATATGGCAGACAGCTGAGCGTAGACAGCATGGTTTTCGTCAGCGGCCGCGTCTCCGCGGAGCTTGACAAAGCGAGCAAGCTGATTTTCGAGAAGGTCACACCTTTTGAGAAGCCACGGAAGGAGCTCTGGATACAGTTTGCGGATCTGGAGGAGTACGGCGCGCGTGAGCAGGAGCTGAGTCGCCTGCTCGCAGACAGCAGGGGGGAGGATTCCGTTGTCATCTACGTGCGGAAAGAACGGCAGAAAAAGGTTCTCCCGGCGAGCCGGAATGTGAAGGCGGACGAAGAACTGCTCGGCCGGCTGTACGCCCGCTTCGGCGAAAAAAATGTGAAGCTGCTCGAAAAGCCGGTTGAAAAGAAAGCACAAATGCATTAGACTTAAAAAGTGCAGGCATTGTTTTCGGAGGAAATGATATGGCGAACAAAGTGAATACAATAGGAGTCCTGACGAGTGGCGGCGACGCACCGGGCATGAATGCGGCGATCCGCGGCGTGGTGCGGGAGGCGCTTGCGAAGGGCAAAAAGGTAAAGGGAATCCGACGGGGTTACCAGGGACTTCTGGAGGAAGATATCGTGGATCTTACGAGAGAGTCCGTCAGCGAGATCATTGACAAGGGCGGGACCTTCCTGCTCACGGCGCGCTGCGCGGAGTTCCGGACAGAGGAAGGCCAGATGAAAGGCGCGGAAATCTGCCGGAAAAACGGGATTGACGGTCTGGTTGTGATCGGAGGAGACGGTTCCTTTGCCGGCGCACAGAAACTGGCGGCGAAGGGAATTAATACGGTGGGCGTGCCGGGGACGATTGACCTCGATATTGCCTGTACCGAGTACACGATCGGCTTTGACACGGCAGTGAATACAGCCATGGAGGCGATCGACAAGGTGCGTGACACTTCGACCTCGCATGAGCGTGTGAGCATCATCGAAGTGATGGGGCGCGACGCGGGCTATATTGCGCTCTGGTGCGGCATTGCGAACGGCGCAGAGGACATCCTGATTCCAGAGACCTATGACTATGATGAGCAGCGCATCATCAACCATATCGTTGTCAGCCGCAAGCGCGGAAAGAAGCATCACATCATCATCAACGCGGAGGGCATCGGGCACTCCACCTCGATGGCGAGGCGCATCGAGGCGGCCACGGGCGTGGAGACGAGAGCCACGATCCTGGGCTATATGCAGCGCGGCGGCAGTCCGACCTGCAAGGATCGTGTTTATGCCACAATGATGGGTGCGATGGCGGCAGATCTGCTCTGCGACGGGAAGACGAACCGCGTAGTCGGCTATCAGAATGGAAAATTCCAGGATTATGATATCAATGAGGCGCTCGGCATGAACAAGGGTGTGTCCGAGTATATGATCAACGTCGCAAAGAATATGTCCGTATGATTACCAGCACAGCAAATCCGCAGGTGAAGAACCTGCAGCAGCTTATGAAAAAATCTTCGGCGCGAAAGGAGCAGGGCGTTTTCCTCGCTGAGGGCGTGAAGATGCTCCTTGAAGCGCCGCCGGAGCGCATCCGGAAGATCTACGTGTCAGAAAGCCTGTACGAAGAAAAAGGACAGGCTTTTTTCCACTGCGCGAATATGGAGATTCTGGACGACAGAGTATATAAGGCGGTCAGCGATACGAAGACGCCGCAGGGCGTCCTGTGTCTGATGGAGCGTTTTCACTACACGCTGGCTGATCTCACACAGAAATCCCATCCGTTTCTCATAGTCCTGGAAAATCTGCAGGATCCGGGGAATCTCGGTACGATTATCCGAACCGCGGAGGGCGCCGGTGCGGACGGTGTGATTCTGAGCAATGATTCCGTAGATATTTACAATCCGAAGACGATTCGCGCGACTATGGGCTCTGTTTACCGGGTGCCCTTTCTCTATGCGGACGATCTGAAGGAGGTTCTGTCTGATCTGAAGGAGCGGGGTGTGCGCAGCTATGCGGCGCATCTTGGCGGAACCTGCGGTTATGATGAGGCGGATTATCGCCGGGGCTGCGCGTTCCTGATCGGAAATGAGGGAAATGGTCTGACTGTGGATTTAAGTACCTGTGCAGACGTTCTTGTCCGCATTCCGATGCATGGAAAACTCGAGTCCCTGAACGCGTCTGTGGCCGCTGCGATTCTGATGTATGAGGCCTGCAGGCAGAGATCGTAGGGAAATGTTGACAAATTATGAAACATCTGATAAAATCCCTGTAATAAATGTAACACTTTTGTAATAGTTTTGGAGGTTTCAGATGTTCAGAAAAGCGATGCTCTCGATTCTGTTCCTGACCATGTGGCTGGGTCTGACCGGTTTTTCCGGTCTGGGTTCTGAGAGCGAAGATATGTGGATGAACGTTCTCGACGATCTGACCGAGGAAGAGATTGACACGGCGCTCGCGAGCACCGAATGGGCGGGACGCGTGATGGCAAATGTGGAGGAATCCGTCAATATCCGTGAAGAGACGAGCGAGGATTCCAAAGCCGTCGGAAAGCTGTTCAAAGGAGATGCAGGCGAGATCCTCGAACAGGCAGATGGCTGGACGAAGATTCAGTCCGGCAATGTGACGGGCTGGGTCAGAGATGAATACCTGGCATTTGGCTCGGACGCCGCCGAGAGGGCGGAGGAAGATGTATCAAAGATTGCGACCGTTACGGTGGAGACACTGAAGGTACGCGCGGAAGCCAATACAGATTCCAAAGTGATTGATCTGATCGGCTGCGGAGAGCAGATCGAGGTCGGAGAGGAAGAAGACGGCTGGCTCGAGATCGTGTATTCAGATGGAGAAATAAACTACGTTTCCGCGGAATATGTCGAGGTGTCCTGCGAATATGGGGAGGCTAAGACAATGGAAGAGATCGAGGCGGAGGAAGCCGCCCGCAAGGCTGCCGAGGAGAAGGCAAAGCGGACGACGAATCTAGGTGCGATCGCGGCTTCGACGGATGAGGTGACGCTTCTGGCAGCACTGATTCAGGCGGAGGGCGGCGGTCAGCCCTACGAGGGCAAGGTCGGAATCGGCGCCGTCGTTATGAACCGGGTTCGCGGTGCGGGTTACCCGAATACGATCCAGGGAGTGATCTCCCAGCCGGGACAGTTTGGACCTGCGGCGACCGGAAAGGTGGCGCAGATCATGGCCTCGGGACCGAGCGCCAGCTGCGTCCAGGCGGCACAGGCAGCGATTAACGGCGAGACGACCGTCGGTACGGCGACACATTTTAAGCGGGCCGGCAGTGCGAACGGTTATGTTATCGGAGATCATGTTTTCTATTAAAAATGCTTGACAGGGCAAAAATCGCATAGTAAAATGATTTTTGTTCTGAATGCGGGTGTAGTTCAATGGTAGAACACCAGCCTTCCAAGCTGGATACGTGGGTTCGATTCCCATCACCCGCTCGGTATGCGACAGTAGTACAGTTGGTAGTACGCCACCTTGCCAAGGTGGAGGTCGCGGGTTCGAGCCCCGTCTGTCGCTCTTCAAAAAGCCCTGAGTTTCAGGGCTTTTTTGT